>NZ_AP024619.1:1695000-2015000 GCF_019668485.1 Gelria sp. Kuro-4 | reverse complement strand
AACCTGAAACCGTGTGTCCACAAGCCGTGGAAGTCCGGCACTCAATCGGCGAGTTTAAGCAGAGGAAGTCCGCAAGGGCGTTTCCCGCAAAGGAAAGGCAGCGGACAGAAGAACTTAGACTTGCGGATTGAGTGCCGGACGACCGCGTGCCTATTGAAGAATGAACCGGCGAGTTGCGTACAGTTGCGAGGTTAAGGCCGAAAAGCCGGAGCCGGAGCGAAAGCGAGTCTGAAAGGGCGCAAGTAGCTGTACGCAGACCCGAAACCGGGTGATCTACCCATGGCCAGAGTGAAACGAGAGTAAAACCTCGTGGAGGCTCGAACCCACCAGTGTTGAAAAACTGGGGGATGAGCTGTGGGTAGGGGTGAAATGCCAATCGAACCCGGAGATAGCTGGTTCTCCCCGAAATAGCTTTAGGGCTAGCCTCAGGGATGAGCTGCGGAGGTAGAGCACTGATTGGGCTAGGGGCCTTACCGGGTTACCGAACCCATTCAAACTCCGAATGCCGCAGCTTGGACCCTGGGAGTCAGACTACGGGCGCTAAGGTTCGTGGTCAAGAGGGAAAGAGCCCGGACCGACAGCTAAGGTCCCCAAGCTGGGCTAAGTGGATAAGGATGTGGGATCGCCCAGACAGCCAGGATGTTGGCTTAGAAGCAGCCATTCATTCAAAGAGTGCGTAATAGCTCACTGGTCGAGTGATCCTGCGCCGAAAATACACGGGGCTCAAGCCCAGCACCGAAGCTTCGGATGATGGCGGTTGGCTGCAGCCCACCGCCAACATGGTAGGGGAGCGTTCCTTACGGGTAGAAGCATACCTGGGAGGGTGTGTGGACCGTAAGGAAGAGCGAATGCCGGTATGAGTAGCGAAAAGGCAGGTGAGAATCCTGCCCGCCGTAAGCCTAAGGATTCCTGAGGAAGGATCGTCCGCTCAGGGTCAGGCGGGACCTAAGCCGAGGCCGGAAGGCGTAGGCGATGGACAGCCGGTTAAAATTCCGGCCCCACCTGAGGCCGTTTGAGCGACGGGGTGACGCAGGAGGGTAGGTCGAGCGCACGGGTGGAAGAGTGCGTCCAAGCCGGTAGGAAGAGCGGGGAGGCAAATCCCCCCGTGGGTTCCGAGAGGTGATGGGGAGCGGCTACGGCTGCGAAGCGACCGAGCCCAAACTGCCGAGAAAAACCCCTAGCGAGGCCGAAGGTGCCCGTACCGCAAACCGACACAGGTAGGCGGGGAGAGAATCCCGAGGCGCGCGAGAGAACCCTCGTTAAGGAACTCGGCAAAATGGCCCCGTAACTTCGGGAGAAGGGGCGCCGGCCTGGGAGTAGGGCGAACGCCCGAAGCCCGGGCGGGCCGCAGTGAAAAGGCCCAAGCGACTGTTTACCAAAAACACAGGTCCCTGCCAAGTGGAAACACCACGTATAGGGGCTGACGCCTGCCCGGTGCTGGAAGGTTAAGGGGAAGGGTGAGAGCCTTGAACCGAAGCCCCAGTAAACGGCGGCCGTAACTATAACGGTCCTAAGGTAGCGAAATTCCTTGTCGGGTAAGTTCCGACCCGCACGAAAGGCGTAACGACTTGGGCGCTGTCTCAACGAGGGACTCGGTGAAATTGCAATACCTGTGAAGATGCAGGTTACCCGCGACTGGACAGAAAGACCCCGTGGAGCTTTACTGTAACCTGACATTGGATTTTGGTGTGGCCTGTACAGGATAGGTGGGAGGCAGAGAAGCCGAGCCGCCAGGCCCGGTGGAGCCGACCTTGGGATACCACCCTGGCGACACTGAAGTTCTAACCTCAAGCCGTGAACCGGCTGAGGGACCGTGTCAGGCGGGCAGTTTGACTGGGGCGGTCGCCTCCCAAAGGGTAACGGAGGCGCCCAAAGGTTCCCTCAGCGCGGTTGGGAATCGCGCCGAAGAGTGTAAAGGCAGAAGGGAGCTTAACTGCGAGACAGACACGTCGAGCAGGGACGAAAGTCGGGCTTAGTGATCCGGTGGTTCCGAGTGGAAGGGCCATCGCTCAACGGATAAAAGCTACCCCGGGGATAACAGGCTTATCTCCCCCAAGAGTTCACATCGACGGGGAGGTTTGGCACCTCGATGTCGGCTCATCGCATCCTGGGGCTGAAGTAGGTCCCAAGGGTTGGGCTGTTCGCCCATTAAAGCGGTACGTGAGCTGGGTTCAGAACGTCGTGAGACAGTTCGGTCCCTATCCATCGCGGGCGCAGGAAACTTGCGGGGAGCCGTCCCTAGTACGAGAGGACCGGGATGGACGGACCGCTGGTGTACCAGTTGTCGTGCCAACGGCAACGCTGGGTGGCCAAGTCCGGACGGGATAAACGCTGAAAGCATCTAAGTGTGAAGCCCACCCCAAGATGAGGTTTCCCATGGCACAGGCCAGTAAGACCCCTTGCAGATGACGAGGTAGATAGGCCAGGTGTGTAAGGAGGGTAACCTCCTCAGCTGACTGGTACTAATAGGTCGAGGGCTTGACCTAATTCGCTCGCTCTTTTGTTTTGAAGGCGCAGGCAGCCTTCAAGGCAATGGTACCTTGCGTAAAACATGTGACCCTGGGTTGCCCTGCGGGACAGGTCGCGCCGAAGAGCGTGTCTGCAGGGAGCGCAACACGCAGGACGGGGTAGGAAGCGATTAAGGTATCTGTTTCAGGGATGAAGCGACCTGTCGCCTTACCTTAGAAGCAATGTGCCGACATGGTAGGAAGCTGGGTAAGGGGCAGGGACATGGGCGACTAATATTTCCGGTGACTTGAGCGGAGGGGCCACACCCGTTCCCATCCCGAACACGGAAGTTAAGCCCTCCAGCGCCGATGGTACTTGGGCCTCGCCCTGGGAGAGTAGGCCGTTGCCGGAAGATATTTGCCAAGGCCGCACTTCGTATGTCGAGGTGCGGCCTTGCTGCATGTTGCCGCCGCCTGCGGTGCGGCCGGAGAGGGCGTGAGGTTTTCTCCCTTGAAGGCAGTGCGAGGGCGGTGCTATAACATAATTGAGAGGCGCCCATGGCAAGCCTGGGAGCCGTTCCTCCTGCGGCGTGAAGTTGCCTTGAAAGTCCCACCCAGAGAAGGGCGTCCCGCGCGGTGAAGCGCCGAGAAAGAAGGGTACGGGAATGAAGATCGCCCTGGCGCAACTGAACCCGACCATTGGTGACCTTAAAGGCAATGCCGAGCGTATGCTCAAGTTCATCGCGGCGGCGAAAGAGCAGGGAGCGGACCTGGTGGTTTTTCCGGAGCTCAGCCTTCCGGGCTACACGCCCCAGGACCTGCTGCTCCTGCCTGACTTCGTACAGGAGTGCGGCGCCATGCTGCGCCGCGTCATCCTACCGGCGACGCGCGACATCGGTGTCCTGCTGGGCCTGCCGCTTCCCGGTGCCAGCCTGGCGCCTCACCTCTTCAACGCCGCCGTTCTGGTGGCCGGCGGGGAGGTGACCGGCGTCCAGGCCAAGACACTTCTTCCAACCTACGATGTATTTTTCGAGAACCGTTACTTCCAGCCGGCGCCGCGCCGCGCCCCCATATCCTTCCGGGGTGTGCGCCTGGGGGTGACCATTTGCGAGGATATCTGGAACGACAAGGCCTTCTGGGAAGACGTCCGTTACCCGGTGGACCCCGTGGAGGAACTGGTGGCGGCCGGGGCCGAGGTGATCATAAACATCTCCGGGAGCCCGTACCATTATGGCAAACAAGCGCTGCGCCTCGGTATGGTGCAGGCGCTGGCCCGGCACCACCGGCGCCCGGTGGTTTACGTTAATCAGGTGGGCGGCAACGACGACCTTCTCTACGACGGTTGCAGTTTCGCCGTCGGACCGGGCGGAGAGCTGCTCGCCCGTTGCCGGCCCTTCGCCGAAGATTTGGCGCTGGTCAATCTGGGCGAGGAGGCGCGTGCCGCCCGGCAGGTGGAGCCTTTCCCACCGGAAGACATGGAGTGGGTGCGTAAAGCGCTTGTGATGGGGATCCGGGACTACTGCCGCAAAACGGGATTCAGGCGGGCGCTGGTGGGGCTGAGCGGCGGCATAGACTCAGCGCTCGTGGCGGTGCTGGCGGCGGAAGCCCTGGGCCCCGAAAACGTAAAGTGCGTCTCCATGCCCTCCCGCTATTCCAGCAGCAGGAGCGTTGCCGATGCAGCTTCCTTGGCGTACAACTTGGGCGTGGAGTACGCAGTAAAGCCCATCGAGCAGGTCTTTGCCGCCTTGCTGGGGGAGATGAACGGCGGCGGGCCGCCGCGCCTCGATGTGGCTGAAGAGAATGCCCAGGCCCGTATCCGGTGCAATTTCCTCATGTTCATGAGCAACAGGGAAAACCGGCTGCTCCTTACCACGGGTAATAAAAGCGAGCTCGCGGTGGGCTACGCGACGCTCTATGGTGATATGGCCGGCGGTTTAGCCGTCATCGGCGATGTTCCCAAGACCATGGTTTACGAGCTCTGCCGCCATATCAACACGCTGCGACCGCAGCTTATTCCGGAGGCCATTCTTACCAAGGCTCCTTCCGCGGAGCTCAGGCCGGACCAGAAGGATACTGATTCTCTACCGCCGTATCCGCTGCTCGACTTTGTGCTGAAGAAGTTCGTCGAGGAGAACTGCTCGCTTAAGGAAATCGTCGGGCTGCTGGCGGCTGAAGCCGGCCTGCCCAAAGAGCTGGTCGGTCGAGTCTCAGCTGCCGGCGAGGAACAGGCGGCGGCCGGCGAAGAAGGCGCAGCCGTCCAGCAAATCCTCGACCTTACTAAGGTGGTCGAGCGCATCATGCGCCTGGTGGCGCGTGCTGAGTATAAGCGCCGTCAGGCCCCGCCCATCCTGCGCGTTACCAGCCGCCACTTTGGGGACGGGCGGCGCATGCCCATAGCCCAACGCTGGAGCAGCCAAAGTTCCCTGTAGGATTCCTTGTCTCAGCTGCACTTCGTTGCCTGCAGGATTCCAGGAAAAGAAGGAGAAAATAAAAGGGCTGGGGGCCCAGGCAACCTGGAAAGGAAAGGCAGGCAGAAGAACATGGAGACGGGTGAATTAGTAAACCGGCTGACAGGTTGGATCAGGGAACGGGTGACAGAAGCCGGGGCCGAGGGAGCAGTCGTCGGCCTCAGCGGGGGGATAGACTCGGCGGTGGTGGTCGGGCTGGCCAAACGCGCCTTCCCGGAGGCAGTCCTCGGGGTGATCATGCCCTGCCACAGCCTGCCCCGCGATGCGGAACATGCCCGGTTGGTGGCGGCGGCGTTTTCCGTTCCGGTGCGGGAGGTCGTGCTCGATACGGCGTACGATACCCTACTTGCCCGGTTAAAAACGGCAGAGGCCGGCGAGCCCAAGGCCCTGGCGCTGGCCAACATCAAGCCGCGGCTGCGCATGGTAACGCTTTACTACCTGGCGACGCAGCATAACTACCTGGTTTTGGGCACGGGCAACAAGAGCGAGCTTACGGTGGGTTACTTTACCAAGTACGGCGACGCCGGGGTGGATCTTCTTCCCCTGGGCAACCTGGTTAAGCAGGAGGTGCGGGAAGTGGCTCGGCACCTGGGCGTTCCGGAAGAGATCATCCGGAAGGCGCCTTCCGCCGGGCTCTGGGAAGGACAAACCGATGAAAGCGAGCTGGGGTTCAGTTATGCCGAACTGGACCACTACATCCGCACCGGCGAGGGCCGCCCGGAGGTGGTGGCGCGCATCAGGACCATGCAGCAAAGAAGCGAGCACAAGCGGCGCCTTCCTCCTATCCCCGGCTTCTGAGACGGCGTCTAACCTGGCCCGAAGCCAGGTTTCTCCTTTTCAAGGCTCCTTATCCTATGGTAAAATAACTTAACGAGGGATTTGTGGTTCCTAGTTTGGAGCGCGTAACTCCCGGCACGCGCAGTAAACGGGGTGAAAACATGTCAGGACACTCTAAGTGGGCCAATATCAAACACAAGAAAGCCAAGGCCGATGCAGAACGAGGCAGGATCTTCACCCGCATCGGCAGGGAACTTATGGTGGCCGTGAAGCACGGCGGCCCCGATCCGAATAGCAATCTGCGCCTGAAAATGGCCATAGAGAAGGCGCGTTCGGTCAACATGCCCAACGATAACATCATGCGGGTGATTGCCCGGGCTTCGGGCTCGCAGGATGGTGCCGATTACGAGGAGCTCGTGTATGAGGGCTATGGTCCGGGAGGCGTAGCCGTCATGCTGGAGATCCTAACCGACAACCGCAATCGCACGGCTGCTGAGATTCGCCACATCTTTTCCCGCCATGGCGGTAATCTGGGCGAGACCGGTTGCGTGGCCTGGATGTTCAGTCAAAAGGGTAGCTTGGTTCTGAACCGTGCAGATCTGAGCAAAACGCCGGATGAGGCGATCCTCGACGCTCTGGAAGCCGGGGCGGAAGATGTAAAAGAAGACGAGGATAGCCTGCAGATCATCACTGATCCCGCCGATTTTGGGACGGTGCGGGAAAACCTCGCGAACCAGGGTTATACCTTCAGCGAGGCGGAGATCACCAGAATACCGCAGACGACCGTGGAACTTCAGGGCAAGGATGCGGAACAAATGCTTAAACTCATGGAGGAACTTGAGGAACAGGACGACGTACAAGAGGTTTACGCCAACTTTGAAATTCCGGATGAGGTCTTGGCTTCTTTGGGCAGTTAGTGCCCGGTGAGCGCTTACAGGCGCTCATTTTTTTTGCGCAGTGCTCTTGCCACCTTCAGGCGCACTAGACTGGCGTGCGAACATCCGGGGACCATGGGACAAGCCGCCGCCCTAACCTGGGCTGCGGATTGCCGCCCGGTCCGCAGACGTTTAAACCGGCCGCCCACCGGGAATGCTAGTTCGATAAAGGAGGATCAACGCAAGGAGGGCTTACATGAACACGCGCAAGGTGCGATTGTGGCTCGGCATTATCCTGGTGGTGGTGCTGGTCTCTTTTGGACTCTTGGGCGCCAGGCGCTGGGCGAACAGGCAGCCCGCGCCGCCGCGGGAATCCAGGTTTGTTGCCGGTCCGGCCGCCCGTTTGGTGGAGGAAGTGACGTACGAAACCTGCGGTCACGTTGAGAAGAAAGAAAAACCGTTTCCTTCCTCGCAGCGCGGGCTGGGCCTGGCTGATCTTACGGCGCTTTACCCGGCGTGGGATGTAACAGCCAGCGACGACAATCTCGTCCTGAAAGCCACCCGTCCCGGGCTCTGCCCGCTGTGTCGCGAAAAGCTGTTTGTCGGCCTCGACGGGGAGGAAGTGGTGGTGTTCTACGGCACGCCGGAGGGGCCCCACGAGATAAAGGAGCGCACCGGAATCTCGACCAGCGGCCTCCCGGAAGAGGCCTTGCTGGATCTCAGGACAGGAATCGCCATCGAGAACAAGGAGCAGCTGTCGCAAGTCCTGGAGGGCCTGATGAATTAGCCGGGCCCTCCTTTTTTGCGTTCCCTTGTCTTTTCTCTCCCGGCTTGACAAAGCGCGGCATGCTTACCTGAAAAAGGATTTTACTCGACCGGCGTAGAAAGATACTAACAAGGAGGCCGGGAAAGAGATGCGAATCTGCGGGATCGACCCGGGGATAGGCCGCTGTGGTTACGCGCTGGTCGAGACAAGCGCCGGTACCAGTCTTGTTCACCGCTACGGGTGTTTGGAGACCCCGGCAGACCTCAGCATGCCCGAGCGCCTGCTGCTGCTCCACCAGCGCCTGCAGGAGGTCTTGGCCTGGGGAGCGGAGACGCTGGCGATAGAAGCACTTTTCTTTAGTAAAAACACCCGCACGGCCATGATGGTGGCGCAGGCGCGCGGCGTAGTCCTGCTAGCCGCGGCGGAACTGGGGCTGCCGGTGGTCGAGTATACACCTCCGGAGGTAAAGCAAGCGGTTGTAGGTTACGGCCGGGCCGATAAGCGCCAGATCCAGGAAATGCTCTACCGCACGCTAAACCTGACGGCGTTACCGCAACCGGACGATGCAGCCGACGCGCTGGCCATTGCCCTTTGTCATGCCCAGGTGGCCCGCTTTATGGAACGCAGCCGCCGGGGGGGTGGCCGGTCTGTTTGAGTTCCTGCGGGGAACGCTGGTGAACAAAACCCCGGGGTTTGTCGTCATAGAAGTGAACGGGGTCGGTTTCGGCCTTAAGGTATCGAGCAGCACGGCGGTGGAACTCCCCGCTGTAGGCGAGGAAGCACACGTCTACACCTACCTTCACGTGCGCGAGGATGCTTTACAGCTGTTTGGGTTTGCCTCGCCTTTGGAGCGTACGGTCTTCACCTCCCTCCTGGGGGTGGAAGGTATCGGCCCGCGCCTGGCCCTGGCTGTGCTTTCCACCTTTACGGCGGCCCAAGTCCTTAACCTGGTGCGCGCCGGTGATGTGGCGTCCCTTGTGCGGGTGAGCGGGGTGGGCAAGAAAACGGCCCAACGGATTGTTCTTGAACTTAAGGAGAAGCTGGGCGCCCTGGCGACGGATGAGGCCGCGGCGGCCGCGCCGGCGGCTCTGGCGGAGGAAGACCTGGCGAGCGCGGCCCTGCTGGAGCTGGGCTACACGGCGGGAGAGGCAGAGGAAGCGCTGCGCCAGGTGCCGGCGGATTTGGAGGCGGCTGCCAGGGTGCGGGCGGCCTTGGAAGCATTACGGAAGAGGTAGTACACGATGAAAGAGCGAATTGTAGCGGGAGAAGCGCTGCCCGGGGACACAGAACTTGAGGTGACCCTGCGCCCGCAGAAGCTGAGCGATTTTATCGGCCAGGACCGGGCCAAGGCCAACCTGGAGGTTTTTATCAAAGCGGCCCTGCTGCGCGGGGAGACGCTGGATCATGTTCTCCTTTACGGGCCGCCGGGTTTAGGCAAGACGACCCTGGCGCGCATCATAGCCCGCGAACTGGGGGTAGGTATACACATAACCTCAGGCCCGGCCATTGAAAGACCGGGCGACTTGGCGGCGCTTCTGACCAGCCTGGGTACGGGCGATGTTCTCTTTATCGACGAGATCCACCGGTTGAGCCGTACGGTGGAGGAGATCCTTTACCCGGCGATGGAGGATTTCGCCCTCGATATCGTTGTGGGTAAGGGGCCGAGCGCACGTTCCTTGCGGCTTGACCTGGTACATTTTACCCTGGTGGGTGCCACGACCCGCATCGGGCTTTTGACCTCGCCCCTCAGGGACCGTTTCGGCGTGGTCGCCCGGCTGGAATACTATGACGTGGAGTCTTTGAGCAGTATCATCCGCCGTACCGCTGCCATTCTGGGCGTTAAAATCGCGCCGGAAGCGGCGCGGGAGGTGGCCAGGCGTTCGCGCGGAACGCCGCGGGTGGCGAACCGGCTCCTGAAGCGGGTCCGGGACTTTGCGCAAATCAAAGGCGAAGCTGTCCTTACTGAACAGACAGCCAAAGAAGCGCTCGCCCGCCTGGAGGTGGATCCTCTCGGCCTCGACCGCACCGACCGGGAGCTCCTGAAGACCATGATCGCGAACTTCGGCGGCGGTCCCGTGGGCGTGGACACCCTCGCGGCCAGTCTCAGCGAGGATGCCGGCACCATCGAGGAAGTGTACGAACCCTACCTGCTGCAACAAGGATTGCTGCAGCGTACGCCCCGCGGGCGGGTGGTGACGGCGCGCGCATACCGCCATTTGGGTTTACCGGCCCCGGGGCTCGAGCAACTCTCCATCCATGAAGGGAGGTGAAGGAGTGTCTGGTTGGGAAGGATTTGGAAGGCTGCTCATGGGGCTGGGTGCTTTCTTGCTGATCGTCGGTGGTCTCCTGGCGTTCTTCGGCCGCTTGTTTCACTGGGGACGGTTGCCGGGAGATATTTTGATCCAGCGCGGCAATTTCACCTTTTACTTTCCCTTGGTGACTAGCCTTGTTTTGAGCCTGCTTCTAACCCTGATTCTCAACCTGTTTCACCGCTGACGAAACCTGGAGGAAGCTTACGAGGGGTGGTGAAGCCCGGAATGAGGGAGGACCTTCTCGCGTTGGCGAAGAGAGGGGCTCCGGAGGCACGTGAAAGGCTCATCCAGGATTACACCCCCTTTATCCTGGCCATAGCAGCCAAGGTCTCTGGTCGGTACATTCGCTTGGGTGAAGACGATGAAGGCAGCATCGGTCTCCTTGCTTTCAACGAGGCCATCGATGCCTATAACGATAGGAAAGGAAACTCCTTTCTCAAGTTTTCCGAGCTGGTTATCCGGCGCCGCCTGCTGGACTTTTATCGCCATGAACAGCGGCGTCAGCAGGAAATCCCGCTCACGGTTCTGGAAGGGACAGAAACCGAAACGCAGGGACAGCTTCTCGACCGTTTGCAGGAAAACCAGGCGGCCGCCAGCGAAGAAGAGTTGGAGAGAAGGGAGGAAATCATTGCGCTCAAGGCACACCTGGCCGAATACGGCGTGAGCTTTCGCGAAGTGGCCCTTGCCTGCCCGCGCCACCGCGACGCGCGGCTCAGGGCCATCAAGGTAGCGAAGCAGATTGCCGCCACCCCGGCCTGGCTGCTGGCCCTGGACGAGCGCAAAACCCTGCCCCTCAGTGAAATAGCCCGGAAGGTGGGCGTGAGCCGTAAAACCCTGGAACGGCAGCGAAAGTATATTCTGGCCGTGGTGTTGGTATTGCGCGGCGAGTTCAACCATCTCAAAGAATACTTCCGTGAACCGTAGCACGAGCGCGTGCCGGGAGAAAGTCCGCCGCAAAGCCGTTGGAGGTCGGTCCAAGAACTACATTGCGAGGGGGGGAGACATTGCAGGTCAAGGGCATTGTCGTAGAAGTGCATGAAACAAGCGTTGTGGTGGTGACACCCGAAGGGGAGTTCCTTGAGTTACCCCGGCGAGGTTGTGTGCGGTTGGGACAGGCTGTGCTCCTCGGCAGGGAGAGGAACCTTTTCCCGGAGCTAAGCAGGACCCTGGCGGCTATTGCCGCCGCTCTCATCATAGCTATTGGTCTGGCCCGGGTTGAGGTGCCGGTGGAGACATTACGCCCGCCGGCCACGGCGGCGCCGGCGGCAGGGCAGACGGCGCTGCTGGCCGAGCATGTAGAGCGCCCGGCTTACTACGTTACCCTGGACCCTCAGCCAGGCATTGAACTGGCGGTGGGGGCGGGGGACCGGATTACCGCCGTTACCCGCCTCGACGGGTCAGAAACGGAGCCGGCTGCAAAAGCCGACGGCCTTGTGGGGCTGCGGGTAGGTGAAGGTTTAGCCAAGCTGGTACGTGAAGCGCAGGACAAAGGAGAGCTCCGTCCGCCGTCAGGCCAGGTTCTTTTCCTCACCGTGGCGGCCGACGGCGACAGTGAAGAGCGGCAGGAGCTGGCGCTGCGCCTGGCCGACTATGTTAAAGAGACCTTACCGGACTCCGGTTCCGAGGCGGTTCAGGTGGTGGCGCTGAGCGGCGGACTTAATGTGCGCGCCGCCGCCCGGGCCGCAAACCTGAGCCTAGGATCGTACCTGGCCTTTCTCAAAGCCAAAGCGGAAGGCCTCGCCCTTACGGCTGCCGATGTACGAACGAAGGGAGTCCAGTTGGCCATAAAAGAGGCGGGCGGGCACTGGCGCGAACTCCTGGCCGGCGACCGCAAGGTGGCCGCCGGAGACTTGGTGCAGCCGGCCGAGGCCAAGCCCTTGCCGGAGGAAGGAGCACCGGGCACGAATAGCCCCAGGTAGGACGGGAGGTTGCGTTAAAGATGGTGGGAAAAAGGTACTATGGAGCAGTAGGGCTGGGCTTGTTCCTGGCCTTCTTTCTTGTGGCCGCCCCCGCCCAGGCGGCGCCGGTTCAGCTAAGGGTGAGGCTTTTGACGGCTCCCGTTTCGGTGGTCATAGGCGCAGCACGCGGTTTTGTTCTTACCGACGCCGCCGGCCGGCCGCTCGGCGCCCCTGCCGGTGCGGCGCCGGTAACGCTCACGGTGGACGGGCAAAAGGTGGTTCTTCCCGATGGGCGACGTGCGGAGCAGGTACATATCGTCGCCGCTCCCCTCGCCGCGGATAACCTTCTTCGGGTGGATGGACGGCCCTACCGGGGTAGTCTTGAGGTGCGGGCGACCGGCGCGGGACTGGTGGTAATAAACGTTGTGACGGTGGAAGACTATTTACGGGGGACGGTACCGCTCGAGATGCCGCCTACCTGGCCGGAGGAAGCGCTTAAGGCCCAGGCGGTGGCGGCGCGCACCTTTGCCTATCGAAATCAGGGACGGCATGCGGGCGAAGGATTCGACCTCTGTGCCGGAACGCACTGCCAGGCTTACGGCGGCGCCGGAGTGGAAACAGCAGCCACCGACCGCGCGGTTAAGGAGACGGCCGATCTCGTGCTGCGCTACAACGGCGAGCTTATCGACGCTTACTACCATGCCAGCTCGGGCGGGCACACCGAGGCGGCGGGAGCCGTGTGGGGAACCGACCGGCCCTATCTCAAAGGGGTGGAGGATGGGTGGGACCAGAGCCCGTACGCACAGTGGGAAGCCAGCTTCTCGCCGGAAGAGGTCAGCGCCCTCCTGGCCCAAGCCGGCTTTGCCTTAGGAGACGTAGAAACCATAGAACCCTCGGCCTATACGCCTTCCGGGCGGGTTGCTTCCTTTTCGGTACAGGGAAGCAGCGGCCGGGAGGTTATACCCGCCGAGAAGTTGCGCCAGGCGCTGGGACCAACGGTGCTGAAAAGCACGTGGCTCACGGTCGTGTCTTCCCCACCGGTACCTCAAGGCAGAGCATTGGTTACCGTGCAGGGCGCGGAGGGCACCGGGCGGGCGGCGGCTCGTCCCGGTACCTGGGCTGTGACTGCTTCCGGAGTTAAAATGATCCCGACCCAGACCGTCACCCGGGTGGGCGGCCGGGGGGCCGGCGCCGGCCGCATTGTTTTCCGCGGGCGCGGTTATGGACACGGGGTGGGGATGTCACAGTGGGGCGCTAAAGGGATGGCTGAACACCAAGGCACGTCTGTTCCTGATTTTTACCGCGCTATTTTGACTCACTACTACCAGGGCGTTACAATAGAGCCGTACTGAAGAGCCGCATTAACTAAGGAGCGGATAACTTGCACTTAGAGGACTTTGATTACGACCTTCCCCCGGAGCTTATCGCCCAGACACCGCTGACCCGGCGCGATGAAAGCCGCCTCCTCGTCCTTAACCGGCAGACAGGAGCCACGGAGCACAGGGTGTTTCATGACCTACCTTCTTACCTTAAGGCGGGCGATGTGCTGGTGCTGAACGACACCCGCGTTTTACCGGCGCGCCTTCTCGGCCGGCGGGCGCACAGCGGTGGTAAAGTGGAGGTGCTGCTTCTTAAAGAAGTGGCACCCGCTCAGTGGGAGGTGCTGGTGAAGCCGGGACGCCGGTGCCCGGAAGGGCAAGAACTTGTTTTTGGCGAAGGGAGGCTCACCGCGCGCGTGCTCGGCCGTACCCCGGAGGGCGGGCGGATTATGGCTTTTTCCAAGGCGGGAGGGGAGTTTCTTACGCTCCTCGACGAAATCGGCCGCATGCCGCTCCCGCCTTATATCCATGCGGAACTGAAAGACCAGGAGCGTTACCAGACGGTGTACGCACGGCATCTGGGGTCGGCGGCGGCGCCGACGGCCGGCCTGCACTTCACACCGGAACTTCTTACGACCATCGCCTCCCAGGGGGTGGAAATCCTGTACCTCACCCTGCATGTGGGTCTCGGGACCTTCCGGCCGGTGCGGGAAGAGCGGATCGAGGAGCATCACATGCACGAAGAGTATTACCTGATTCGTTCGGAGGTGGCAGAGCGCATAAATGCCGCCAGGGCAGAGGGGCGGCGCGTGGTGGCGGTAGGCACCACCGTGGTCCGAACCCTGGAAGCGGCCGGCCGAAGCGGTAGGGTCAAGGCCGGAGCCGAGTGGACAGACCTTTTCATTTACCCAGGGTTTAAGTTTAAGATCATCGATGCCCTGATCACCAACTTCCACCTGCCGAAATCCACTTTGCTCATGCTGGTAGCGGCCTTCGCCGGCCGGGAAACAATACTGCGCGCTTACGCGGAGGCAGTACGGCAGCGCTATCGCTTTTTCAGCTTCGGCGATGCCATGCTGATCATGTGAGAAGGAGCAGGGTAATGCAGCTTGGATTCAAGGTCACTGCGAAAAGCAGCACCAGCCGCGCCCGGTGCGGGACCTTTTCCACAGCCCATGGTGCGGTAGAAACTCCTGTTTTCATGCCTGTGGGTACCCAGGCGACGGTAAAGACGCTTACACCCGAGGAGCTCACCGAGCTGGGGGCTCAGATCATTCTCAGCAATACCTATCATCTCTACCTGCGGCCGGGAGCCGATCTTATTGCAGCGGCCGGAGGCCTGCATCGTTTCATGCACTGGGAAAGGCCGATCCTTACGGACAGCGGCGGTTTCCAGATCTTCAGCCTGGGGGCGCTCCGGCGCTTGACCGCCGAGGGAGTGCTCTTCCGCTCGCACATCGACGGTTCTGAACACTACTTTACCCCGGAAAAAGCGGTTAAGGTGCAGGAACTCCTGGGTTCCGACATCGCCATGGTTCTAGATGAGTGCATCCCCTTCCCGGCCAGTTACGAGCAGGCAGCGGCGGCTGTGGCAAGGACGACCCGCTGGGCTGAGGCCGCCCGCGCGGCCCACCGACGGCCCGACCAGGCTCTCTTCGGCATCATCCAGGGCGGGACTTTTCCGGAGCTGCGCCTTAAAAGCCTGGAGGAGCTCTTGCCGCTGGATTTTCCCGGCTATGCCATCGGGGGGCTCAGTGTGGGCGAACCCAAAGCGATGATGTATGACATCCTGGACCTGGTGCTGCCCCGGCTGCCGGAGAACAAGCCGCGTTACTTGATGGGGGTGGGGAGCCCGGACTGCTTGTGGGAGGGGGTGGAGCGCGGGGTGGATATGTTTGACTGCGTTTTACCCACCCGCATTGCCCGTAACGGTACCGTGTTCACCCGGCAGGGCAAACTGGTGGTCCGCAACGCTGCACATGCCCGCGACTTGAGGCCGCTTGACCCGGAGTGCAGCTGCTACGTCTGCCGGAACTACAGCCGGGCCTACATCCGGCATCTCATAAAGGCGGACGAAATCCTGGGCATCCGGCTGACGACGTATCACAACCTCTACTTTATGGTTCACCTCATGGCGGAGATCCGCGCCGCCATCAGTGAGGACCGGTTTGCGGCGGCCAAGCAGGCGTTTTTTGCTCACTACGGAATCGAAGACAGGGAAGAACCGCGCGTATAACAGGATTTTTCTTCCGTATGGCGAACCAAATAAATAAACCCCTACAAGGAGGAATGTTGGTGCAACAGCAACTGGCCGGACTCCTGCCCATGATCCTGGTGTTTGTCGTCTTTTACTTCCTCGTGATTCGCCCCCAGCAGAAGCAGCGCAAAGAACGCGCAGAGATGCTCGCCGGTCTCAAGAAGGGGGACAAGGTGGTTACCATCGGCGGCATCCACGGCACCCTCGCCGAGGTAAGGGACAAGACGATCCGGCTCAAGGTCGCCGACAACCTGGAACTGAAGATGAATCGGGAAGCCATCGGCTATGTGCTGAAGGAAGCCAAGGTCAAGGAACCGAAGGCCAAGGAAAAACCGGAAGCGGAAGCGCACGCAGAACCGACGGTAACCGAGGTGGGAGCTGACAAAGGCAGGGCGGGCACCGAAGAATAGCTACGGCGGAAAGCAGGCTGGGTGCTGGCCTGTTTTCTTCATCTGCGGCCGGGAATAGTCATGCGGGCCGGGGCGGCTGCGTACATTACCAAAGAAGGATGTAAAGAGGGGTGGGTGCAATGGTTAAAGCTTCCCCGGCCGGACGCAGCACAGCGCCGATTTTCTCCCCGGGCGCGGTCTTAAGGGGGGCACTTGTGTCCTTTTTGACCTATCTGGTGCTGGCCCTTGTGGTGGCTACCCTGATCTATTTTTGGGGCGATCTGGAACTGCAGCTGGCTTCACTTACCTATGGGGCGGGACTAGTTGCGGCGCTGAGCGGGGGCTTCGTTGCCGGCCGGCATGCCGGCCACACCGGTTGGCTGCACGGCCTGGTGGGCGGGGCGCTCTTTGTCGTTCTGTCGTACTACATCGCCGTTTTTCTCTGGCCGGTGCCGGCGGCGGCCGGGATCTTCGGGCGGCGCCTACTTCTGGGAGCGGCGCTCGGGCTAGCCGGGGGGGCTGTGGGTGCAAACCTTTAAAAAAGGCAGGCGGCTTTTCTGCTTGGCCCTCCTACTTTTTTTGTCCGCCGCACCGCGGGAGGCCGGGGCCTTTGCGCCCCAAGTCACGGCAGACGCAGCGGTTCTCCTTGATGCCCGCACGGGGACGGTCCTTTACGGACGAACCCCTTATGAGCGGCGGCCGCCCGCCAGCACGACCAAGATCTTAACCGCGTTGGTCGCCTTGGAGGGAGGACGGCTGAGCGATGTGGTGACGGTGAGTCCCTACGCCAGCTGGACGGAGGGCTCCTCGCTTTATTTGCGCACGGGCGAGAGGTTGACGCTGGAAGAACTGCTCTGGGGGGCGCTTTTGGAATCCGGAAACGACGCCTGCGTCGCCATCGCCGAACACCTGGCCGGAAGCGAGGAAGGCTTTGCCCGCCTGCAGAACAAGAAGGCGTGGGCCATTGGGGCCTGGGATACGCACTTTGTCAACCCCCACGGCCTCCCTGCTCCCGATCACTACACGACCGCTTACGACCTGGCCACCATCGCGCGCTACGCATTGCGCAACAGCAAGTTTCAAGAGATCGTCCGCGCCCGGGAAAAAGTGGTCAGCGGTCCCTCGGGCGGCCGCTCTTTTTTCAGCACCAACCGTCTTCTTTGGAGTTACAGCGGCGCCGACGGGGTAAAAACCGGCACCACGGCGGAGGCCGGCCAGTGCTTGGTTGCTTCGGCGACCCGGGGCGGGCGTCAACTGGTGGCGGTGGTCCTACACAGCGACGACCGGTGGAGTGACGCCGCTGCGCTCCTCGATTTTGGTTACACCGAAAGCCGCCTGCTGCAGCCGGGAAAGGCAGGGGAAACCGTAACCGTACCGCTCAAAAACGGCCTCACGCCTGCGGTAACGGCGCGTTTGGCGCAGGACCTCTACGTGGTTGTTCCCTGGCAAAAGGTGGGCCGGGTGGAAAAAAGCCTGGAAGTGCAGGCGCTGAAGGCTCCCGTCGAGCGGGGCAGCAAGGTCGGGGAGGTGGTCATTCGGGTCGAAGGAGAAACGGTCACCCGAGCAGATCTCATTGCCACCCAGGCGGTGGCGGCGCGCAATCCGGCGACCGTTTTTCTCTGGCGCCTCTACCGTCCCCTGCTTGCCAGGCTGTGGGGCCTCCATTTACTGTAGCCGCCTGTTCTGGTGCTATTTACCGAAAGGAAAGGGACAAGCACCGGCGAATACCTACACTGCATTTTTTTTGCGGGAGGCGGGGCCGGTGGCAGGGAAGCAATACGTCCGTTTAAGACCACTCACCCAAAAAGACCTCGAGGCCATGGCGGCGTGGGATGATGATGAGGAGATACGGTTTCTCCTGGGCCTGCACCTGGAAGAAAAAGAACGCACGTATCGCCAGCACTGCGAGACGCTCTTAGGGACACCTGCCAACAGACTCTGGGCGATCGAGGTAACCCCCGATCGCTTTATTGGTGAGGTGGAACTAAGCCAGATCACCTGGCGGACCAAGGAAGCGGAACTTAAGATCTGCATCGGTGATCCGGGGTTCCGCGGGCAAGGGCTAGGCGGTCGAGCGATCGAAGCTGTTTTGGCCATCGCCTTCAACGAGCTTAAACTAAAGCGGGTTTACCTGCGCGTCTACCATTACAACCGGCGCGCCATTCGCTGTTACCTGCGCTGCGGTTTTAAGAAAGAGGCGGTGCTCAGGAACCGCCGGCGGTTCTACGGTCAGAACTACGATGTCTATCTGATGTACATAGACAGGGACACGTACACTAGGAAGACGGGTGGACAGGAAATGGCTGGCAGGCACTCCACAAGCAATTGGTTGACAAGCCTTCCGGGCGGTGGCTATAATAGGTAAGGTTAGTATTTCCTTTCCCCGGTTAGGCAGAGAGGGAGAGAAGGAGGAAACTGGTTTGAGATGGGGGAACGTCGCTAAGATCATAGTCATTGTTCTCCTTGTGGCGCTCATTGCCTTTTTGTCGGTCAAGCCCCTTGAGAAGGCCATTCGCCTCGGCCTGGACCTGCAGGGCGGGACTCACCTGGTGCTGAACCTGGTGGACACGCCCGAGGCCAAAGTGGATGAGCAGGCGCGGCAGGGAGTTATGAACATCATTGGAGACCGCATCAACCAGTTCGGTGTGACGGAGCCGATCATCCAGCCCGAGGGTTCGCGGCGGATCATTGTGGAACTTCCCGGCCTGAAGAACTCGGAAGAGGCCATCAACATCATCAAGATGACGGCTTACCTGGAATTCGCGGACCAATCTGGTAAGGTGTGGCTCACCGGCAAAGACCTCAAGAACGCTCGTTTTGTTTACGACAACCAGAACAAACCCATCGTGGAGCTCGAGTTCAGCAGCGAAGGGGCTCAGAAATTTGCCGCAGCCACCCGGGCCAACGTGGGTAAGCCCCTGGTAATTCTACTCGATAAAAAAGTGGTGACGGCGCCGACGGTGAAAGACGTCATTACCACCGGCAAGGCCGTCATTGAAGGCATCCCTTCGGCGGAGCTGGCGCAGCAGTATGCCATTGCCCTGCGTTCCGGTGCCCTGCCGGTTAAGGTGGAGGTGGTTGAGAACCGTACCGTGGGACCCTGGCTGGGCCAGGATTCCATCCAGAAAAGCATCCGGGCCTTTGCCATCGGCGTGGCCGCCGTCCTGCTCTTCATGATCCTCTTCTACCGCCTCTTTGGTCTGGTGGCTGACTTCGCCCTGGCGGTCTACGTGCTTCTGGTGCTGGGGGCCCTCGGGGCTCTGCACGCCACCTTGACCTTACCGGGCATCGCCGGCTTCATCCTCTCGATCGGCATGGCCGTTGATGCCAACGTGATCATCTTCGAACGGATCAAGGAAGAGCTCCGCAACGGTAAGACCATCCGTTCCGCTCTGGAAGCCGGTTTCACGCGGGCCATGACCACGGTCGTCGATTCCAACGTCACAACGCTCATCGGTGCCGGTGTGCTGTACTACCTGGGCACAGGTCCCATCCGCGGGTTTGCCGTCACGCTGAGCCTGGGCATTGTGGCCAGCATGATCACCGCCGTGATCGTCACCCGGTACATGCTGCGCCTGGTGGTCGGCACCGGCCTGCCGATGGACGTGCGCGCAGTGGGAGGGAGAATGTGATGCGGATAGATTTTATGGGCCGCAGTAAGCTATGGATTGCGCTTTCCGCTTTAGTGATCCTGATTGGCCTGGCTGCCCTCTTCCTGCGTGGGTTGAACCTGGGAATCGATTTCGAGGGCGGTACCTTGCTGCAGCTGCGCTTTGAAAAAACGCCGACCACCAACGAGATACGGACGGCCCTGGCGGATTACGGCCTGCAAAAGAGCGGGGTCCAGCTGTCGGGTGGCAACACCGCGCTGATTCGTACGCGCGACCTCAGCGACCAGGAACGCCAAAATGTGCTGACGGGCTTGAAGACGAAGCTCGGCAATTACGAGATCCTGCGGGTGGAAAAAGTCGGGGCGGTTGTCAGCCAAGAGCTGCGTAACAACGCCTTCTTGGCCCTGACCATCGCCTCGCTCCTGATGCTGGTCTACATCACGCTCCGGTTTGAGTTTAAGTTTGCTGTTGCCGGGATCCTGGCGCTGATCCACGATGTCTTGATTACTGTAGGGCTCTTCGCCCTTTTCCAGGTGGAGATAGACAGCACCTTTGTGGCAGCCATCCTTACGATTGTGGGTTACTCGATCAACGACACCATCGTGGTGTTCGACCGCATTCGCGAGAACCTCAAGAAGCGCCGTAAGGAACCCCTGGCCGAGCTGGTGAATACCAGTATTCGCGAAACCCTGACGCGCTCCATCAACACCTCACTGACCACCTTGTTTACGGTGCTGGCGCTGCTCTTCTTCGGCGGCGAGACAACCAAGGTCTTCGCGCTGGCCATCTTTATCGGGCTGACCAGCGGAACCTATTCTTCCATCTTTATAGCCTCACCCATTTGGTACCTGTGGCGTCGGGGCGAGCTGGACCATGGCACCCCAGCCGCAGCCAGAAGCTAACGCTTTACCGGAAAAAGCGCCCTCAGCGGGCGCTTTCTTTTTAGGCATCAAGCCCGGATGCCCCGGACAAACTAGCTGCAAGGACCACGAGGGGCAAACTGGGAGGTGCTGCGGTTGCACACTTATACTTCTCTGGTGCGCCACGCCGGGAACGAGGAGCTTTTCCTTTTTGCCGAGCTGAGCATTCTGGGGCTCGCCAGGGGGTGGCCGGTGCACGTGCATGTCGAGGGCCTGCGCGGTACCGGAAAGACGACCATTCTGCGGGCGGCCCGTGCCATCCTGCCGCCCTTGACGCGAATCAGGGGTTGTCCCTACAACTGTGACCCACTGGCTCCCCACTGTCCCTTGCATGCCGGTTTGAGCCGGGAGGAAATCGCTGCGCTGGGGACGGAAACCATCCCGGCACCCTTTCTCGAGATTTCCCACGCCGCTAAAATCGGCACGGTGGTAGGCACCTTGGACTTAAAACGCCTGACCGACGCCGATCACCCTGAAGCGGCGCTTCTGCCCGGGACGTTGCCCCAGGCGCACCGCGGCGTCGTTTTCGTGGACGAAATCAACCGCTTGGCTGACACGGCGCCGGAGCTGACGGACATTCTCTTAGACGTGATGGGCACGAAGCCCGGGCGGGTGCAGATAGAAGAAAACGGCCTGCCGCCGGTCGCCGTGCCGTTGCAGGTGAGCGTGTGGGCCACTTCAAACCCCGATGAGGACCCAGGGCCCCTGGCAGACATCCGGCGCCAGCTGTCCGATCGCTTCGACTTTGTCGTACAGATGGGGCGTCCCGGGAGGCCGGAAGAAATCCTGGCGATTCTGAACGCGGGGCTGACAACAAGCTCCCCCTGGAGAACCGAAGGGCAGGACGGAGAGCGGACCCGCTGGCTGACCGGCCGGGCAGCGCGGCTCGACCGGCTGGCGCTGGAAGGGGGGATCCTCGCCCAACTAGCCGACCTTTACCTGCGCCATCACCTCGAAAGCCTGCGGGCGGTGGAGGCGCTGAAGCTGGGAGCGCTCCTTCATGCCGCCTGGCGGGGTGCCGGGGCGGTGGAGGCGTGCGATGTGGCGGCGGTGGCTGCGGCGGCGCTTAGGCACCGCACGCGGGCAGAGGACCTCCGTGCCGTTCTGGCCTATCTTGAACAACCATCGGCGTCAGAAGGGATAGAGGCGGCAGGGGTCTTGGCGGAAAAAGGGCGCGCAACGCGCGCCGCTCCAATGCAGTCCCGGCCGCAGGCGGCGGAAGCGCTGAGACGGACGTGGAAGCAGGGCCCGCGCTGGTGGTGGTCGCTGCAGGACCGCTGGCGGCAGCTCCTGGGCGCGCGTGGTGCAGGGCGCGGGTCGGGAGGGGGTGGGCAGGGCGGTGGCCCAAGAGGAGAAGGCGGCGGGCGCTTTCCTAACCCGTTGGACCTGCCGCTGGTGGCCCCGCCCCGGCCGGCCCGGCCGTTGACGGAGCTGGAGACAGAAGAAGCCGTTACGGTCATTGAGGGGAAGGCCGGGAGCACAAATGATACAGAGTAAAGAAGACTGGCGGCCCCTGGGCCTGCTCCTGGCCCAAGCGCTGCAGGGCCCGGCGGTGCGCCTGGGCGAGAGCACGGTGATCAGCCGTTCCGTTCACGTTATCGAGGTGGAGCGGCCGCAAGAGGTCAAAGTGGTCTTGGCGGCCGACGCGGGGCAGGTTTTTTATGGCCGGGGGAGGCCGGGCACGGTTTACCATGTGGACACCTTTCACGCCCTCGGGAGGGTGAACCACCGCGCGATTGCAGCCGCCGTTAAAGCGGCGGTTGTTTCTTCGGCCGGGGTGGAGGCGGCCGTCCGCCTTCTCGACCACATGGACCTGCAAACCGGGACGGGTGGCGGTCGCCTTTCGGGAAGCCTGGCCTATGGGCGCAAGGCATCGGTGCGGCGGGCGCACGCCAACCATGTGCACATCGCCGCGCAGCTGGAAGAAGAGGCATTTCCCGTGCTGGTTCCGGTGGTGGCGGCGGTGGAGCAGGCGATCCTAAAAGAGGGACTGGAAATCCGCAAGATTGAAAGGATAGTCGTCGATGCGACACCCCAGGGGGCGGGGCCCAAGGCGGATCTTTCTCCGTATGCCAGTACCACCGACTCCCTGCTCAAAGAAAACCGGGAACCGAGGGGCGATGGAACAACCCCACAGCAGGGCCGCCAGAGGCAAGGACTGGAAGGCGTAGAGGAGGCTCTCGGCCTGTCCCGCGAAACCCTGCCGCCACAGGAGCTGCTGCGGCTCTTAAGGAGCCTGCCCTGGGGACCGGGGGCGGCCGCCCAGCACGCCAGGCGTTGGGGTGACTTGGAGCATACCCTGGCCGCTCTGGAGGGAAGGCGCCTGGTGCGGCGGGAACGCGGGCGCCTGGTGCTTACAGCCGAAGGCAGGCGCCTGGCGGATTTTCTGGAGGAACACCTGCCCGAGCTGGAAAGCTACTTTCGCCAACTGTTGCGCCGTGTGATCCGGGAAGACAAGGGACGAACGCCGGCGGGGGGAAGGGAGGCAGTGGGAAACGCCCGGCCCCAGCGGCCGGTGGCGCTTGCCCCGGAGCCGGGAGGGGCGCGGGAGCTGGATCTTCCGGCCACGGTCTTGGCGGCGGCCCGCCGCTGGCTCCAGGGCAGGGAGCGGCCCCGAGCGTTTACCTCCTCCGACCTGGTGTACACCGCCCCCAAGCGCCGGCGGCAACGCCGCATTGTCCTGGTCCTCGACAGCAGCGCCAGCATGGCCGGGGACCGCCTGCGGGCCGCCCGCTTTCTGGCGGAACACCTGGTTTTGGCCACGCGCGATAAAGTGGCCGTCATCCCCTTTCAGGAGCAGGACGTTTTAGTACCAGGCGGCTTTACCGGTCACCTGGAAACAATAGAAAGGCAGCTCCTTGCCCTCAAAGCGTACGGGCTTACACCTCTGGCCAAGGCCCTGCGTGAAACCATAGCCTTTGTCCGCGGCAACCGGGTGCGGCGCCCTTTCATTGTGCTGATCACCGACGGCATACCAACGGTGCCCCTGGCCGCCGGCGACCCGGCGCAGGATGCCTTGGAGGTAGCCCGGGAAATGGCCCGGCTGAGGCTGGAGCTGACCTGCATCGGGCTCGACCCCAACCGCCGTTTCCTGGAGGAATTGTGCCACCGTGCCGGCGGCCGCCTCCACATCATCGAGGAAATGGAGCCTGGTACGCTCGCCCGCCTGGTGCACAAGGAACTGGTGCAGCAGAGGTGAGGAAATTACTAGCAGGAATAAGCGCTGTCTGCGCCGAATAACACCCTCACCGAGTGTGTATGCGGGGAGGGTTTTTCGTGCTTATCTTGGTGGTGGCGCTGCTTTGCGCCCTGCTGGTGGCCGTTTTCGCCGTCCAGAACTCCGGGCCGGTGGCCGTGAGCTTTTTTACCTGGCAGTTTGAGATGTCCCTGGTGCTCATTATTCTGGGCGCAGCTGCCCTGGGGGCGGTTGCGGTTTTCCTTTTAGGTAGCGTACGGCTGCTGCGGCAGGGGCGGCGGCTCAAGGAGGCCGCGCAGCGGGCCGAGCGGCTGGAAGCTGAGTTGGCGAAGCTCACGGCACCGGCCCAGGGCGAGAACGGGCCGGCAGCCGGCGACGCTGCTGAAAGGAACCCGTCCGCGTGAAGCGCTGGCAGCTGGCACCGCGTTGCCACCCGGGCCGGGCCGCTAGACTCAGTCGTTCGCTCGGTATCTCCAGCCTCCTGGCGACGCTGCTTATTCAGCGCGGCTACGCCGACGTCGAGGCGGCCCGGCGCTTTCTTACCCCGCAACTTGAAGACCTCCATTCTCCCTTCGCCTTCCGCAGCATGCATGCAGCGCTGGCCAGGCTGCAGCTGGCGCGCGAGCGCCGGGAACGGATCGGAGTTTTCGGCGACTACGATGTCGATGGCATCACCAGTACAGCCCTTCTGGTCTCGGCTTTGCGCGACCAGGGGCTGGAGGTTTCCTACCGCCTGCCGGAGCGCCTGGCGGAAGGGTATGGTTTGAGCAGGACAGGCCTGGAAGAGCTTGTCGCGCAGGGCGTAACGCTCCTTCTCACCGTGGATTGCGGCATTGCCAGCCGCGAAGAGATCGCCTGGGCCCAAAGCCAAGGCGTTGATACCATTGTGTGCGATCACCACCTGCCGCCGCCTTTCCTTCCCCCGGCCGTGGCACTGCTGGACCCGAAGCTTCCCGCCGAAGGCTACCCGTTCACGGAATTGGCCGGCGTAGGGGTGGCCCTTAAGTTGGCGCAGGCCTTGAGCGGAAGGCTTGATCCTGCCTGGCTGGAACTGGCGGCGCTGGGCACGGTGGCGGATGTGGCGCCGCTTACAGGCGAAAACCGGGTGCTGGTGGCCCAGGGCCTTCGGGCCATGGCTGCCTCTTCCTTCCCGGGGCTCAAAGCGCTCCTGGCACAGGCCGGGCTGGATCCCGAGCGGCTGAGCGCCGGACAGCTGAGCTTCCGCCTGGCACCGCGCCTCAACGCTTTGGGGCGCCTCGGGGATGCCTCACCGGGGGTGGAGCTCCTGCTCACCCGGGATGAAGACCGGGCCCAGGAACTCGCTTCGCTCCTGGAACAGGAAAACAGAACGCGCCAGGAGATCGAAGCCGAGGTGCTCGCCGAGGCTGTGGCACAGATAGAAGCGACGGCCGACCTGGAAGAAGACATGGCGCTGGTGGCGGCCGGTGAAGCGTGGCATCCGGGCGTCCTGGGCATAGTGGCTTCTCGGCTGGTGGAGCGCTGGCACCGTCCGGCCCTGGTTATTTCCCTGAGCGGCGAAGAAGGCAAGGGTTCCGGGCGCAGCATTCCCGCTTTTTCCCTGTACGAGGGCCTGAAAAAGAGCAGCCGGTGGCTCAAACAGTTCGGCGGTCACCACCTGGCAGCGGGTTTTTCCTTACGCCGGGCCGACCTGGCGGCATTTCGCTCGGCGTTCCTGGCGGTAGCCCGTTCCTCCTTGTCCCGCGAGGACCTGGTCGCCTGCCAGGCGGTTGACGCCGAAGTAAAACTGGCCGATCTGGACCTTACGGCGGTAGCCGAACTTGAACGCATGGCCCCTTTCGGGCGCGGCAACCCGGAGCCTCTTTTGCTCCTTAAGGATGTCGACGCCGAGCACGCGCGTCCGGTAGGCCGCACTCAGGAGCACCTGCGCCTGCGCTTGAGCCAGGGAGGCAGGCAGGCATGGGCGGTGGCCTTCGGGCTGGGTGAGCGGGCCGGCGAGCTGGCCGGGGGGCGGCTGGACGTAATCGGCACTCCGTCGGTGAACGAGTGGCAGGGCAGGCAAAGCGTCGAAGTGGTTGTCAAGGATGTGTACACCCCGGCGGACCCGGCGGCGATCTGTTGTGTACCGCCGCTTCCGGGGGCGCCCCTCCTTTACGACTTCCGGAACAAGGGCTCGGCCGGGCCTTGCGCCGCCCGTCCAGGCCCGGCGGACCTCTTCCTGACGGCGCCGCCCCTGGGGCCGGCCGACCTGGAAGCAAAGCTTGTCCCCCTGCCGCCCGGCGCCCGGGTGTGGCTGCTGTTTGGTGCGCGCGAGCTTACAGCCGGGCAGCAGGCGGTAAGGAGGCGCTACCCGGACCGCGATTTCTTGGTGGGCCTTTACATCGCTTTGCGGGCGGTTGCCCCAGGCACGGCTACCGCGGGTGTGCTCAGCCGCAGTTTAGGAGCACCCGGAGCTGCGGTACGGCAAGGTCTGGCGGTGCTGGAAGAACTTGGCCTCGTGCAGCGGCAGCCTGCCGTGGGCGGCGAACCCCTCTTTCAGCTGCAGGAGCGTGCGGGCGGCAGGCGCGTAGATCTCACGCGTTCCCGGACCTTTCGCGCCCTGGCCAGGGAGCGGCGGCGGGCTTTGGCTTTTCTGGACTTTATCGGCCGCGCTCCCGGGCCCCGGGTAGCGGCGTTTTGTGCCCTGGTGTGGCTGAGGGCGCACAAGATGACAGAACGGCAGCTTATGTGTTAGACTAAAGATACAATTGGTCGTAGTTTCGGGGCCAAGACCTGTTTAAGGCCGGTGAAGCTTGCCCGGTCTGCTAAGAAAGAAGGGCGGGGCGTGAACCTGGAGAACCTGCTTGCAAAAATAGAAGCCTACAGCCCCTCCGCGGATAGGACACTGGTTATCCGTGCCTATAACTTTGCCGAAACAGCCCATACCGGGCAGTTTCGGATCTCCGGGGACCCTTATATTCAGCACCCCTTGGGGGTCGCCCATATCTTAGCCGAACTGGAACTCGATATCATCACCATCGCCGCCAGCCTCCTGCACGATGTGGTCGAGGACACCCAGTTTACGCTGCAGGATATCGAGCAGGAGTTCGGGACCGAAATGGCCGAACTGGTTGATGGGGTCACTAAACTCAGCCGGATAGAATACAAGTCCAAAGAAGAGCAGCAGGTTGAGAATCTGCGCAAGATGTTTTTCGCGATGGCGAAGGATATCCGGGTGATTCTCATCAAACTGGCCGACCGGCTCCACAACATGCGCACTTTGAAGTTTCTTCCCGTGAAAAAGCAGAAGGAGATCGCCACCGAAACACTGGAGGTGTATGCTCCTTTGGCCCACCGGCTCGGCATTTTCCGGGTCAAGTGGGAACTGGAGGACACGGCTTTTCGTTACCTGGAACCGGAGAAATACTACGAACTGGTGGAGAAGGTGGCGAAAAAGCGCCAGGAGCGGGAAAGCTACATCAACGATGTCATCGCCACTTTAAAGGAGAAACTCGACGAAGTAGAAATCAAGGCGGAAATCCAGGGCCGGCCCAAGCATTTCTACAGCATCTATCACAAGATGACGTCCCAAAACAAGGACTTCAGCGAGATTTACGACCTTACCGCCGTGCGGGTGATTGTGGATACCATTAAAGATTGCTACGGGGTGCTGGGTGTGGTGCACACCCTGTGGAAGCCTGTCCCGGGGCGTTTCAAGGACTACATCGCCATGCCCAAGATCAACATGTACCAATCGCTGCACACCACGGTGATCGGGCCGAACGGAGAGCCGCTGGAGATACAGATCCGCACTTGGGAGATGCACCGCACGGCCGAGTACGGGATTGCCGCTCACTGGCGGTATAAGGAAGGCACCAAATCGAGCGATGAATTTGACCAGAAGCTTTTCTGGTTACGCCAGCTCCTCGAGTGGCAACACGATCTCAAGGATGCCCGCGAGTTCATGGAGACCCTAAAGATCGACCTCTTCTCCGATGAGGTCTTCGTTTTCACCCCCAAGGGCGACGTGATCGACCTGCCTGCCGGCTCCTGCCCGATCGACTTTGCCTACCGCATTCACACCGATGTCGGACACCGCTGTACCGGTGCGAAGGTGAACGGCCACCTGGTGCCCCTGGACTACAAACTCCAGAACGGGGATATCGTGGAAGTTATCACCAGCAAGCTGGCTGCTGGACCGAGCCAGGATTGGCTGAAGCTGGTGCGCACGCCCCAGGCCAAGGCCAAGATCCGGCAGTGGTTTAAGAAGGAGCGGCGGGAAGAGAGCATTGCCCGCGGCAAGGACACGCTGGAAAAAGAGATCCGTAAACTGGGGCTGGAGCCGCACCAGCTCCTGGCCGACCGTCCCCTCGCCGCCGTGCTCGAGCGTTTTAACTTCTCCTCGCCGGAAGACCTGTACGCGGCTGTGGGGTACGGCGGGGTCAACGCCCACCAGGCGGCCCTGAGGCTCCAGGAAGAGTACCGGCGCCTGAATCCCCCGCAAGAAGCTCCCGCCCCCCTGCCGGAGGTACGGCCCCGCCCGGCAAAAGGCCGGCCGAGCCACGGCATCCAGGTTAAAGGGGTGGACAACCTCCTGGTGCGCCTTTCCCACTGCTGTAACCCGGTACCGGGCGATCCGATCATCGGCTACGTCACCCGTGGCCGGGGCGTGTCCATCCACCGGGTGAACTGCCCCAACGTCGCCTTCCTCAATGACCCGGAACGGCTCATCGAAGTGAGCTGGGATGAAGACCGCTCCGCCTCCTTTGAAGCCGATGTGGAGTTGGAAGCGATGGACCGGGCCGGGCTGCTCGGGGATGTGATGAATGTCTTGAGCGATATGCGCACGCGCATCAACGCGGTCAACGCCCGTACCACCAGGAACAAGGTCGCCATCATCAACCTGCGGCTGGAGATTAAGGACTTGGACGATTTAAAGTTCATCATGAACCGACTCAGCGGCATCCGCGATGTTTTCAGCGTGGAGCGGGTGACACCCGCCTGAAGAGGGTGGGCGTCCGCGCCGCAGCGGAATGCCGGGGGAGATAAGAACCTTTTTACAGGCTCGGGGTGCCACCCTGGCATGGGGGCAACCGGTAGGTAAGGAGGAACGCAGCTTTGCGCGCGGTGCTACAAAGGGTCATAAAGGCGCAGGTGACCGTAGATAAAACGGTGGTCGGGGCCATCGGCCCCGGGCTCGTGGTGCTGCTCGGTGTGGCCGTCGGCGACAGCGCCGAGGACGCAGCTTACCTGGCGGAAAAAACGGTTAATCTGCGCATTTTTGAGGATGAGGCGGGGAAGCTCAACCGCTCGCTCCTCGAAGTAGGCGGTGAGGTGCTGGCTGTTTCCCAGTTCACGCTCTTAGGGGACTGCCGCAAGGGGCGCCGCCCCAGCTTTGTGCAGGCTGCAGCGCCGGAGATCGCCGAGCCCCTCTATGAAAAGTACGTCGACGAGCTTAAGCGGGCTGGGGTAAGGGTAGCCACGGGGGTGTTCCGCACCGAAATGCTGGTCGAGATTCATAACCACGGCCCCGTCACCCTGATTCTTGACAGCCGGAGGGAAGACGCACATGGAGATGGAAATTGAACGCTTGGTCGTTGGTCCCATTGCCGCCAACTGTTACCTGGTGCGCTGCTCGGCCGGGGGCGACACGATCGTGATCGACCCGGGAGCGGAAGGAGAGCGCATCCTGGCACGGGCGAAAGAAAAAGGCCTTAAGATCCGTTACATCGTTAACACGCACGGTCACGGCGATCACATCGGGGCCAACGCCGCGGTGCAGGCCGCGACGGGAGCACCGATCCTCATCCACGCGGCCGATGCGCCCCTTCTGACTTCGGCGGTGAAGAATCTTTCCTCCTGGCTCGCCGGCGGCGTCGTCAGCCCGCCGGCCGGCCGCCTGCTGGCCGACGAGGAGGAAATCGCCTGCGGGGAGGTGGTGTTTAAGGTGCTGGCCACCCCCGGGCATACCCCGGGCGGGATTTCCCTGTTCACCCCAGGAACAGTCTTCACCGGCGACACACTTTTTCAGGGTTCCGTCGGCCGTTCAGACTTTCCAGGCGGCTCGCACTCCCAGCTGCTGCAGAGCATCCGCGGAAAACTGCTGGTTTTACCGGATGACACCCAGGTTTACCCGGGACACGGGGCTCCGACGACCATTGGCCGGGAGAAAAAGGGCAATCCTTTTCTTGCCTAGGCGGGTTTTAGGTATTCTAAAAAATTTTCGTTTCGGCAATAACAGGGGGCAGGATTTTCCTTACCGCACAGCGAAGAAAGAAGCGGGCTAGTAGAGAAAAGGCCCGATTAAAGCTAAGGGGGATTGTGCGGTGATTGTGGGAGTGCCCAAGGAGATTAAGGACCACGAGTTCAGGGTCGGCATGACCCCGGCCGGCGTCGAAGCCATGAAAAAAGCCGGCCATCGGGTGGTGATCCAAAAAGGCGGCGGGGAGGGCAGCGGGATCAGCGACGCGGAATACGTCCAGGCCGGGGCGGAAATCCTCCCCACCGCGGAGAGCGTATACGAAACGGCGGAAATGATTGTTAAAGTCAAAGAACCCCTGCCGCCGGAATATGATTTGATGCACGAAGGGCAGATCATCTTCACCTACCTGCACCTGGCCCCCGAAAAAGAATTGACAAGCGCGCTCCTAAAACACAAGGTGGTGGGCGTGGCCTTTGAGACTGTGCAGTTGGCCAACGGGGCCCTGCCGCTCCTCAGTCCCATGAGCGAAATCGCCGGGCGCATGGCGGTGCAGATCGGTGCCCACTACCTGGAAAAACAAAACGGCGGTTTGGGAGTGCTCCTTTCCGGGGTTCCGGGGGTACCGCCGGCCAAGGTGGCCATCATCGGCGGCGGCACGGTAGGCATGAACGCGGCCCGCCTCGCCCTGGGGATGGGTGCCGACGTCACTGTGGTGGATATTAAACTCGATAAGCTCATTTATCTCGATAACCTTTTCCAGGGCCGGGTCAAAACCCTGATTTCCAATAGCTACAACATCGCGCGCCTGGTGCAAGAGGCCGACCTGGTTATCGGGTGCGTGCTCATTCCCGGCGCCCGGACCCCCGTGCTGGTGACCGAGGAAATGGTGAAGAGCATGAAGCCGGGCAGCGTAATCGTCGACGTAGCCATCGACCAGGGCGGCTCAGTAGAGACAATGGACCGTATCACCAGCCACAGCAACCCGACCTTCATTAAGTATGGCGTCGTTCACTACTCGGTACCGAACATCCCCGGCGCGGTGGCCCGTACTTCTACCTTCGCCCTGGCCAACGCCACTCTGCCCTACGCTCTCCAGCTGGCGAGCAAGGGCTGGAAGAGGGCCATGCAGGATGACGCGGCCCTGGCCAAGGGGCTGAACGTGGTAGACGGCAGGGTCACCTTTAAGGCGGTGGCCGACTACCAGGGGTTGCCCTACACTCCACTCGAAGAAGTCCTAAGGTAAGCATGGGACGGGCCGCCTCCGGGCGGCCCGGGCAGCCTACCCCCTGCCCGTCGGAAGGCGGTCGGAAGGAGGTGGTGTTTCGCGTCAAGTGCCAGAATGTTCGGCATTGAGAGTCTCTTTCAGCACTAAAAGGCAAAGGAGGCGCGACAGGTGGAACTGATAATGGCGATCAACTCGCAGATAAACTCGATCGTTTGGGGCCCGCCCATGTTGATCCTCCTGGTGGGTACCGGCATTTATCTCACTGTTCGCCAGAACTGGCTGCAGGTCTCGAAGTTCGGTTATGCCATGCGCCATACCGTCGGGAAATTAACAGAGAAGGGCGAAGGGAAAAAAGGCGAGGTTACACCGTTTCAGGCGCTGGCCACGGCCATGGCCGGTACGGTGGGTACCGGCAACATCGCCGGTGTGGCGACGGCCATCGCTCTGGGCGGGCCGGGCGCCGTTTTCTGGATGTGGCTCTCGGCCTTCTTCGGCATGGTGACCAAGTACTCTGAGGTGACGCTGGCTGTTCACTACCGCGAAATCAAGCCCGACGGCACGGTTATCGGCGGTCCCTTCCAGTACCTCGAGAAGGGCGTGCACGCCAAGTGGCTGGCCGTGCTGTTTGCCGTCTTCGGATTCTTGGCTTCCTTCGGCATTGGTAACATGACCCAAGCCAATTCGGTGGCGCTGGCGCTTAAAACTTCATTCGGTGTGCCCGAGGTGGTCACGGGAATCATCATTGCCGTCTTAACCGGCGTGGTGATCCTGGGCGGGTTAAAGAGCATCGTCAGGGTGACCGAGAAGCTGGTTCCCTTTATGGCCATTTTCTATGTTCTCGGGGGTTTGATCCTGATTATTCTCAACATCGGCAAGCTGCCGGCCGCCATCGGAATGATCTTCAGCCAGGCATTTACCGGCACGGCCGCGGTGGGAGGCTTTGCGGGCTCAACGGTGATGCTGGCCATGACCAAGGGTGTGGCACGCGGCGTCTTCAGCAACGAAGCCGGCTTGGGCAGTGCTCCGATCGTCCACGCCACGGCGCGGGTTGACCACCCGGTACAGCAGGGTTTATGGGGCATCTTTGAGGTCTTTATGGATACTCTCGTCATCTGCTCCATCACCGCCCTTGCCATCGTCATGACCGGCGCCTGGGAAACCGGCAAATCGAGTACGGAGCTTACCATTACCGCCTTCAACACCAGCCTGCCCGGGGTAGGTACCTTCATTGTCACCATCGGAGCCGTTTTGTTCGCCTACTCCACGCTCCTTTCCTGGGAGTACTACGGTGAAAAGTGCCTGGAGTATCTGGGCGGGTCGGGCGTGCGCCTCCCTTACCGCATCATCTTCCTGCCGTTCCTGGCTATCGGCGCGGTCGGCGGTCTCGAGTTCATCTGGGACCTGGCCGACACCCTTAACGGCCTGATGGCCATTCCGAACCTCATCGGCCTGCTCTTCCTCTCGCCGGTGATCTTCAGACTCACGCGCGAGTACTTTACAGAAAAGGCTTAGCTGCCTCAAACCCCGCTGCGGCGGGGTTTCTTTTGGGCCGAAAGAGGAATTCGCCTTACTAAGGGCGAATCAAGGGGAAAAGAAGCTAGATTGGGGGAGGTAACATGGGACTTCGGCCGACGTGGGCGGAGGTTGACTTGGCCGCCTTTGCCGCCAACCTGCGGGCGGTGAAGGACCTGGTGGGGCCGCGGGTTAAAGTGATGGCAGTGGTGAAGGCCGACGCCTACGGCCATGGAGCGGTGCGCCTGGCCCAGGTGGCGGCGGCCAACGGGGCGGAACAGCTGGCCGTGGCCACCCTGGACGAGGCGGTTACCCTGCGGGAGGCGGGCCTTAAGCTCCCGATCCTCGTCCTGGGTACCTCCATCCCGGGTGACGGGGTGGAGGAAGCGGTGGAGCGGGGCATCGCGCAGGCCCTCTGCACGGTCGAGCTTGCCGAGGCGCTTTCCAGGGCCGCAGCCCGCCGCGGCAAGGCGGCGTTGGCCCACCTAAAAGTGGATACCGGCATGAGCCGGATCGGGGTGCGCCCGCACGAAGCGGTGCCGTTTATGGAACGCGTCGGGCGCCTGCCGGGCCTGCGGTTGGAAGGCATCTTCAGCCACTTCGCCGCCGCCGACGAACCGGACAACGCATATACCGAGCTGCAGTTCCGCCGCTTTCAGGATACCCTGGCGGCTCTGGCCAAAGCCGGGTACACCTTTCCCCACCGGCACATCGCCAACAGCGCGGCCATCTTGGACCACCCGGAGATGCACCTTGACATGGTGCGGCCCGGGTGCATCCTCTTCGGCTCCTGGCCTGGTGAAAAAACCCAGCGCAAGATCAGCCTCAAGCCTACCCTGGCTTTAAAGACGCGCATCGTCTTTCTCAAACGCGTTTCGGCCGGCACACCGGTGAGCTACGGGTTAACCTATAAGGCACCGGCGGAACGGCTCCTCGCCACGCTCCCCGTCGGCTATGCCGACGGTTACCGCCGCGGCCTTTCGAACAAGGCCAGCGTGCTCGTACGCGGCGTGCGTGCGCCGATTGTGGGGCGGGTGTGTATGGACCAGTGCGTGGTGGACGTGACCGCCGTCCCGGGCGTCGCCCTGGGTGACGAGGTGGTCCTCATCGGGCGGCAGGGAGAAGAGGAAATAACGGCCCAGGAACTGGCCGACCTGCTCGGGACGCTGGACCTCGAGCTGTTCTGCGGCATCGCGCCGCGCGTCCCCCGCGTTTACCGGGAGTAGACACCCTCGATCGGTCGAAGATGGATATGAACTTGTACCCGGGGAATTCTTAAGAGAGAAGCAAAAACCGGGAGGGTTCCCCGTGCGGAGCGATCGAACGCCGGACCTCAGTGGGATGAGCGACATCCCCCACGACGATCTCGAGGTGCAGCAGTTTCTGCTCGCCCCTTTCTGGGAAAGCTTTTACAGTGATCTCGACACCATGTTCGACCGGCGCCAGGTGGGTATGCAGCTGGCCATGGTGGAAGACCTGATCCAGGACTGGGATAAGCCGGCTCCCGATTGACACCTGGCGGCTCAAGCGCTAAAATGGAAACCGATAGCGTTAAAGCGTAGACGGGGAGAGTAAGCGACCACCGCCTGCTCCAGAGAAAGCAGCCTGGAGTGCGAGCTGCTGCAGGGGAAGCGCTGAAAAACACCCCGGAGCGGCCTGCTGAAGGGGAGTAGGCAGGCACGGGTTTTCCCGTTAGCGATGAAGTGGGGCGTTCTGCCCAAACAGGGTGGTACCGCGGGGCTCCTCCCGTCCCTGGCTGACCTGGGGCCGGGGAGGGGAGTTTTTTATATGTTGCGAAAAAGGAGGGTTCGCATGCTTACGACAGCACCGCGCGGAACGCGCGACATTCTCCCGGATGAGGTGGCCAGGTGGCATTATCTCGAAGACGTTATCCGGGCCCACTGCCGCCTGTTCGGTTACGGCGAGATCCGCCTGCCCCTCTTTGAACATACCGAGCTCTTTCAGCGCGGGGTAGGGGAAACCACCGACATTGTGGAGAAGGAGATGTACACCTTTACCGACCGCGGGGGCCGGAGCCTTACCTTGCGCCCCGAGGCCACCGCGTCGACGGTGCGCGCCTACCTGGAGCACAACTTGCCGGCCGGGCCCCAGCCGGCCAAGTTCTACTACCTGGGGCCGATGTTTCGCTACGACCGCCCCCAGGCCGGCCGCTACCGTCAGTTTTCCCAGTTCGGCGTTGAGGCCATCGGCTCAGCCGACCCCACCCTGGATGCCGAGGTTATCCTTCTGGCCCTGGATTTCTATGCCAAGCTGGGTCTTAAGGACTTGACGGTGGAGCTGAACAGCATCGGTTGCCCGGTCTGCCGCACCGAGTATCGCCAGGCTTTGGTCGGCTACCTCCGTGCCCATGAAAAGGAGCTTTGCACCAGCTGCCTGGACCGTCTGGAACGCAATCCCCTGCGCGTGCTTGACTGCAAGGAAGAAGGCTGCCGGACGGTGACCCAGGGTGCGCCCGGACTGGCCGAATACCTGTGCCCGGACTGCCGGGAGCATTTTCGTCTGGTGCAGGAGTGCTTAAAGTCCGTGGGCGCCAGGTATGTGCTCAACCCGGCCTTGGTGCGCGGGCTTGACTATTACACGAAGACGGTGTTTGAGATTACCTGGGCCGGGCTCGGTGCGCAGACGGCTCTCTGCGGTGGTGGGCGCTATGACGGCCTGGTGGAGGAGTGTGGCGGCCCGCCTACCCCAGGGGTGGGTTTTGCCATGGGACTGGAACGGCTGCTGCTGGCGCTGGAGCAGGCCGGGATAGAGCTGCCGGGCAAAGAAGCCCCCGAGGTGTTTGTGGCCGCCGTCACCCCGGAGGAGAACCCGGCTGCCTTCAACCTGGTGACAAAGCTGCGCCGGGCCGGTCTGGCGGCCGAAAAGGACTACCTGCAGCGCAGCCTCCGGGCGCAGCTTAAGCAGGCGAACCGCCAGGGGGCAAGAGAGACCGTGATCGTCGGTGGCGAGGAGGCCGCCCGCGGCAACGTCTCATTGCGCAACATGGTAACCGGCACCCAAGAAGAGGTCCCGGTGCGGGAGTTGGTGGCCGTCCTGAAGGGGCGGCTGGGTAAATAGACTGCAAGGCTTGGATGGGAGTGAAAGAGCGTGACGATGGCACAAAAAGAGCCCTGGCAGCGTACCCGCACCTGCGGGGAACTCGGCCTGGACACTGTCGGGGAGGTTGTGGTGCTTGACGGCTGGGTGCAGCGGCGCCGGGACCACGGCGGGCTGATCTTCATTGACTTAAGAGATCGTTCCGGCATCGTGCAGGTGGTCTTCAGCCCGGAGCGGAGCAAGGACGCCTTTCATAGCGCCGAACAAGTGCGCAACGAGTATGTCCTGGCGGTGCGGGGCAGCGTGCGGCGGCGCCCGGAGGGAACCGCCAATCCAAAACTTTCTACCGGTGAGGTTGAGGTGCTGGCGGATGCCGTCTGGGTGCTGAACGCGGCCAAGACACCACCCTTTTACATTGAAGAGAAGGTGGACGTGGATGAATCCGTTCGCCTGCGCTACCGCTACCTGGACCTCAGGCGGCCGGAGCTGAAGCGCAACCTGATGCTCCGGCACCGGGCGGCCAAGGTGGTGCGCGATTTCCTTGACGCCCACGGGTTCCTCGAGATTGAAACCCCGATGCTGACGCGCAGCACACCGGAGGGCGCCCGCGACTTCCTCGTGCCCAGCCGGCTGAACCCGGGTGAATTCTACGCTTTGCCCCAGTCGCCCCAGCTTTTTAAGCAGCTGCTTATGGCGGCGGGCATGGAAAAGTACTTCCAGATTGTACGCTGTTTCCGGGACGAAGACCTGAGGGCGGACCGTCAGCCGGAGTTCACCCAGATCGATATCGAGATGTCCTTTATCACCCCGCACGACATCCAGCAGCTGATGGAAGAGATGATGGCAGCAGTCTTTAAAGAGACCATCGGGCGTGAGCTTGCGTTGCCCTTCCCGCGCATCAGCTACCATGAAGCGATGGAGCGCTACGGCAGCGACAAGCCGGACCTGCGCTTTGGGCTGCCCCTGGTGGATGCAGCGCCGGCTTTTGCCGGAACGGAGATTAAGGTCTTCCAGACGGTTCTGGCCCAAGGCGGCCGCATCAAGGGAATCAATGCCAAAGGCTGCGCCGGCTTTACGCGCCGGGAAATTGACGAGCTGACGGCGGTGGTGACGCAGCTGGGAGCCAAGGGCCTGGCCTGGATCGCCCTGGAAGGCGATGGGCACCTGCGTTCACCTCTGGCCAAGGTACTGCGCGCGACCGAGGCGGCGGAGCTTAAGCGCCTCTTTGCCGCGGAGCCGGGCGATCTGCTCCTCCTCGTTGCCGCTGACGCGCACACAGTTGCGTTGGCTTTAGGGCAGCTGCGGCTTTTCCTGGGACAAAAGCTCGGCCTGATCGACCCGCAGGCCCTGGCCTTCACCTGGGTGACCGATTTCCCGCTCTTCGAGTGGAGCGAAGAAGAGGGGCGCTATGTGGCCATGCACCATCCCTTCACCTCTCCCCGGGAAGATGACCTGCCCTTCCTCGAAAGCGAACCCGGTAAGGTGCGCGCCAAGGCCTACGACCTGGTCCTCAACGGTGTGGAGGTAGGGGGCGGCAGCGTCCGCATCCATACCCGGGCGGTGCAGGAAAAGATGTTCCGCGCCCTGGGGATAACCCCGGAGGAGGCGCAGGCGAAATTCGGCTTTCTCCTTGAGGCCTTCGAGTATGGCACGCCGCCCCACGGCGGCATCGCCTTCGGCTTTGACCGCTTGGTGATGCTCCTGGCCGGCGAGGAGAGTATCCGCGACGTGATCGCCTTCCCGAAAACCGCCTCCGGCACCTGCCTCCTCACGGGTGCCCCGGCCTCGGTCGAGCCGCGCCAGCTGGCCGAACTACACATCAAGACCACGCGGTCCTAAGGAAGCCGAGGCGTTTCCACCTCCCTCCCCTTGAAAAGAGACGCGTAATGTGCTAAGATAGGCCCAGAAACAAAAGATCCCTGCTGTGTGCGTGGCAGTCGGCATGTTTTGAGCCAACACCTTTGAAGCGGGAGCACAGTCTCTGATAGCGGCGTACATGCCCCGGTGGGGAAGTATAAGGCTGTCAGGCTGGCACCCACGTGCTTGAGAGAGCAGCTTCAAAAACGGTCGACCCACGGCATGGTGGGGTTTTTTTGTAGGGGGAAGCACCTTTTGCGTGCAGAGTTTAGTCGCAGCGCCCTTCTTATTGGTGAAGCGGGCCTAGCGCGCCTGGCCAGGGCCCGCGTCGCCGTTTTCGGCATCGGCGGGGTCGGGTCCTGGGCCGTCGAAGCCCTGGCCCGGGCCGGCGTGGGCCGCCTGGTGCTGGTGGACCACGACCGGGTAGCCGTAAGCAACCTTAACCGGCAGCTGGAGGCCACCTGGGCCACCATCGGCCAGCTCAAGGTAAAGGCCATGGCGGAGCGCCTGCACAGCATCAACCCGGAGGCCGATGTTGAGGCTCTGGCCGCCTTTTACCGTGCGGAAACGGCCGCACAGCTTGTGCGCCCGGATTACGATTACATCCTTGATGCCATGGACACGCTGAGCGCCAAGGTCGACCTGATCAGCCGCGCTTTGGCGCTGGGCGTACCCCTGATCTCCAGCATGGGCGCAGGCAACCGCCTGGAAGCGGGCGGCTTTCGCGTCGCCGACATCAGCGAAACATATGGGTGCCCGCTGGCGCGGTCGGTGCGCCGGGCGCTCAAGGCGCGCGGGATAACCCGCGGCGTAAAGGTGGTCTTTTCGCCCGATCCACCGCTGAAGCCCCGGCCGGCAGCGGAAGAACCGGCGCCGGGACGGCGGAGCATTCCGGGGAGCATCTCCTTCGTTCCGCCGGTGGCCGGGCTCCTCATGGCCGGGGAGTGCGTGCGCACCCTGCTGCGCGCGGCGTCTCTACCCGGGGAAAAGGGGGATACACTGTGACGCAGGAAGCAAAGGCCGAACTGCGGCGTAGGGTGCTGGCGCGGCGCGACGCTCTGGCGCCGTCCGAACGCCGAAGGTTGAGCCGCGCCATCACAGAACGGCTCCTGGCCTGGCCGCTATTCCAAAACGCCCGGGTGGTGCTGCTTTACGCCGGGGTACGTTCGGAGGTGGCCACGGAGGAGCTGACCAGGTCTTCCTTGGCGCTGGGCAAAGCGGTTCTGATGCCGCGCTGCCTGCCGGCGACACACGAACTCGTCCTTGTACCCATTGCCGCCTGGGAAGAGCTTGAACCTGGTTTTTGCGGGCTCCTCGAGCCGCCGGCGCCGGCTGAGCCGCCGGAGACGCCGCCCGACCTGGTGGTGGTGCCGGGGGTTGCCTTTGACCTTTCAGGCTACCGCATCGGCTACGGCGGCGGCTATTACGACCGGCTGCTGGCGCGTCTGGGCCGGGTACCCAGTGTGGGCCTGGCTTTTGAGGTGCAGGTTTTAGACCGGGTGCCGCACGGGGAGCATGACCGGCCGGTGGCCTTCGTTGCCACCGAAGCGCGGCTGGTCCCCGGCAGGGATTGGCCGGCGCACGTCGAAGCCATAAGATAAAGCAGCACGGAAAGGGAGAAGAGAGACAGTGCTAAAAGAGCCCGTTGACTTAAGAAGCGATACGGTTACCAAGCCGACGCCTGCGATGCGCCGGGCGATGTACGAGGCCGAGGTAGGTGACGATGTCTACCGGGAAGACCCCACGGTGAACCGCCTGGAGGAGGAAGCGGCCGCCCGCCTGGGCAAGGAAGCCGGCCTCTTTGTTACCAGCGGTACGCAGGGGAATCTGATCTCGGTGCTCACCCACACTGCGCCCGGCCAGGAGGTTATTTTAGAGAGCGAAAGCCACATCTTTTACTATGAGGTGGCAGGCAGCGCCCTCATCGGCGGTGTGCAAATGCGGCCCTTGAAGGGGAAGGCGGGCGCTTTAGACCCGGCGGAAGTGGAGGCGGCCGTCCGCCCGGAGAACATCCACTACCCGCCCACCGGTCTCATCGCCTTGGAAAATACGCATAACCGCGCCGGCGGGGCCGTCTTACCCCCGGAAAATGTTCAGGCCATCGCACAGGTGGCAGCCCGCCACCAGCTGCCCCTCCACCTGGACGGCGCCCGGATTTTCAACGCGGCGGTGGCTCTGGGCCTTAGCGCCGCGGAGCTGGCCGCTCCTTTCACCTCCGTTATGTTCTGCCTCTCCAAGGGTCTAGGCGCTCCCGTGGGATCGGTGATCGTCGGGCCGCGGGACTGGATTGAGCGGGCGCGGAAGTGGCGCAAGCGGCTTGGCGGCGGCATGCGCCAGGCCGGGGTGCTGGCGGCGGCCGGCCTGGTTGCCCTGGATCAAATGGTCGAGCGCCTGGCGGAGGATCACGCCAATGCCCGTCGGCTGGCGGAAGGTTTGGCGAATCTGCCTGGCTTGGAAGTGGTGCCGCCGCAAACGAACATGGTGCTGGTGGATGTGGCGGGGACAGGTTTGAGTGCCTCGGCCTTTACGGCTCGCCTGGCGGAGCACGGCGTGCTGGCAGGCGACACCGCTCCGACCAAGGTGCGCTTTGTCACCCACAAGGACGTTGACCGGAAAGGAATTGAGTACACACTGGCCGTAGTGGCAAAACTGATTAAGGGTGAGTAGGATGGATCTCTTTCAAGCTCAAGCGGCTCCCCGGGCACCTCTAGCGGTACGGATGCGGCCGCGGACGCTGGCGGAGTTTGCCGGCCACCAAAACGTGCTCGGCCCCGGGCAACCTTTGCGCCTGGCGCTGGAAAAAGACCGGGTGCCTTCGCTCATTCTCTGGGGGCCGCCGGGCTGCGGTAAGACCACGCTGGCCCGCATCCTTGCTCAGCACACGCGCGCGCATTTTCAGCCCCTCAGCGCGGTAAGCGCGGGGGTGGCCGAGGTGCGCCGGGCGGTGGAAGAGGCCCGCGAGCGCCGGCGTGCTTTTGGCCAGGAGACGATCCTGTTCCTCGATGAGATCCATCGCTTCAACCGTGCGCAGCAGGACGCCCTTCTTCCCCATGTGGAGGAAGGGCTTCTCACCCTCATCGGGGCCACCACGGAAAACCCGCACTTTGCCCTCACGGCACCCCTTTTGTCGCGCTGCCAGGTGATACGCCTGGAACCGCTCACCCCGGCGGACATCGCGACCATCTTAGAGCGGGCGCTCAAGGACAGCGAGCGAGGTCTCGGCGGCGAAGAGCTCACCTTGGCCCCGGAAGCGCAGGCGGCCATTGTCAACCTGGCCGCGGGAGACGCGCGCGTGGCCCTCAACATTTTAGAACAGGCGGCAGCGGTGCTGCGGCAGGAAGGGCCGGAGCGCACCGTCGGCCGGGAGCTGGTTTTGCGCGTGGCGCAGAAAAACCTGCCCTACGACCGGGCGGGGGACCAGCACTATGACACCATTTCGGCCTACATCAAGAGCCTGCGCGGCTCTGATCCCGATGCGGCCCTCTACTGGCTGGCGCGGCTTTTGAGCGCGGGTGAAGACCCGCTTTTCATTGCCCGGCGCCTGGTGATTGCGGCCGCCGAAGATGTAGGGAACGCCGACCCGCAGGCGCTCCCGGTGGCCGTAGCGGCGGCACAGGCTGTGCAGCTGGTCGGCATGCCGGAGGGACGTATCCCGCTGGCACAGGCCACGGTGTACGTGGCGACGGCACCCAAGAGCAACGCCAGCTACCTGGCTCTGGAGGCGGCCCTGAAGGACGTCAAGGAGCTGCCGGCGGAGCCGGTGCCGCTGCACCTGCGTAACCCGGCTTTCCGTGGGGCGGAAAAGCTCGGCTTCGGCACGGAATACAAGTACCCGCACGACTTCCCCGGTCACTTTGTGGTCCAAGAGTACCGCCCGGCGCAGGCGGCCGGCCGCGTCTACTACCGGCCCAGCAACAACGGCTATGAACGGGCGATTAGAGAGCGCCTGGAAAAATGGTGGCGAAGGTAAGAGGGTGTGCCGTGTACCGGCCTGACTTGACAAGGCCCGGCCGGCATGCTATCCTAAAATCGAGAAAGCAGAGAGGTTTACTTGGGATTGGGAGGTGGTGCGGTGCGGCTTTCCACCAAGGGGCGGTATGGCATGCGGGCGATGCTGGCCTTGGCTCGCTGGTATGGTGAAGGACCGGTGCCGCTCAAGTCAGTGGCAGAACAAGAAGGGTTGTCCGAACCCTACCTGGAACAGCTCATGAGCGAGCTGCGCAAGGCCGGGTTGGTAAAAAGCGTGCGCGGCGCGCAGGGCGGGTACCTGCTCGGCCGGGAACCGGCCGCCATTACCGCCGGCGACATCATTCGCGTCCTGGAGGGGCCCATCGGTCCGGTCCAGTGCGTGGTGGAGTTTCCCGGCGGCGAGGTGTGCGACTGCGCAGAGACCTGTGTGGAGCGCATCCTCTGGGAGCGCCTGCGCGACAGTATTGCTCAGGTGCTTGATGGCATAACCCTGGCGGACCTGTTGCTGGAAGAAAAGAAGCTTGCCCCGCTGGGCGAGGGCCGGGAACGAGGCTGTCAGCCGAGCTGAGGACCCGCCTGCGGTCCGCAGCACGCGGTGTCAAGAGAAAGGGTAAGGAGGCTAAGGCATGCGACGCGTTTACATGGATCATGCGGCCACCACGGCCGTCCATCCGGAGGTTCTGGAGGAGATGCTGCCCTACCTGAAGGGTGAGTTCGGCAACCCCTCCGCCATCTACAGCTGGGGACGCGAGGCAAAAGCAGCTATCGAAAAGGCCCGCGAGCGCCTGGCGCACCTTTTGGGTGCCGAGCCGGCGGAGATCGTCTTTACAAGCGGAGGAACAGAGTCGGACAACTTTGCCCTGCGGGGTGTGGCTGCGGCCAACCGCGACAAGGGCAACCACATCATCACCACCAAAATTGAGCACCATGCCATCCTGCATACCGCCGAACAGCTCGAGAAGGAAGGTTTCCGGGTTACTTACCTTCCGGTGGATCAAGACGGGCTGGTGCGGCGTGAGGATCTGGAGCGCGCGCTTACGCCTGATACTATCCTGGTGAGCATCATGTTCGCCAACAACGAAGTGGGGACCATCGAGCCCATAGCCGAGCTGGCCCGCATCGTGAAGGAAAAAGGGGTCATCTTCCACACGGACGCCGTGCAGGCCGTGGGCAATGTGCCGATTAACGTTAAGGAGCTGGGGGTGGACCTGTTGTCCCTTTCGGGCCATAAGATTTATGGGCCGAAGGGTATCGGGGCGCTGTACATCCGGCGCGGCACCAGGATCAAGCCCTTGCTCCTGGGCGGCGCTCAGGAGCGCAGATGGCGCTCCGGCACGGAGAACGTCCCCGGCATCGTCGGTTTGGGCAAAGCCGCGGAGCTGGCGGAAAAGGAGCTGCCCGAACGGAGCGCTCACCTGAGGGAGCTCAGGGACCTTCTTATCGACGGGGTCCTCGCTAAGATCGATCACGTGCGCCTGAACGGCCACCGTACCCGGCGCCTCCCTGGTAATTGCAATTTCTGCTTCGAATATGTGGAAGGGGAATCGCTGCTCCTTAACCTGGACCTGGCCGGGATCGCCGCTTCCAGCGGTTCGGCCTGCACCTCCGGATCGCTTGAGCCTTCCCACGTGCTGATGGCGCTGGGGATTCCGCCCGAGGTGGCCCACGGTTCGTTGCGGCTTACGCTGGGCCGGGAGAACACCCGCGAAGACGTGGAGCGCGTACTGTCCGTTCTACCCGATATCGTCGCCAAGCTGCGGAGCATGTCGCCGCTGGCACCTGAAGGAGAAGGGAAGAATGTATAACGAGAAGGTCATGGAGCACTTCATGCACCCGCGCAACGTGGGTGAGATTGAAAACCCCGACGGCACCGGCCAGGTTGGCAACCCGGTCTGCGGTGACATCATGAAAATCTTTCTGCGCATTAAAGACGGCCGCATCGAGGATATTAAGTTCAAAACGTTTGGCTGCGGCGCTGCCATCGCGACCTCCAGCATGGTGACCGAGATGGTGAAGGGCAAAACGTTGGATGAGGCGCTGGCCGTCAGCAACAAGGCGGTGGCTGAAGCCCTGGGCGGACTGCCGCCCCAGAAGCTGCACTGTTCGAACCTGGCGGCCGATGCCCTCCATGCTGCCATCGAAGACTACAAGGCCAGGCAAGGTAAGTAGGTGGTTCCAGTGCCGAAAAAGCGCGTAGTGGCGGCCATGAGCGGCGGCGTGGACTCGTCCGTCACCGCTGCCCTCCTTAAGGAGCAGGGCTATGAGGTCATCGGCATGACGATGCAGATTTGGCCCCGCTCCGAGGAGGACCCCACGCACGAGAATCCGGGCGGCTGTTGCTCTTTGAGTGCGGTGGAGGATGCCAGGGCCGTGGCGCACATCCTGGGCATACCTTATTACGTGGTCAATCTCCGGGAGACATTTGAACGGGAGGTCATCGACTACTTTTGCGCCGAGTACGCCCGCGGCCGGACACCCAACCCCTGCATCGTCTGCAACCACCGCCTCAAGTTTGCCGCCTTGCTGGAGAAGGCGCTGGCCCTGGACGCCGAGTACGTGGCCACCGGGCACTACGCGCGGGTGCGGTACGATGCAGGGCGCGGGCGGTATCTTCTTCTTAGGGGCGTCGACGCCCACAAGGACCAGAGCTATGCCCTCTACGGCCTCAGCCAGTATCAACTGGCACATACCCTCTTTCCCCTCGGTGGATTAACCAAGGAAGAAACGCGCCGCCTGGCCGCCCGCCTTAACCTGCCTGTGGCCGCCAAGCGCGACAGCCAGGAAATCTGCTTTGTCCTCGACAACGATTACCGCGGTTTCCTGAAGCGGCGCATACCAGGCAAGATCCACCCCGGCCCGTTTCTCGACGGGGAAGGCCACGTGCTGGGCACGCATCAGGGTCTTCCGTTTTATACCATCGGCCAGCGGCGCGGTTTAGGCATCCCGGGAAAGAGGCGGCTTTACGTTACCGGCCTGCAGCCGGAGCAGAACGCCGTTATCCTCGGTCCGCAGGAAGAGCTCTGGCGTACAGAGCTCGTGGCCGAGGCGGTGAACTGGGTAAGTATTGCCCCGCCGGCGGGGCCGACCGCGGCGCAGGTAAAGGTGCGCTACAACGGTCCGGCTGCGCCGGCTGAAGTCGCAGCGCACGGCCCCGACAAGGTGGTGGTGCGTTTTGCGCAGCCGGTGCGCGCCATTGCTCCCGGTCAGGCCGCCGTCTTCTACGCCGGTGACGAGGTTTTGGGCGGCGGGATCATCGCCTCCGTCGGCCGGGCCCCTGCTCGTTGAACACTCTGCCCCGGGGTGTTCTTTTTTTGGTTTGGCCCAAGAAGCAGACGGGCATACTAGAGGCAGAACCCGGATAGGGAGGCGAGAGGGTGCAAACCGCCTGGAGTTGTCCGGTGTGCGGCGGCCGCGCCGTTGGACGGGTAGGTCAAAATCAATACTTCTGCCGGGACTGTTCGTTGGAGTTTGCCCCGACCCCGGAAGGCTACCAAGTCTATGAGGTACAAGATGACGGTTCGCTTTTAGCTTGGGAAGACACCATTCAGGGCTAAAAGGGGGGGAAGGCTGATGCGCAAAAAGTTCTGGCACGGTTTCCTGGCAGGGGGAATCCTCGGAGGCCTGCTGGGCCTTATGAGCTATCCCAACCTCAAGCCGGAGACCAAGGGGCGCATTGTTCAGGCCCATGAAAAGCTCGGCCGTGCCAAAGAAGGACTGCTGGAGATGTGGCGCCGGCGGGAACGGGACTGAGATGAGAATAGGCAAGGTTTGGGGAACGCGTTTGCTTTTCCTCCTCGGCCTGCTCCTGGTGGGCCTTTTTCTTTTCCTGGTGCGCGCCACACTTCCCCCCTTTCTCTATGCCGGCATCATCACCTACCTACTGGCCCCGTCGGTTGAGCAATTGGAAAAGCGGGGGCTGCCGCGCGTGGCCGCGATCCTGCTGCTCTATGCGGCCGCCGGAGGGGTGGCGGCCCTGATTGTCACCGAGATCGTTCCCATTATCGTGGGGGAACTCAACGCTTTTGCCGACCGGCTGCCCTTTTATACCACCCAACTGGAAGGCCTGGTCCACTGGTTTCACCGCAACTACACCCGGGCGGAGCTGCCGGCCAGCCTGCGTCAGGTGTTGGACGAGACCATCTCCCGCGGCGAGCAGGCCCTCTTAGGGTACATCCGCGCGGCGGCCGGCATGGCCCTGGCGCTTTTCTCCCACGCCCTGGGCCTCATCATTGCGCCCATTCTGGCCTTTTACATGCTGCGGGACCTGAAAGTCATCAAAAGGACCCTGGCCGGTTTTTTGCCTGCCGGCGTGCGTAGCGAGGTGTTCTCGCTTTTGCACGAAATCGATGTCGTCCTAAGCGGCTTTATCCGCGGCCACCTTTTGGTCTCGCTGATCGTCGGCCTGTTGTCCTTTGTCGGCTTGGCCCTGCTGCACATCGATTTCGCCCTGGTGATCGGCCTGGTGGCCGGCCTCTTTGACATCATCCCTTACTTCGGCCCGGTGATCGGCGCGCTGCCGGCGGTGCTGATCGCCCTCCTGCAATCGCCGCTGCGGGCTCTTTACGTGGTGCTCCTCTTTCTTATCATCCACCAGGTGGAAAGCGCCGTTATTTCGCCGAAGGTGGTGGGGGAACGAGTGGGGCTGCACCCGCTGGTGGTGATCTTTGCCCTCCTGGTGGGGGGAGATGCGGCCGGCATCGTCGGCCTTCTTCTTGCCGTGCCGCTCACCGCCAGCGCCAAGGCCCTCATCGTTTACTTCCGGGAAAAACGCCGGGGCGACCACCCGGTACAAGTTGACAGGGAGTGACCTTTGGCTTATAATATTTGACAATACTGGAGTGTGAAGAAGGAAAGAGTACCTTGCGCTCACCCCTAAGAGAGGAAGCCGCCGGTGCGAGGCTTCTGGGAAGCGCCGGGGAAAGCCATTCCGGAGCTGGACGCGAGACAAGCGTTCCCGGTGCGCGCCGTTAACGCGTGGTGCTCAGCACCAGGTGAGGCTCAGGCCGTAAGGCGGAGTGAACCAGGGTGGTACCACGAGAGTGGCTCCTCGTCCCTGCGACGGGGAGCTTTTTGTTTTCTACTTTGCTTCTGAAAGGATGGTCGGGATGAAAGGTGACGAAATCCGCAGCCGCTTCCTCAAATTCATGGAGGGAAAGGGACACTTGATCCTCCCCAGCGCCTCGCTGGTGCCGCAGGATGACCCCAGCCTGCTCCTCATCGGTGCCGGCATGGCACCCTTTAAACGCTACTTCACCGGCCAGGCGAAACCGCCCCGGCACCGCATCGCTACATCGCAGAAGTGTGTGCGCACCGGCGACCTGGAAAACGTGGGGCGTACGGCCCGCCATCATACCTTCTTCGAAATGCTGGGCAACTTTTCCTTTGGCGACTACTTCAAGTCGGAGGCCATCCCTTGGGCCTGGGAGTTCCTGACTGAAGAGCTCGGCCTGCCCAGAGAGAAGCTGTGGGTCTCTGTCTATACCGACGACGACGAGGCCTATGAAATCTGGAGCAAAGAAATCGGAGTGCCGGCGGAGCACATTGTCAGGCTGGGCAAAGACACCAATTTTTGGGAAATCGGGCCCGGTCCCTGCGGACCCTGCTCGGAGATTTACATCGATCTCGGGCCTGAGCGGGGCTGCGGTTCTGCCACCTGCGGGGTCGGCTGTGATTGCGACCGCTACCTGGAGATCTGGAACCTGGTGTTTACCCAGTTTGACCGTGATGCCGAGGGCAACTACACCCCGCTGCCGAAGAAAAACATCGATACGGGCATGGGCCTGGAGCGCATTGCCTCTGTCCTGCAGGGGGTGCCGAGCAACTTCGATACCGACCTCTTACGCCCCGTTATTGCGGCGGCCGAAAACATCGCCCAGGTGGAGTACGGCCGGCAGACTAAAACCGACGTCGCCTTAAAGGTGATCGCCGACCACGGGCGCGCCATTGTCTACCTTATCGGTGACGGAGTCCTGCCCTCCAACGAGGGCCGCGGCTACGTGCTCCGCCGGCTGCTCAGGCGGGCCGTGCGCTTTGGCCGCCTCCTGGGCATTGCAGAACCGTTCTTAACCCGGATTGCCGAAGCGGTGGTGGGGGTAGGCCGGATCGGCTACCCGGACCTGGTAGAAAAAGAGGGCTACATTAAAGAGGTCATCGCCAGGGAAGAGGAGCGCTTCCTCAGCACCCTGGATACGGGGCTTTCCATCTTGACGAACTGGGTTAAGCAGCTGCGGGAGCAGGGCAGCACTGCCCTCACCGGGAAGGAAGCCTTTCGCCTTTACGACACCTACGGCTTTCCCCTGGACCTGACGCGCGAAATCCTGCACGAGGAAGGAATCCAGGTGGATGAAGCCGGGTTCCAGGCCGAAATGGAGGCCCAGCGCGAACGGGCCCGTGCCGCCCGCCAGGAGGCGGACGGTATGGGCGTTTTGGCAGGGCCCGGCGGCCGGCTGGCCGGCCTGAGCACTGAATTCACCGGCTACGGCTCGTTTGAGGATACGGGGCGGGTCGTGGCCCTGCATGTGGACGGTAATTGGGTCGACAGCGCCGAGGAAGGTGCCGCCGTGGAGGTGGTGCTGGATCGGACACCGTTTTACGCCGAAGCGGGCGGGCAGGTCGGCGACCAGGGCGTGCTGGTGAACGGCGAGGGGCGCGTTAAGGTCAACGCCGCCCAGAAGGCGGCTTCGGGCGCCATCATCCATAGCGGCCGGGTGGAAACTGGGTCCATCAAGGTCGGCGACACCGTTACGGCCAAGGTGGATGTTGCGCGCCGCCTGGCAGCGGCCCGGCATCACACGGCCACTCACCTCCTGCACCGGGCCCTGCGCCAGGTACTGGGGGAGCACGTGCACCAGGCCGGGTCCCTGGTTACTCCGGAGCGGCTGCGTTTTGACTTCTCGCACTTTGCGCCGGTCAGCCGCGCCCAGCTCCGGGAAGTAGAGCGCATCGTAAATGAAAAGATTTTGGCAGATATTTCCCTGGAAATATTTGTAGCCGACCGTACGGAAGCAGAGGCCATGGGCGCCATGGCGCTCTTCGGGGAAAAGTATGGGGAAAGGGTCCGCGTAGTTAAAATCGGCGATTTCAGCCTGGAGCTCTGCGGCGGTACCCATGTGGAGCGGACTGGCCAGATTGGGGTCTGCCGGATCCTGCAGGAGACCAGCGTGGGAGCCGGCCTGCGGCGCATCGAAGCTGTGGCTGGTTTGAGCGCCCTCACGGCCTGGCAGGAGCAGGAGAGCATTCTCCATGAGGCTGCAGCCCGGGTGGGTACTACACCGGACGAGCTGGTGGAGCGCCTGGGGAGCCTCGAGAGCCAACTAAAGGAGAAAGAGAAAGAACTTGACCGCTTGAACCGCACCTTACTGGAACTCAGGGCCAGGGAGCTCCTCGACCGGGCCCAAGAAATCGGCGGCATTCCGGTTCTGGCGGCCGAGGTGCCGGCGGGCAGCATGGAAGACCTGCGTCTGACCGTGGATGCCCTGAGGCCGCAGCTGCCTTCCGGTGTGATCATCCTGGGCGCACGCAGCGCCGGGCGCGTAAGCCTTCTTACCTATGTTTCCAAGGACCTGCTGGCGAAGGGACTTAACGCCGGTGAAATCGTGCGCGCCGCCGCAACGGTGGCCGGTGGCGGCGGCGGCGGCCGGCCGGAAATGGCCCAGGCCGGGGGCAAGGAGCCGGAAAAGCTGCCGGCGGCGCTGGAACAGGCCGTGGAAGTTGTCCGCAAAAAAGTCGGCTAGAAAAAAGGCAGGGCGCCGCCCCTGCCTTTTTCGGCAGGAAAACCTGGACGCCGGACCGAATATACTCCTTGTAACAGGGAACCTTGCCAAAGGAGTGAGGCGTGTGCGGGAAAACGGCAGGGACCAGACGCGGCAGTTTTCCATCAAGGAAGACGGAACGGCGGCACAGGCCATCTTGACCGCCGTCTACCAGGCCCTGAAAGAAAAAGGTTATAATCCTATCAACCAGCTGGTGGGCTACCTCTTGTCCGGCGACCCGGCGTACATCACGAACCACAATAACGCCCGCAACCTCATCCGCAGGCTGGAACGGGACGAGATTCTTGAGGAATTGGTACGCGCGTATCTGGAAAGGCAGCGCTGACCCGGTTTTGGACGAGAGGAGCGTCGCAGTTGGAGTACCGTCTCTTGGGGCGTTCCGGGCTCCGGGTTTCGCGCCTGTGTCTGGGCACGTTGACCATCGGGCCCCTGCAGGCCCATCTTTCCTTAACCGAAGGGGCTAAGGTAATCCGCACCGCCCTCGAGGAGGGTATCACCTTCCTTGAGACGGCAGAGCTCTATGATACTTACGACTACATTCGCCGGGGTTTGGCGGGCTGGCCGGGTGAAGTGGTTATCGCCAGCCGTTCATACGACTACACGTACGCTGGGATGCGCGCGCGGGTCGCCAAGGCCCTGCGCGAACTTAAGCGGGATTACATTGATATTTTCATGCTGCACGAGCAGGAAAGCCGGTTGACGCTTCGGGGGCACGGGCCGGCGCTCGAGTACCTGGCAGAGGCCAAAGAAAAAGGACTGGTGCGGGCCGTCGGGGTATCTACGCATGTGGTGGAGGTGGTCACCGCCTGTGCTCAGCACCCGCTGGTGGATGTGATCCAGCCCATCGTCAATTATGCCGGCTTGGGGATAAAGGGTGGTACGCTGGCGGACATGCTGGCGGCCATTCAAGAGGCCAAGGCTGCCGGCAAAGGAGTATATGCCATGAAGCCGCTGGGTGGGGGTAACCTCCTTAAGAACTTCCAGGCCGCCTGGGATTTTGTTTTAAGCCTGGACGCCCTGGACGCCATCGCGGTGGGCATGAAAACGCCGGCCGAGGTTAAGGCTAACGTTAAGATAGCAGCGGGGGAGCCTGTGCCAGCAGAGGTTGCGGCGGCGATCCGCGCCGAAAAAAAGGAGCTCTCCATCGCCGACTGGTGCCAGGGTTGCGGCCGCTGCCAGACGCAGTGCCGGCAGGGAGCACTCTACCTGAAAGGCGGAAAAATGCACGTGGACAATACGCGGTGCCTGCTCTGCGGCTACTGTGCCGCCGTCTGCCCGGAGTTTTGTATAAAAGTCGTGTAAAGGGGCTACGTTATGAGAGTAATGGGGCTGGACGTGGGAACGGCTACCATCGGTGTCGCCGTAAGCGACGAGCTGGGCTACACCGCGCAGGGGGTAGAGGTGATAAGGCGCACCGGCCTGAAGACGGACCTGGAGCGGCTGGGGGAGCTGGCCCGGGCTTACCAGGTAGAGTCGGTGGTGGTAGGCATTCCCCGGAATATGAACGGCACCTACGGACCGGCAGCAGAAGAGGTAAGGCGGTTCGCGCAGGAAATCAAGAAAAGACTCGGACTGCCCCTTTATGAAGAGGACGAACGTCTGACCACCGTGGCAGCAGAACGTGCTCTCCTGGAGGCCGATTTAAGCCGGCGGCGCCGGCGCCAGGTGGTGGATCAAGTGGCGGCGGTCTTGATTTTACAAAGTTTTCTCCAGCGCCGGCGACAAAAAGGTTGACAGCGTTTTCCTCCCCGGAGTACAATGGGCTTACTTTGAGGGAATTGAGGTGAGCAGGGATGACAGAGGAAAGGGACGACATCGTGATCCTGACGGACGAGGACGGAAACGAACACGAGTTTGAAGTCGTGGATTACTTCGAAGTCGACAGCAAGGAGTATGCCATCTTGCTTCCCCTGGAGGGTGAAGACGAGGAAGAGGAGGAAGAGGCCCTCATTTTCCGCGTTGAGGAAGATGAAGACGGTAATCAGGTGCTGGTCGAAATCGAAGACGATGACGAATGGGAAAAGGTGGCCTCTGCCTGGGAAGCCATGGAAGGCGAGGAAGAGGATGAAGAGGATGAAGAGGAATAAATTTCCTCTGAAAAAGCTGCCTTTTCCAGTATAAAACCTTGTTCCTGGGGCATCCTGTTAGTGAGGAAAGCTGCTTGTGGGGGAGCAATGTTAGAACGAGGTGGTGAGCCACCTCGTTCTTTTTATTGCCAAGCCTGACCGGCCGCACTATAATAGGGAGGAGGATGAGTTGGAGGTTACCTTAAAATGCAAGACTCTCCTGTTCAGACGAGAAGAGCGCGTAAACAGGTTGTACTGCTCGGACTGGTGGGGGCCTTTTTCGTATTTGTTACCGCTCTGGGAGCTTTGGAGCCGGTGCATCCCGGGCAGGCGGAAGCAACAGTAGTACAAATCGCCCCGGAGGCAACGGCCGGCGAAATAGCCGCTCTGCTGCAGGAAAAAGGGATAATCCGCAGCGCGCTTGCCTTTCGCCTGCTGGCCAAATTGACCGGGCAAGAAGCCAAGCTCCGGGCCGGCCGTTACCTGCTCTCTCCGGGACGTTCACCGGGCGAAATCCTCGCCGTGCTGGCTCAAGGTAAGATGCTGGAAGACCAGATCAGGGTGACGATACCGGAGGGTTATTCAGTCAGGCAGATCGCCGTGCTTCTCGGCACTCAGGGAGTGACGGACGAAGCCGAGTTCCTCTCTGTGGCCCGCGCGGGGGAACTGAGTTCCCGCTTTTTTGCTGATCCTCCGAGCCCCGAGGTGGAGTTTCGCTGGGAAGGCTTCTTTTTCCCCGACACCTATTTTTTCCACCCGCACACTCCGGCCGCCGAGGTGGCGCAGCGCATGCTCGCCCGCATGGACCAGGTATGGGTGGAAGAGACACGCGGCACACCGGAACTGCCTCTTGGGTTCCGGCCGCGCGAGGTTGTGACGCTGGCCTCGCTGGTTGAAAAAGAGGCCAAGGCAGAGTCGGAACGCCCTCTGGTGGCGCGCGTGTTCTATAACCGGCTTAAGGCCAACATGAACCTACAGTCGTGTGCTACCGTACAATACCTGTTGCCGGCCCCCAAACCCCGCCTCCTTGATGCCGATACGCGCCTCCCTTCGCCCTACAATACTTATCTTCACCCGGGGCTTCCCCCGGGCCCCATCGCCTCGCCGGGGCGCTCTTCGCTGCGTGCCGCGCTGAGCCCGGGAGAGGGCGCTTATCTCTACTTTGTAGCCAAGCCGGACGGCACCCATGCTTTCAGCCTTACCTACCGGGAGCACCTGAACAACCAGCAGCGCTACCAGAAATGACCGAGTTGCTGTAACTGCGGGCAATGCCGGCAATAAACTTCCTAGTTTAACTTTTGGCCTTACCACAGGAATACCGGGATACAAGCGCGAACTTTACTGCCGAAGCCGATCGCGATCCGGCACCAGTACTTTCCGTCGTCCCAACTCGGGCGGGGAAGAGCTGCAGAAGGGGAGTATTCAGCAGATGAAGTTCAACGCTTGGACCGTGTTCGTCGATTTTTCCATCATGGCTGCCCTGCTTATAGTCGGTCAGGTATTGCGTTCCAAAGTCAAACTTTTTCAAAGGCTGCTGTTGCCGGCTGCGCTTATGGGCGGCTTCATCGGTTTGGCCCTGGGTCCGAACGGGCTCAAAGTGCTTCCTTTGTCTTCTTCCCTGGGCACCTACGCCAGTATCCTCATTGTCCTCATTTTTGCCGCTATGCCCATAGGAGACAAGCCGACCAAGCAGCAACTGAGTTCGGCTGCCGTGGGCGGGATGTTTACCAACGTAACCGGAATCGCTCTAGCACAGTACGGCTTTGGCTTGGCCTTTTCGCTGTACGTGCTCAACCTGATCTGGAAGCTCCATCCTGGCTTTGGCCTGATGCTGGCCACTGGTTTTTACGGCGGCCACGGCACCGCGGCCGCTGTGGGTTCCATGTACAAGAACTTGGGCTGGAATGACGCCCTCGGACTGGGTATGACTTCTGCGACCGTGGGTATCGTCGGCGGGATCATCGGCGGCATGGCGATAATAAACTGGGGAACGCGCAGAGGGTATACCCACTATGTGACATCCCCGGAAGACCTGCCCCAGGAACTGAGGACCGGGCTTGTGCCCCCCGAGAAGCAAAAGCCCGGCGGGAAGGTTACTGTCTCGAGCATTGCAATCGACCCCTTGGCTTTTCATGCCGCTTTAATCCTCATCCCTTCGCTTATCGGGTACTACCTCTCACAACTCACTGAAGCCTTTATGCCCAATCTGACCATTCCGGCCTTTTGTTTGAGCCTTATCGTGGCCTTCGTTCTCCAGTTCTTCCTGGCCAAGTCCGGCGCCGATCGCTATGTGGACAGAGCTACTGTTTCCCGCTTAAGCGGCACCTGCACTGACTTCTTAATCATCGCGGGAACAGCATCCATCAAGCTGTCCCTTCTGGTAGAGTACGCTGCGCCGCTGGCGCTGCTTTTCGGCTTCGGATTCCTTCTTAACTGGGTGTGGTTCCTCTACGTGGGGATGCATTCGTCGCCCAAAGACTGGTTCGAGCGCAACATGATGGTCTGGGGACACGCAACGGGCGTTGTCGCTACGGGAATTCTGCTTCTTAGGGTTGTGGACCCGGAATTCAAGGCCCGTGGGGTAGAGGATTCAGGCATTGCAGACATCTTCAACCGCCCCATCATAATTGCATTGCAGGTGATACCGCCCGTGGTCTTAAGTTGGGGAGGAGCCTGGCCCCATATCACCACCTGGGTCATCATCGCTGCCACGGTTCTCCTCTTGATCATCGCCAAGGCCTTGGGCTGGTGGCATCCAGAGCTCAAGGTTAAACCGTACCGGCAGGAGCTGGTTTCTGCCTCCGGCAGGTAGGGTTCTCTGTCCAAGGAGGGTCGCCGCTATGGCGCCCTCTTTCTTCGTTTTCCCTTCTGTACAGGGCCGCAGTACCCGGTACCAGGCAGGAAATCCATTGCCACCGGCGAATCTTGTTCTTGGGGATAAAGGTGGGGTGACCTCCCTAGGAAAGCAGGCAGGAGGCGAGGAGGAGTTGCAAGAAAAGTTGCGCAGCCGGGTGCTCATGGATGGAATTACCGGGGCTTACCCCCGGGCTGTTTACCGCAGCATCGGCTTTACGGATGAAGACTTAGCGAAACCCCAGATTGCCATCGTCAATTCTTGGAGTGAAGCCACCCCCGGGCACTCCCACCTGCGGGAACTGGCCCGCTGTGTCAAAGAAGGCGTGTGGGCGGCAGGTGGTATGCCGGTGGAGTTTAACGTCATCGCTCCGTGTGACGGCGTGGCTCAGGGGGCCGGGATGCATTACATCCTGCCCAGCCGGGACATCATCGCCGCCTCCATTGAACTTATGGTCCAGGCCCACATGTTTGACGGGATGGTCATGCTCGCTTCCTGCGATAAGGTTGTCCCAGGGATGCTTATGGCGGCCGCCAGCCTTGACCTCCCGACAGTCTTTGTTCCCGGCGGCCCCATGCTGGCGCGCGAGTACGCGGGCGGTAAAATGGTCATGTCGGATATAAAGGAAGCGATGGGTCGCTACCAGGGCGGAGAGATTACGGCCGCGGAGTTCTATGATATAGAAGCCAACACTAATCGAACCTGCGGCGCCTGCGGGATGATGGGCACCGCCAACACCATGAGCTGTCTGGTGGAAGCGTTGGGCCTCTCCCTGCCCGGCGGCGGCACCATCCCGGCGGTGGAGGCACGTCGTTTGCACCTGGCCCGCAGGAGCGGCCGGCGCGCGGTGGAGCTGGTCCGCCAGGGAGTGACGGCGCGGCAAATGCTCAACCGCCGCGGACTTAGCAATGCCGTCCGGGTCACCATGGCTATGGGCGGCTCTTCCAACACCGTGCTGCACCTGCCGGCCATTGCCCGGCAGGCAGGGTGGGAAATGCCTCTTTCCGTCTTTGATGAACTGAGCCGTACCACTCCGCTGCTGGCCAAGTTTAAACCCGCTTCCTCGTTTACGCTGGAGGATTTCGATGCGGCGGGCGGGGTGATGGCCCTGATGAAGGAGTTGAGCCCCCTGCTTGATTTAGATTTACCCACCGTCGGCGGTGCGAGTCTACGCGACCAGGTGGCCCAGGCCCAGCTCAAGCGCCCTGATGTTATTCACCCTTTGCAGCAGCCGCTGGCCGGCGAGGGCGGTTTGGCAGTCCTGTATGGTAACCTGGCGCCTGGTGGCGCCGTCGTCAAGCAAAGCGGGGTTTCGCCTAAGATGCTTGTCCATCGCGGCCCGGCGCGGGTGGTCAATTCGGAAGAGGAGGTTAAGGCGCTCCTTCTCGGCGGCCGGGTAAAGCCGGGCGATGTCCTGGTGATCAAGTATGAGGGGCCGAAAGGCGGCCCTGGAATGCGGGAGCTGAGCATCCCGGCGGCGCTCTTGGTGGGCATGGGACTGGGTGATTCGGTGGCTATGATCACCGACGGCCGTTACTCCGGCGCGACCCGCGGCCCCTGCATCGGCTACGTCACGCCCGAGGCCATGGAAGGGGGCCCCCTGGCGGTGGTGGAGGACGGCGACACGATTGTCATTGACATCCCGAACCGCCGCCTTGAAATTGAGCTGACCGACGCGGAGATACAGAACCGGCTTCAGACCTGGTCACCGCCGCCAGCCAAGATAAAGCGGGGCTTTATGTGCCGGTATCCGGCCCTGGTTCGCTCCGTCCAAGAAGGGGCCTGCCTCTGGAGCAGTCCAAGCGCTGAATGAACAAGGCCTTACGAACTGCCTTGACCTGCCGGCCGGTGATCTCGGGGGGGCTCAGCCGTGCGTCCTTCTGCAACCACAAGGATTATGTACAGTCTGCTGAGAGCCCTGTGCAAACTGCTCTTGGCGGCCACCGGCGGGGTAAAGGTCGAGGGCATGACGAACCTTGAGGTGCAGGGTGCGCTTATTTTGGTTTCCAATCACCAAAGCCTTTTAGATCCGCTGGTGCTTATGGCATGCATACCGCGCCGCATAACGTTCCTCGCCGCGTCGTACCTTTTTCAAATTCCGGTTGTTGGGCAGGTCATAAGGTCAGCTGGTTCGATGCCGGTACATCAGAAAAAGAGTGACCTCGGCAGCATAAGGAAGTCACTCGCCGTACTTGAACGCGGGGGGACTATCGGTCTTTTCCCCGAAGGAGGGGTAAGTTCTGACGGCCGGCTGCGTCATCCCATGCCCGGTTGGGCTTATCTGGCTTTGAAGTCGGGGGCGCCGGTGCTGCCGATAGGTATAACAGGAAGCAGAGATGTTTTAGCCCCAGGTACTTTCATTCTGCGACGCCGTCGAATCTGCGTGAAAGTCGGCCGTCCCCTGATGCTCGCTAAAGCAGCTGTAATCCGTCACGAAGACTTGGCGGTATTGAACAAGAAACTGGAGCGGGAGCTGCTCAGCCTTCTTACTGATTAGGCCCCCGGCCCCTCAACCACCTACGCTGTTGTCGCCCTAGACCTTTCCGCTGCAGAGTTCGGCCAGGGCGTATTTTTCAATACCAAAGTCAAAGAAGCGGGAGATCCCTGCAAGGCAGGCGATGTTTCCCGCTACTTTTTTGCCTCTCTATCCTATCCACCCTCGGCTTGATGGTAAATTCGGCGATGGAATGCTGTGGAATAAATTCCACATTAAAGGTCATTCTCGTCTTGGGCCGCCCTTCTACTCTGCAGGAACGCGACAAAGTCAAGGACCTCATTCTGCAGATCGGGTGGAAGGGAACGAAATTGCTCAAGAAGGAACTGCTCCTTTTCCTGAGTGGCAAGCGAGCAACTGACGTTCCCTGTGAGCAACCAGTCAATGGAAACACCGAAGAAGGCCGCCAACCGAATGAGCGTCTCGGCCGTAGGTGCAAACTTGTCGAGTTCGTAGTTGCAGATGTTTCCTCTGGTAATACCGGTGGCGGTGGCGACCTGATACTGCGAGAGGCCCAGCCTAAGACGAAGCGCCCGCAATCGCTGCCCAATAGTCTCCATATTTCGACCTCCAACGCAAAATCGTGTTGAATTAACCAGATTTCTAGGCTAAAGGTTAGGAAAGAGAAGGAAAACCAGGAGGGATGTACCAAGATCACGCCATATCAAGCTTGACTGGTACCAAAGTCACGCAGTACAATGGACCCAACCTGGTAATCCATCATTCCTATTGTACTACCAATGGAGATTTATGCCATGGGCAAAATAACTTACTTCGGCTTGGCTGTAAAAAAAGCGTTGCTCGAAAGAGGTTGGTCCCAACGCGAGTTCTGCACGCGCTACGGAATCCCGGAAAACAGGTTTTGCGAGATGCTGCGCGGCATCAGGCCGGGATACAAATACCGGTCGCTCGTGGAACGTGTGCTGCAACTCGAGGTGCCAACTTCGGAAAGCCGCCGGGGGTGGGATCCAAATGCCTTCATCGGAGAACAGCATGCTTGTCCGGGCGTATTCGAAGGAAGAGGCCTTGCGCGCCGTTGAACGGCGCTTGAAAAAAGACAGGGCTGCCCTCCGGCTGACGATGGTGAGGCCGCCCAATTCTTGGTTTGGCATCCCTGTGCTCCCGGGCCTGTACCGCATATCTTGGAATCCCCGGCGCCGGCCGGAGGACGAACAGGGGGTCGGGGCGCCGAGAGACGGACTGGCGGGCATACAAAAGGGGGAGGTCTCCGTTGTTGATCCGATCGCAGGAGGTAAGCCTGCCGTAATAGTCCCGGGCGAAGGGGTTACGGTGAAAGTCAATGGGGTAGAGGTGTGGGGGCCGACGCCCGTAAGGGCCGGCAACTCAATCGAGCTCCAGGTTCCTTCCCCCAGGAAAAGGGAAGGCGGATTCGCACTGGATGTGTCGCCGGATGATATGAGCGTAACGCTCAAGGTGTTTCCAGAGGAAGTAGTTACTTATCACCTGCTGGACCAGGCTCCCACCTACTATTTAATAGCCAGATGTGAGCGGCGGGTCGAAAAGAGAAACACGGTGACTTTTACTGAAGTTATGAAAGCGCTTCAGGAAAAGCGGATAACCTGTGGCATAGACGAAGTGGCCATTCAACGGGCGGTCCTCGCCGCCGATGGTGAACCTACGCTCGTGGCCCGCGGCGTCCGACCGCAGCCCGGGAAGAATGGCCGGGTTCGCTTTGTGAAGCCCCTGACGCTGACCCGTATCGAACACGGCGAAGCAGCAAAGGTTAATTACTGGGAGAAGTGCCAGCTGCCGACAGTCCAGCCGGGTGAGGTAATCGCGTGTGTGGAACCGGCGGTTGTCGGCAAAAGCGGGATAACGGTCAAAGGAGTGGTTCTCCCCAGTGAGCCGGTTAAGGAAGCCGCATACGTTTTGCGTGAAAACGAAGTGATCTTGGGTCCAGACGGCAAGAGCATAGTAGCGCAGAAGTACGGGCGCCCGGTGAGGCGCGTGACGCACGGCGGCATTGAGATTGGAATAATGGACATCTACGTTCATGCTGGAGATGTTGACTTGCACACCGGCAATCTGACCTTCACCGGGGACGTCTTGGTCCTGGGGAACATCGAGCAGCGCGCCAAGGTAGAAGCGGGCGGTAAGTTGGTAGTGAAAGGCAATGCCTCCAATGCCTTTCTGTTGGGAAACGCCGGGATCGACGTAGACGGGTGTTTAATAAGTTCACAGGCCTGTGCCGGGCGTCTGAGTTGGTTCGCGACAGAAGCTTTGGCGCTGATAAGGCCGCTAAGCTCCATCTGGCAACAGGCCACGGAACGGAATTCCCTTGACGAAGGCCAGCTCAAACTTTGGCAGCTTTACATCTTCGATCTTGCCCGGACTTACCAGGAACTAGACGAGCGTTACTTCGACGAAATAGCCGTGATTACCGCCCAGTCTGTAACGGCAATCACCTTCTTTAAACGACATCGCATTTTCCCGCAAGAAGATTTACGTTCGATAGGCCACAACTTAAAGAAGGTGGAAGAAAAACTCCTCGCGACACGCCGCGACGAGGCCGATCTGGCCCTCCGGTGGGCGTGGGGAAGCAACCTTAAAGCAGCCTCCTCCATTACTGTGACCGATGACAAAGGATGTTTTGACTGCCGGATCAACGCAGGCAGAGAGGTTACAATTAAGGGTACAGTAAGGCGCAGCTGGATCCATGCGCGCGGTGACATCCGCATCCTGGGTGAAGTCGGCTCACCGTTCTCTGAAGAAGAGGTAGTCCTTGAAACGACGGCGGAAGGTTCTATCTATGTCGCCAAAGCCTATCCAGGCATACAGATACGCTTCGGAAACAGGAGCCTGCGCCTCCAGGAACAAGTTTCATCCAGCTTGTTTTACATTAATGAAACCACCCATGAGATAGTGCGTAAATAATCTTCAGGGAGTGGCGCCGATGAAGCGGGAAGCTCTCTTGGCCTTGGCGACCAAGCTGAAAAACAGCGGAGCGGGCTTATGGCGCCATTCCCTGAACACAGCGAACTTGACCTTAATGTTGGTGGAGTTGCTCCCACCAGGCGTCTTGGATGTGCGACGGGAGGAGCTGTACACGGCTGCTCTTCTTCACGACATCGGCAAAATAAAACTTGAACAGGGTCTTCTGTCAAAATCCGGCCCTTTAACGCCTGACGAGTGGCTGGCAATCAGGCGGCACCCTCCCCTGGGCGTTGCCATCGTCCGGCAGATGGACCCCGAAACCCCTGCGGGAATCATCGGTTCGATCCTTTATCACCATGAGCGCTGGGACGGCAAAGGCTATTTTGGACTTGCAGGAGCTGACATTCCTGTAGGAGCTCGAGTGCTGGCGGTGGCGGATGCATTGGATGCCATGATATCAAATCGCCCTTACAGGCCGCGCCTGAGTTGGGAAGAGGCGCTCGCAGAAATCGAAAGAAACGCCGGGACGCAGTTTGACCCGGATTTGGCTGCCGGGGCGGCCCGGTATTTACATAACATTGTTGAAACTAGGTTCCGCACCGCCGCTTCTTGCCTTTAAAGCCGGCGGTCGACTTCATTCCTTCCTTATCCGCGCCGATGGCTTCATAGGGTGATGCTTCTGCCCGCAGGCGCCTGAGGGAACGAAGATGCATCGAAACTTCCCCAAGCCCGCAGGGGCCGCCGGCGAACGGCTCACCTGCCGATAAATAGGCCCTGGGCAACCTCCATTGGGAAGCCCAGGGCCTTATGAGTTTAACCGAGCACCAGCGAAACATTCGTGAGGCTCGGTGAACCGCCCGTATAACGAACGGTACGTATGGTGAGAGAGAGGCGCGGCCAGCCGCTACTGCTGCTCGGTTCGTGTCGTATTCGCCAGGGTCTTTTTTGTTTTACCCCAGTTGGCGCGGCCGGCTGCCTTGTGGTGTGAAATGCAGACGGGGATGTTCGCCGCCTCGCCGATGCGGATGGCTTCTTCTACCGCCGGCACGAGCCGATCGCCTTCGTTGCGGATGTGGCTGGTGTACACCCCGCCGGCGGCTGCGGCCGCGCGGGCAAGTTCGACGAGTTCTTCCGTCTCGGCGAAGCAGCCGGGCGGGTAGATCAGGCCGGTGGAGAGGCCAAAAGCGCCCGCGGCCATGCTTTCGGCCAAGAGGGCCTTCATCTTCTCCAGCTCGGCCGCCGTCGGCTCCCGGTCTTCGAACCCCATCACCGCCAGGCGCAGGGTCCCGTGGCCGACCAGGAAGGCGAGGTTGGTGCTGTTGCCCTGCCTTTCGATGCGGCTCAAATAATCATCCAGGCTCTGCCACGACCAGTCCGGTTCCACTCCCTTGGGGATGAACGGGGCGAGGTAGGCTTGGAGATCGGCCAGAGTCTTCGGGTTTACCGGAGCCTGGGCGAGGCCGCACTGCCCCACCACCTCCGTGGTGACCCCTTGCATGATTTTACTTTCGGCAGCGGGGACGGCGGCGCAGACGAAGTCCGCGTGCGAGTGGCTGTCGATAAAGCCCGGGGCGACCACGAGCCCGTCGGCCTCGAACACCGCGCGGGCCGGGCCGTCTGCCCGGCCCACCTGGACGATGCGCCCGTTCTCTACGGCCACGTCGCCGTAGAACCAGGGGTTCCCGCTGCCGTCGACGATCTTGCCGTGCCGGATCACAATGTCGAACATAGCCGCTACCTCCGATGGCGCAGGACTCTACCCGGATGGGCGCCGGTCGGCCGGCCGTGGTCCAGCACCAAGGTACCGCCGACGAAGACATATTCGATACCGGTAGGTGCCGCCGTAGGCTCCTGGTAGGTGGCGCAGTCGCCTACGGTCTCCGGATCGAAGACGACCAGGTCGGCGTCGCCGCCCGGTTGGATGAGGCCCTTTTGGAAAAGGCCGAGCCGCCTGGCGGGCAGGGCGGTCATTTTGCGCACGGCCTCTTCAAGGGTCAGGACTTTTTCTTCGCGCACGTAGTGGCCCAAAATACGCGGGAAGGTACCGGCCATGCGCGGGTGAGCCTTGGCTCCCGGAGGCGCCGGAATTCCATCGGAGCCGACCATCACCGCCGGGTGGCGCATGATGTTTTTGACATCGTCCTCGTGCATCATGAAAACGCAGCAGGCGGCGCTGCCCTCGTTGGCGAGGACGATATCCAAGGCCAGGTCGTCCGGCGCCTTCCCTGCGAGCTCGGCGGCTTCAAGCACGGTCTTGCCTTCGTACTCCGGCGTTTTGGGTGCCGAGGTAATGAGAACGCCGTCCCAGCCGCCGCTGAAGAGGACCAGGTTCTCCCAGTTGCTCTCGTGGGCGATGGCGTCTTTGATCTTGAGCCGGGTGCCTTCGTCGCGCAGCCGCTCGAGCAGCGCCTGCACTCCGCCCGCCTGAGCCCAGGGCGGCAGAACCGCGCTCAACGTGGTGCTGCCGGCGGTGTACGGGTACTGGTCCAAGGTTACGTCTTGTCCCTCAGCCCGCGCCTTCTCAATGAGGGCCAGCGTTTCCCGCGACTGCCCCCAGTTGGGTTTGCCGCCTACCTTGTGGTGGGCTATCTGAACAGGCATGCCCGCTTCCCGCCCGATGCGCAGCGCTTCTTGCAGGGCAGCGAGCTGCCGGTTGGACTCGTTGCGCATGTGGGTGAAGTATATCCCGCCCCGGGCCGCCGCCGGCCTACACACCTCGATGAGCTCTTCGGTGGAGCAGTAAACGCCCGGCGGGTAGATGAGGCCCGTACTCACGCCGAAGGCGCCGCAGTCCATACTTTCGGCGACCAGCTCCTGCATTCGGGCCAGCTCTTCCGGCGTCGGGGTGCGGTCGGCGAAGCCCATGACCGCAATCCTTACGCTGCCCTGGCCGACGCAGGCGGCCACGTTGAGCGCGAGGGGCAGTTTTTCGAGCTCGCTAAGGTAGTCCCCGAAGCTGCGCCAGTGCCAGCTGCAGCTCTGTCCGGCCTGGACGAACCCGGTGTAGCGGCGCAGTTCGTCCAGGTATTTTTCCGAGACCGGAGCTGCCGATAAGCCGCAGTTGCCGTTCACTTCCGTGGTGACGCCCTGCAAGAGCTTCGGCGTGTTTGCCGGGTCACTGAAGTAAACGAAGTCGGAATGGCTGTGGATGTCGATGAACCCCGGCGCCACCACCTTTTCCTGCACGTCGATGCTTCGGCGCGCAGGCGGGGACTCAGGGCCCACGTACACGATTTTGCCTTCCTGGATGCCGATGTTCCCGTGAAACCAGGGTCCGCCCGTACCGTCCACAATGCGCGCGTTCTTAAGGAGCAGATCCAGCATGTTTAGTCCTCCTTTGCCTGAACCGATGGACCTCTTTCCGCAGGCCCCTCGGCAACTTTTTACCTTTCTTCCGGTACGCCTTTGCCGAAGTAGGTCAGGACGACGCGTTTGCTCGGTTGCGGCGTGAGCAGGCTGACGACCACAACGAGAAGACCAGACACGGCGAGGGAGGTCACGATGGGGTCCATCCCGAAGGCCAGAGCGGGCAAGATCTTACCTTTAATCAACATATAAGTAACAAGACCGCCCACCATCCCGGCGACGGCGCCGTACTCATTGGCCCGCCACCAGTAGAGGCCGAGCAGCATGGGGAAGAAGTAGCTGGAGGCCAGGCCGCCGATGGCGAAGACGATGACCCACTCGAGGGCCTTGGGCGGGTTGAGGGCCGCCAGGAAGACTACAGCGCAGATGGCGACCGTGGTGATTTGGGTCACGGACTTCAGCTGCCGGGCGGTCGCCTTGGGGTTGATGAAGGCGAGGTAGGCGTCGCGCACGATCGCGGCGCTTATTACGAGGATCATGGCGCCGACCGTCGATTGAATGGCTCCCGCCACTCCGGCGAGGACGACGCCGGTAAGCCAGGGCGGCAGCACCGTCATGGCCAGGCTGGGAATGGCGTGGTCCGGTACTTTGAGGTTGGGGATGAGGGCACGGGTGAGGTTGCCCATCCAAATGAGCATCAGCGTCCAGAGAACCACAAAGACGGTCCCGAGGACGATGGCGCTGCGCATGGCCTTGGTATTCTTGTAGGTTAAGGCGGGCAGCACGCCGTGCGGAAGACCGAGGGTAACGAGTCCGAACACAACCCACATGGAGAACTCATACTCAGGTTTCCAGGTCCAGGGCGAAATCAGCTTAGGATCGAGCTGCCCGATCCTGCGAATGGCAGGTTCGAGCGGCATAAGCCTTCCCATGGCGGCGAAGAAAAGGACGAGTACGGCGATGGTCATGACCAGGCCTTGGACGATCACCGCGAGCGAAACGCCCTTCATGCCGCCGAAGGCAGCATAGATGAGCACGACTACCGAAAAGAGGACGAGGCCGAGCCAGTAGGGGAAGCCGGTCATGCTTTCGAACAGGCGGGCACCGCCGACGAACTGGGAAGTGACGTACGCTCCCATGAAAACGACCATCGAGAGCACTCCTAGGAGCGCGACAACCGGGTTACGCTCGTAGCGGTAAACGAGGATGTCCAGGTAAGACTGGGCCTTGATGCGCCGGGCCACTATACCGATCTTTTTTCCTACTTCCCCCAGGACGCAGAAGTTCATGAAATTCTGGGAGAAAGCAGCCAGCGCCCAGGCCAGGCCGACGGCGTAGCCGAGCCCGGGACCGCCCAGAAACGTTCCGGCACTGCACAAACCGGCGGCGATCATGATGGCTACCACCAAAGCGCCCATGCCTCGGCCGGCCGTGTAGAACTCATCGACGTAGTCGGCGAGGGCCACCTTTTGCATGCTGCGCTGGGAGTAGACCCCTATGCCCAAGAGGACGGCTGTATAGAGAAGAAAAGTGCCGAAGATGATCATCCTTAGCTGCGCGGGGACTTCCATCTAGCTCATGACCTCCTTGTGCGCCGTTTAGTTGTTCCGGTTACGAGTTGTTAGGGTCTGGGTCGGCTCATCTGTTAGTTCGACATCGGTAAAGACAAACTGCGAAATGTAAATTACGATCACGGCGAAGATTGCGGATACGACAACGGCACCGAACCACCACGCAGGCATCCCGAGTACGTACGTGTACTGGTCTACGGGGCCTTTACCCAAGGTATACGCCACCACCAGGCTAACAACCATGAAAAGGAACCAGACCCCCAATGTTAGAAGCATCTCTTTGTAGGCAATCTTAAAACGGGGGTCGATTTCGATATCACGGATGTCATAATTGCGGCTGTCCAGGTCTTTCATCCGGTTTGTGTACCTCCCCTGCACTAGGCTGTTGCTTCTTCCTGCTGCTTTGGTTCCGTGGTCAATCTCGACCCGGCTACCTCGTCCGGCGTCTGAGCAGGCGCCCGGGCCGTTCCCCGGTGTACTCGCCGTGGTCTATCACCTTGACGCCGTTCACAAAAACATAGTCGATGCCGGCGGGCGGGAGCTGGGAGTCGGTGTAGGTGGCCCGGTCGATGATGGTTGCCGGGTCGAATATCACGAGGTCGGCATCCTTGCCGACCGCAATCTGGCCTTTGTTTGTGAGTTTCAAACGGGCGGCCGGGAAGCCGGTCATTTTGCGCACGGCCTCTTCGAGGGGCATCACCTTTTCGTCGCGCGAGTAGTGCCCGAGGACGCGGGGGAAGGTGCCGTTCATGCGCGGGTGCGGCTGAGCCGAGGGCGGCGTAGGGATGCCGTCAGAACCCACCATCACCAAGGGATGGCGCATCACGTACTTTACATCATCCTCGCAGAGGGCAAAGTAGCAGGCGGTGGCGGCGCCGCGGTTGGCTTTGATCACATCGAAGGCGAACTCCAGCGGGTCGCCCCCTCGCTCCTCGGCCGCCGCCGCGACGGTCTTGCCCTGCACCTCCGGGGTGGCCGGCGCGTAGATTATGAGGATGCCGTCCAGGCCGCCGCAGGAGACGATCTGGTTTTCCCACCCGCCGCCGTGTTCAATGTCCTCGCGCATGCGGGCGCGCTCATCGGCGTCGTCCAGCCGGGCGCAAAGCGCCTCTACGCCGCCTACCTGCGCCCAGGGGGGCAAAATTGCGCTGAGGGTAGTGCTGGTGGCGGTGTAAGGATACTGGTCTACCGTGATGTCCAGGCCGCGGGCGCGGGCTTCTTCGATGAGGCGCAGGCTTTCCCGAACAAGGCCCCAGTTCTGCCGGCCGCAGGCCTTGTGGTGTACGATCTGCACCGGGATGCCGGCTTCTTCGCCGATGCGGATGGCTTCTTTTACGGCCTCGAGCAGATGATCGGACTCATTGCGCATGTGGGTGAGGTAGACGGCGCCGTAAGGGGCGGCTGCGCGGCACACCTCTATCAGCTCTTCTGTGTCGGAGTACATGCCGGGCGGGTAGATGAGTCCGGAAGAGACGCCGAAGGCGCCGTCTTCCATGGCTTCCCGCGTGAGCTCCTGCATTTTCGCCAGTTCTTCCGGCCCGGCTTTGGCACTGCTGAAACCCATGACGGCCAGGCGGATGCTGCCGTGCCCGACGCAAAAACCGACGTTGATTCCGAGGCGGGCGTCTTCGACCCGTTTCAGGTAATCCCCGAGGCTGCGCCAGCTCCAGTCGAGCTCGGCCCCGGCGTGCAGAAAGCTGGTGTACTGCTTGAGCAGGTCTTTGTACTCTTCGCTTACCGGAGCAGGGGTGAGGCCGCACTGGCCCACAATCTCCGTTGTGACGCCCTGGCGCAGCTTACCCAGGTCGGCAGGGTCACGCAGCAGCAGGAAGTCCGAATGGGCGTGGATGTCGATGAACCCGGGGCTTACCACCTTGTCGCCGGCGTCGACCACTTTAGAAGCGTCCGCCGGCGCTGTTTCCCCCGGTGCGCCGATATAAGCGATCTTGCCGTCTTTTACGGCCACTTCACCGCGGTACCAGGGGGCACCTGTGCCATCGACAATGCGGGCATTTATGACGAGCAAGTCAAAGCGGGCCATTTGTTTCCCTCCTTTGCTTGTAATCGTTCTATCTTTTAGTGCATTTACCTTTGACCACCCTGACCAAAAACTTAGCCAACAATTTCCCTCTGCGATAAAAAAGGCCGGAGGTTCTCGACCACCTCCGGATGAACTTCGCAGGCTGTCGCGGTCCGCCGGCAGCCCTATTGAAAGCCGTAGAACCTTTTCGTTTTTACCTAAGCTTCCTTGCCGTCGAGAAGGGCCAGAGCCATAAAAGCGACGGATAGGTTCAGCCTGTTTACGGGATCGGCCAGATCGACCTGTAAGATGCCTTGTATCTTGCGCAGCCGGTACTGCAGCGTCCGCCGGTGCAGGTACATGGCTTCAGCGGCCGCGCTGATGTTTCCCCCGTGCCGGAGGTAGGTGCGCAGCGTCTCAAGGAGGTTCGCTTTTTGCTTCGCCTGGCACTCCAGGAGGGGTCCCAAGTATTGCCGGGCGAAAGCGGCCAGCCGTTCCCGCGACTGGTTGCAGAGCAGGCGGTAGACACCCAGGTCGTCAAAACAGGTCACCGACCCCGGACCCTTGAAAGCGCGCCCAAAGGCGAGCGCCTCTTTGGCCTCGGTGTAGCTGCAACGAAGATCGGTGATTTCCCGGTAATAGGCGCTCAGCCCGGCGGAGGCGGTAAAAGGGGTCAAAACGCGGGCCACTTCGGCTACGAGCCCGGTGACGGCTTCCGCAACCTGGGCCTTGAGCTTGGAGGATGCAGTTTCTGTCGGCCCCAGGGTAATAATGAGGACCCGGTTGCCGTGATCGGAGACGACGGCCTGCGGCAGGCGGCGGGAAAACTCTTTCTTGGCCAGCTCGAGGAGCTGGTCCCTTCTCATGCGGTAAACGTCGGCGTTGCCGTGCTCCAGCAAGTATTCGTTGAACTGATCGATTTCCACCAGAACCGCTATGTGCCCCCAGGCGAAGTTCCAGCCGAAGACCTGCGCCCGTCTCAGCACTACTTCTTTCGAATCAAAGTTGCCGTTTAAAAGGTCGGTGAGAAATTGATTTTCGTACCTTCTTTCAACTTCCCTGATCGCCTGTTCCTTGAGGAACTCTAGAGCGATGGCTGTGAGCGCTTGGTTGATGGTGACGGTGTCGAGCGGAGTTATGGGACCCGCCGCGTAAACGATTAAATACCCCGCCTTGGCCTTGGGGAGGAAAATGGGATAGGTTAACCCGGGGCCTTCGGGCGGCGCACCTCGTGGCGTCCGGCCGGGTGGGAAGGCGCGGGCCAGCTCCTCGTGGTAGGCATCGAAGACGGCTACCGGAGACATTATCATCTCGCTCAGGCTCTGAAGCAGGGGGGTCAGGCCCTTGTTTTTCAAGAGAATTTCGATGAAGTGGGCGTTGACCTGCTGCGCGTGATAACGCCTCTTAGTTTCCTCGTCAAGCAGGTAATGGTAAAGCGGTTTCAGGATGTCAATCCAACCGCAGTCATAAGGGATGGTGAGCACCGGGAAACCCAACCGGTCCGCCTTTTCCCGGACGGCCTGCGGCACGTCCGATAGGTAGCGCTTGAACTTGATCCCCAGGGCGGCCGCACCCCTTCGCGCCAGCTCTTCAACTAGCGGGGCAAGCAGCTCAGGCTTGTCTTTGTACATGTAGCCGATGGTCAGCGCCAACTCATTTCCTTTTATCCATTCATAACTGTCCGGAGCTTCCAGCACGGTGACGGTCTTTATCACACGGTCGAGCCCGGACGAGCCGGCGAGCACCGCGCTGTGCACCAGCGGGCCGATGGTAAGCGCTTCCCTGACCGTTATCGCCATGGTCTAGTCACCACCTTTTTTCCACGGGGAGGAGTGAGAAGAAATCCGGCGCTCGTGTTTCTTCTACCAGCAGCTTCATCAACCGTCCTGGACTCCTCGGCCAGTTTTTGCAATCTTCCGTGTTCACGCCCCTCTGGTCCCGGCGGCGGCAAGGTAATCGTTCAGAGCGCGGACGTCCGGCCGGGAAGCGGGCGCAGCCTCGAGGGCTAAGATATAAGCGCGCAGGGTGTCCAAAGAGGTGAAGCAGGGGATCCCGCTTTCGATGGCTGCTCGGCGGATGAGAAAGCCGTCTCGTCTGGCGTCTTGGCCCTGGGTAGTGGTGTTCACGACGAGGTCGACCTCGCCGGCACGAAGATGGGTGAGGAGGTTGGGTGTGCCTTCCCGAATTTTGAGCACCTTACGGGAGGTTACTCCGTGCCGCGCCAGGAAATCGGCCGTGCCTTGGGTCGCCGACAGGCGAAAGCCTCGTTGGGCCAGGTCGGCGAGATAAGGCAGAGCTTCCTCTTTGTCCCGGTCGGCGATGCTCGCCAGCACGGTGCCTGCGCGGGGCAGCTTCAAACCGGCAGCCAGGAAGCCCCGCCAGAGGGCGGTGGGGAGGTCGAGCCCCAGGCCGAGCACTTCCCCGGTCGAGCGCATCTCGGGTCCCAATGCCGCTTCGACTCCAGGCAGCTTGTGCGTGGAGAAAATGGGCAGCTTCACGGCCACATGCTGTCTTGCCGGTGCAATTCCGGTGCCGTAGCCGAGCTCCGCCAGACGCCGCCCCAGGGATACCTGTACTGCCGACTTAACCAACGGAATACCCGTTACCTTGCTCAAGAACGGCACGGTACGGCTGGCGCGGGGGTTGGCCTCAATCACGTAGACACACTCTTCGTGAAGCACAAACTGCACATTGATTAGGCCCCGCGCGCGAAGGCCCCGGCTGAGCAGCTCGGTGTACCTGAGTATGGTCGCGGCCTGGGCGGCGGAAAGGTCGGGGGCGGGGTAAACGGCGATGCTGTCACCCGAGTGGATGCCGGCCCGTTCGATATGCCGGAGGATGCCCGGGATGAGGACATTCGTGCCGTCGGTCACTGCATCCACTTCGAGTTCAATACCCGGGAGATAACGGTCAATGAGCACCGGTTCTCCAGGTGAGGCGGCAAAAGCCCAGCGGGCATACGTTTCCAGTTCTTCTTCGCCCTCCACTATCTGCATGGCCTGTCCCCCCAGTACGTACGAGGGCCTGAGGAGAAGGGGGTAGCCTAAGGCGGCGGCCACGGCGCGTGCCTCGTCCGGTGTACGGGCTGTGCCCCCGGCCGGCTGGGGGATGCCGAGCTCGGCGAGAAGGGCGCGGAAGCGCCGGCGGTCTTCAGCCAGATCGATGGTCTCCTGACCGCTTCCGCACAAGGGGTAGCCCGCCTGAGCCAGCGCCGCTCCCAGCTTGATGCTGACCTGGCCGCCGAACTGGGTGAAGACGGCGGCCGGGTTTTCTTTTGCCAATACATTTTTAACGTCTTCTGGAGTAAGCGGTTCAAAGTACAAGCGGTCGGAGACGTCGCAGTCGGTGGAGACGGTTTCAGGGTTGTTGTTGATGATGATGCTGGTGTAACCTTCCTCGCGCAGAGCTTCTACTGCCTTTACGCTCGAGTAGTCGAACTCGATTCCCTGGCCGATGCGTATCGGACCGGCGCCCAGCACGACGGCTGCGGGCTCAGGGAGAGGGGGTGCCTCATCTTCGCTTCCGGCGCAGTCAGAGTAGTAATATGGGGTCCGCGCAGGAAACTCGGCGGCGCAGGTGTCTACAGTCCTATAGACAGGCCTAAGTCCGGTCTGAAGCCTTAGCTCAGCAACCTGCTCTTCTCTGCACCGGCTTAGGTGCGCGATGTCGGCGTCGCTGAAACCGAGGCGTTTGGCCTTAAAGAGGAGATCTGCTGTGAGCTTGGGGCCGGCTGCACTCAGCTTGTTTTCCACTTCCGCAATCCGCGAAAGTTCGGCCAGAAACCATGGGTCGATGCCAGACCATTCTCTAAGTGTGTCCGGCGACAGCCCGCGCCGAAGGGCTTCGTCCAGGGCGAAGAGCCGGAAATCGGTGGCGCGGCTGATCGCTTCCCTAAGTTGGGCCTCGCTCCAAGCTGCCAGGGCGGGCAGGACAAGCCCGGCCGTCTTTAACCCTGTGGAACGCACGGCTTTAAGGAGTGCGGCAGGGAAGGTGCGCGCGAGGGCCATGGCTTCCCCGGTGGCCTTCATCTGCGTTCCCAGGTAACGGTCGGCCAGGGGGAACTTGTCGAAAGGCCAGCTCGGGAACTTCACCACCACATAGTCCAGTGCAGGTTCGAAGGCGGCAGAAGTGACGCCTGTGACTGAGTTGGCAAGCTCAGGTAAGGTGCAGCCGAGGGCGATCTTGGCGGCCACCTTGGCAATAGGGTAGCCGGTGGCTTTGGAAGCGAGGGCGCTGGAACGGCTTACCCGCGGGTTGACCTCTATTACGTAATAAGATGAACTCGCAGGGTCAAGGGCGAACTGTACGTTGCACCCGCCCTCGATGCCCAGGGCACGGATGATGCGAAGAGCCGCCTTGCGGAGCAGCTGGTACTCTTCGTCACGGAGAGTCTGCGTGGGGGCCACGACAACGCTGTCGCCCGTATGCACGCCCATGGGATCAAGGTTTTCCATGGCACACACGGCGACCGCGTTGTCCGCACCGTCGCGCAAGACTTCAAACTCGATTTCCTTCCAGCCGCCGAGACTCTTTTCCAGAAGCACCTGGTGCACAGGCGAGGCGGTCAGACCTCGCCCCACCACTTCTTCCAGTTGCTCCAGGGTGGCTGCTATGCCGCCTCCTGTACCGCCGAGGGTAAAGGCAGGGCGCACCACCAGCGGAAGACCGACGCGGAGGGCGAAGGCCCGGGCCGCCTCGAGGTCCGATACGGCGAGGCTCTCCGGCACCGGCTCGCCCAGAGCCAGCATGGTGCGCTTAAAGAGTTCCCGGTCTTCGGCCCGGCGGATGGTTTCAAGCGGCGTCCCCAGAAGGCGGACGCCGTAACGCGCGAGCACTCCCTGCTCGGCCAGCGAGACCGCCAGGTTGAGGCCGGTTTGTCCGCCCAGGGTGGGGAGAAGGCCGTCCGGCCGTTCCTGGGCTATGACGGCGGCGACGAACTCAGGCTGCAGTGGTTCCAGGTACACCCGGCCGCCCACTTCGGGGTCGGTCATGATGGTGGCCGGGTTGGGGTTCACGAGTACAACCTCAATTCCCTCTTCGCGCAAAGCGCGGCAGGCCTGCGAGCCGGAGTAGTCGAACTCTGCCGCCTGGCCGATGACGACGGGGCCGGAACCGAGGACCAGTACTTTGCGGATTTCCGGCTGTTTAGGCACAGAGAGTACCACCTTTCCGGCCGGCGATAAGTTCCAGAAACTCATCGAAGATGCCGCCCGTATCCTTTGGACCGGGACCGGCCTCCGGGTGAAACTGTACTGAGAGAGCTGGGAACGACTGGGAACGCAGGCCTTCCACCGTGCCGTCGTGGAGGCTGACATGGCTGATCGCCAGTTGGGAAGGAAGGCCGGCTGCCGATACGGCGTAGCCATGGTTTTGCGAAGTTATGTGAACACGCCCCGTAGCCAGCTCGCGGACGGGATGATTGGCACCGCGGTGCCCGAACTTAAGCTTGTACGTTCTCGCCCCCAGAGCGAGCGCCAGCAGCTGGTGACCCAGGCAGATGCCGAGGATGGGGGCCCGGCCGATTAGCGAGCGCACTGTCTTGCTTGCGGTAACGAGTTCGGCCGGGTCGCCGGGACCGTTGGAAAGCACAATACCATCCGGTTTGAGCTCTAAGATTTCTTCGGCAGAAGTCGCTGCCGGGACGACCGTAAGCCGTAGGCCGCGGGAGACGAGCGCGCGCAAAATCCCTCTCTTGGCCCCAAAGTCGACGACCACGGCATGGATCTGCCCGGTGCCCAAGGTATAATGTCGGCGGGCTGTTACGCGCCCGACGAGTTCCTCGGAAGACGGCAGAGGGTGGCTCCTGACCCGTTCCAGAAAGCCTTCTGGGTCCTTAGAAGTGATGCCGCCGCGCATGGTACCGGCCTCACGCAGACACAGCGTCAGGGCGCGCGTGTCGACACCGGCCAAGGCGGGAACTCCGTGTTCGGCAAGAAAGGCGGCCAGGCTTTTTTCGGCGCGCCAATTAGAAGGGTGCAGGCAGAGCTCGCTCGTAATCAGGGCCGCAGCTCCTACGGCGTCGGATTCCATGTCTTCACGGTTGGTACCGTAATTGCCTATGAGGGGATAGGTCAGGGCCACAAGCTGACCGGCGTAAGACGGATCGGTCAAGATCTCTTGGTAGCCGGTCATGCTGGTGTTGAAGACCACCTCGCCGATAACTCCGCGGTGTGGTCCAACGAGGACCCCGGGGAAAACGCGGCCATTTTCCAGAACCAGGTATCCAGGCTTAGGCATTCTCCTCAACTCCTTTCCGCTCAAACACCACTCGGCCGTTCACCATGGTGAGTACCGGTAGGCCCCGGATGCACCGGCCGGCGAAGGGGGTGTTTCGTTCTTCCGGTGGTAGGGCGGCCGCGGAGATTACTTCCTCCTTTTCCGGATCGATCACGGTGAGGTCGGCCGCCGAGCCGGGGGCGAGGGTGGGCTCTTTCTGGCCCAGGATGCGGGTCGGTCCGCCGGTGAGACGGGCCACGAGAGTATTGAGTGTGATCTTGCCCGGGAGGACCAGGTAGGTGTAGAGAAGGGGGAACAGGGTGGCGAGGGAGCTCGCTCCCCACGCTGCCTGTTCGAACTCCACCTCTTTTTCCTCAGGGCTCGCCGGCGTATGATCACTTGTCACCGCCCCTATTGTGCCGTCGGCGAGGGCGGCCAAAAGCGCTTCCCTATCTTCCGCCGTGCCCAGAGGCGGCCGCACCTTGAAGTTGGTGTCGTAATCCGGAATGTCGGCCACCGTAAGGAGGAGATGATGGGGGGTGACGGCCGCGGATGCGGCCACACCTTCTTCTCGTGCCTGCCTGAGTAGTTTGACGCTCCCTGCCGAGGAGAGGCCGAGGAAGTGTACGCGCCCGCCGGAGTGCTCAGCGAGGAGAAGGTCCCGAGCCACGGCGATTTCCTCGGCGGCCGCCGGAATGCCGTGGAGGCCTAAGCGGGTAGATTCCGGGCCTTCGCGCACCACGCCGCCTTGCGCCAGGGACGCGTCTTGCGGGTAAAGAAAGAGGGGTAACCCGAAGTAAGCTGCATACTGGAGGGCGAGATACAGAAGCCGCGCGCTGGAGAGCTGCCGGTCGCCGTCCGAAGCGGCAACCGCCCCGGCTTCGGCCAAGCTGCCAATGTCCGCCAGCTCTGCGCCGGCCAGGCCCCGGGTGATGGCTCCCACCGGCCGCACTTTGAGCGGGGTGACCGTTCGGGCCAGGCCACGCAGGCTGTAGACGGCAAGAGGGCTATCGAGAGGAGGATCGGTGTCCGGCAGGACGGTGACGGCCGCAAACCCGCCCCGAGCCGCCGCGGCGGCGATCCGGGCCAAACGAGCGGGGCTCAGCCGCCGCGGGTGCACGCCGAGATCGCAAAAACCCGGTAGAACCAGCTTTCCGGAAACATCAATGACGCAGGCTTCGCTGGGAGGCTCCAGCCTTCCGGCGGCCACGATCGTTCCGTTTTCCACGAGCAGGGTGCGCACCTCGTCGACGCCGGCGGCCGGGTCGATGACGCGACCGCCTTTAAGAGCGAGAGGCATACGTGTCCCCCCCTAGAAGGAGATTGAGGAGTGCCAGCCGCACTACTACCCCGTTGGTTACCTGGGTAGTAAAAAGCGCCTGCGGCGACCGCGCTACACCGGCGCTTACCTCCACGCCTATGTTGGCCGGGCCGGGGTGAAGGACTAGGACTTCCGGGCCGGCCGGAGCGAGCCGTTCTTCGTTGACCCCCCAGAAACGAGAATACTCCGCTAAAGAGGGCAGGTGGGCGGCGGAGCTGCGTTCCTTTTGTACTCTGAGGAGGTAGACCACGTCTGCATCGCGCAGGGCTTCCTCCGCGCTGCTCTTAACCTCCGCGCCGAGAACCGCAAGGCCGGGCGGAAGGAGCGTGGGTGGGCCCGCCACACGCACCCGTGCCCCTAAGCGGGTGAAGGCCGTGATGTTCGAGCGGGCCACCCGGCTGAACCGGATGTCCCCGATGATGGTTACTGTGAGGCCGTCGAGCGTACCCAGCCTTTCCCAAAGGGTGAAGGCGTCGAGGAGGGACTGGGTGGGGTGGGAGTGAGCGCCATCGCCGGCATTGATTACGGGCACCGGTACGTGCCGGGCCACGAGCGCCGGCGCCCCTGCCGCAGGGTGGCGCAGGACGAGGGCGTCGGCACCTGCGGCGACCAGCGTGCGCGCGGTGTCTACCAAGCTTTCGCCTTTAGCTGCGCTGCTCGTGGCGGCGAGCACGGTATGCGTACGCGCGCCTCCCAGCTGAGCCGCCTCCTCGAAGGATACGCGCGTGCGGGTGCTCGGCTCGTAGAAGGCCAGTGTCACGTTCTTGCCTGCGAGCAAAGAAAAACGTTCGCCTTGCGCCAGGCGGCGTTTCAGTTCACAGGCGTGGTTTAAGACCTCTTCTATTTCCTCACGCGACCAGAAGTCTAGGGAAAGGACGTCCTTGCACCTCATTGCTTTTCCCCCTTTCGAATCTTCCTCGTGTGTCTTCTTCCAACCCCCGTGCGGTCAAGAAAAAACTCCCCGGCCGTGAGCCAGCCAGGGAGCGTAGGCCTGCTCCGCACCCTTTCCGGCCTCACAGGACCGCTTTAAAGGGGTAGTAAAAGTGCCTCTTTGCCGGGCAGGCCAAGAGGCAACACGATACAAACCGTATGTCTCCTTGCCACTCTCCCGGAATGGCTTAAAGGATCACCTTTGTTGTCATTTTATTACGTATACCTAATCTTGTCAACAGCAGATTTTCTGCCGCTGCGCCGGCGATGCGGGAGGCCGCCAGCCGGGCGGCAAGCGCTCAAGACCTGGTCGGAGCGCGTAAAGCTTAGGATCAAGGAGTAACTGTGATTTTTGTCATCATTCCGCCGGGAAATCGGTCGTCACTTACCAGGTGTCGGTATTCCCGGTCGTAGACATAGAATTCGCCCGGATGAGGAGGGGTAACAAGGAGATCGACGCTTCGGCCGGGCCCGACGGTCACCGCCGTTTTCTCGTAGGTGGCGTCGCTACTGCCGATCTTGAGCGGATAACCATCTTCGGCTATTACCCTGCCGGTCAGGGCCCCGAGGGCAAGGGTGTGGGCTTGAAAGCCGGCATTCAGGATTCGCAGAAGCACCCGCTGCCCCACGCGGCACGTTATCGCCGAGCCGTAAGGCTGGCTGGAATCGTCGTCCGGGGCGATGCTGTGTGGAAAGGAGCGGCCGTTGATCACCCAGCAGTCGGGGCGGAAGTCGAGCAGGTTGTAGTCGGCCCTTGAAACGACGCTGTTGTGCATGGCGCTGTCGATTTCGCCCAAGACCAGGATTTTCTCGATATCGTGCCTGGACGCAGTATCCCGGCCGTACGCCGTGCGGAAATCTGGATGCCACGGTTGGCCGTAACCTACCGGCCGCACTACTATTACTCCGTAGAGGCCCATTTGCACTTGTTCGGCCGAATTCGTACCGCTCTCGTAGAGATAAATGCCGGAGCGAACGGCTCGGAATCTGTACTCGATCGCCCCGATCTCACCCGCGGCCAGGTAGTCGGTCAAAGAAACCATTTTTCCATCGGCATATTGCGGCTGTACGGGCCGAAACGGAAAGCGGGGAATACTGCGCACCTCAACGCCTTCCTGCCCCGGGAAAATGATGGACAGATCTTCCCCGAAGGGAGCGTTGGGCCGGACGACCAACGCCATTCTTATATAGTCGCCGGCCGTCGCCTGGATAATAGGGCCGGGCAGCTGCGGCCGCGGCCGCGGATGGTAAGCGTACGAAAAACCCCAAAAAGGGATGCTCTTTCCGGCCAGGGTTATCAATCCGGGTACGACTTGCAGGCTGCTAAACACTATTCCCATAGCCCGTACCCCTTTCGCTCTCTTTCAACACGCCCCTATCGGGACTTAAATGCGGATGAACGGCGATCATGGTCATCAGGCCGCCGGGAAATTCCCCCCAGTTGGTTATCTGAAACTCTTGGTGGGAATGCAACATGAAATAGTACTCACCTTCCTCGTTGAAGGAGACTACGCCCTGGGGGATGTCTCCTTTGAGGCCGAGATAGGGACTCCCGCTCCACATGGTCCAACCGGCGTCGCCGATGCCCAGGTTGCGCAGGTTGGGTAGAACTGTGGGGATCGGGTTTTCCGGCGAATAGCCCAAGCCGAACCACTGGTAAATCTGGTCACAGGTCTGACCGGCGCCGACGAGAACCGTAAACCGCTCGTAGGAGCGGTCGAAGGCGCCGTTCCGGAGCAGCCTCCCGTCCAGGGCCAGGACCCGCGTGTGGTTGCCGTGCGGGTGCAGCGGGTGGTGCGCGGTTCCCGCGCCGATGTACCGCAGCAGCACCTTTTCTCCGGGTTCGGCCATGATCATGGCGCCGTAGGGTTGATGCGGAAGGTGGGCGGCGCTGTCCGGGAGCATGGTGTCCGGCGCCGAGCGGCCGTTGAGCGTCCAGTAGCGGGGTTTGTAGCGGCTTAGCTCGTAAGGGCGGCCTTCGGCTGCGGCCTGGTGGAACTCAGGGTCGATTTCGCCCGTGATTAAGAGGTACTCACGGTCGAAGGCCGTATCGGTCCCGTAACCGTAGGCCGTCTTGTACTCCTTGATTTCCGGATTATAGTCGGCGGGCCTCACCACCAGAGCCCCGTACAGGCCCAAGGGTACCTGCTTGGGCGGATTCGACCCGCTTTCGTAAAGGAACGTGCCCGGGCTGGTTGGCGCAAGAGTGTAGGACACGCTTTCTCCGGGGAGGGCGTGGTTGGTGAAGGAGACCAACTTTCCGCCTTCGTACTGAGGTCTAACCGGGCTTCCGTCCACCGTCACCCCGATTTGCCCTGGGAAGGAAAGCGAAACCGGTTCCGGCAGAAGGTTGACCAGCCTGACGGTGAGGGGTTCTCCCTGCCTGGCGATTATCGCGGGCCCCGGCAACTGGGCCTTGCCTTCACGGCTGCGCGCAAAACCCCAAAAATAGATGCTGTTGCCGTCGGGAGTACTTACGTAACCGTCTTTGGCCCAAAGCTCTACAGTCGGCATTTTCTTTCCCCCAAGACGATTAAATTCTACCCGGCGGGAAGCCGGGCGGCCACAGTTACGGCACCACTCTGAACTCGGTGACCATGCCGCCGAACGTCAGCCCGGCATTGGTGTTTTTATGGTAGCTGCGGTTATAAAGAGGATAAATCCCCGGGCGGGAAGCGGTAACCAGAGCGTCGACGGTCTGCCCGGCGGCAAGGGTGAGGCCTGTTGCCGAATGGCTCAGGTCTTCCCCGTGGTATCCGCGCAGGAGCTTGGCGTCCTGCCCGATTATCCTGAGGGGTAGGCCCAAGAGCTGTAAGGTGTGCAGCTCATAACCGAGGTTGATGAAGCGCAGGAGCACTTTTTCCCCCGGCTGCGCGGCGATGAGCGCAGAGAAGGGCTGGCCGGGTAAGGAGGGGTCGTCGGCGGGCTTTACGGTGTCCGGGTAACTCCGCCCGCTGATCAGCCAATAGTGCGGCCGGTACTCCGTCCAGTCGTAGGGTTGGGCTGCGGCCACCCGGCTGTGGGCGACGGCGTCCAGCTCCGTGAGCAGAAGGATGACCTCACGCTGGTACTCCGTAGCCGTGTCGTTGTAGGCAAAAAGCCGGCCGGCGAAGGCGGGGTTTTTTTCCAGGGCCGGCCGGACGATCAAAGGCCCCAGCATTCCCATCTGAATGTGTTCGACCGGCTCGAAATGGCAATGATACATGTAAGTGCCGGGGTCGGCCGGCTTAAAGTAATAGGTGAAACTTCGGCCGACGGGCACGGAGATGGAGGTCTCCGGCACCCCGTCCCACAGCGGTATCTGGTTGGGGAAGCCGTGCCAGTGGATGGTGTGCGTGTCGTCGAGTTCCGGCCTTCCCGGAAAACCCAGGTTGGTCAGGGTAAGGTAGACCTCATCCCCTTCGTCGACCTCGAGTAAAGGCCCCGGCAGGGTGGCTCGGCCGCGGTAGAGCGCCGGCCGTTCTTCGGGAACGCCGGTGAGGTCGACGAAGCCGAAGATATAATGCTCGGTGCCGTCGGGCATCTTAATCCAGCCGTCGGTGGCCCCGAAGCGCTTATCGATTCTGGCCATGGCCGTAAGCTCCTTTCTCGTCCACGTGCTAACCCGCAGCTACCACTTCGTCGGCGCCGATGTCGTACCCCGCCCCCTGGGGCCTCCGGTGGCCGTCAAAATCGTCGGCGGGGGCGGAAAACACTTCTTTATCCCTTACGACCTGTGCGGCGCCCCGGTCGATGACCGGCGAGGTGCTCTTCAAGTGGTAATCTCCTTCGAGTTCGGGGACGGCCGTCACTATTTTGACCGAGCGGAAGTCGGGTTCCATATTGAAGGCCACGGCCGTAAGGCGGGTGTCGTATTCCGCTACAAACGCGGGGTTGCCGGTAAGATTGTTGCTGCCGCCCTCATATGGTTGGGACAGGCTGCAGTATTCGGGATTGAGCTTTCCGGGAGCGCCGAAGACCTCCAGGTCCAGCACCCTAACCGGTTCCGGGTCCCCGGGAGCGCCGATCCCGGCTATACCGCCCCGGCCGCCGTTAAGGGACTGGTTGTAAGTGCCCGCCCGGTTATCCCAGAAGATGTTGTTGAAAAGAACCGGGTTGCTGAAAGCCGGCGAGCCCGGCGGAAGGTAAGCCTGGAAGGCGGCGCTGTTCGCTTCGCTTACCAAGCCGGCACCGTGGGGCCGGCCGTCGCTGTCCTCGGCGGTGGCGGTGCTGATATTCTTGGCGATGGTGTTGTTAAAGATGGCGACATTGGACGCATCGTCGAGGGCCAGACCGCCGCCCAGGTCGGTGGAGACGTTGTTGGCGATGATGTTGTTATAAATGTTGATCCGGAAGTCCAAAGGCTGCAGGAGGCGGATGCCGCCGCCGTCGTCGTTGGCGATGTTGCCCTGGATCAGGTTGTTGAAAATCTCAACTTCCCCGGACCCCCTGGTCAGCGTCGCGGGCGGTACCGGTTGTTCGCCGCCGATGAAGATGCCCCCTCCTTCGTCGAAGGAGGCGTTAAAGAGCACGCGGTTGTGGTGGATTTTCCCGCCAGGGCTGTAACCGTAGTGGGAGATGCCGCCGCCGTATTCCGCCGAGTAATTGCCGCAGATATCGTTGTACTCGATATGGTAGTTCCGTGCCCCGTTAAAGATGCCTATTCCTCCCGCCAGGCTGATACCGCCGTTGTTCAACACGCGGTTGTGATGGATATGGATGTTAGCATTGTAGTTGTCGCCCGCGTAAGCCCGGCCGATGGTGATGCCGCCGCCGAAGCCTCCCCCGTTGCTCTGGATGATGTTGTTGCTGACGACCAGGTAATCAGCGTGGGCATGGATGTAGATCCCGCCGGCGTCTTCGCCCCGGGTGCCGGTAATGGTAAAGCCGTCTATCTGCGGCGCGAAATCGGCGCGGAAGGCTCCGGACTTAGCTACTACTGTGATCGCTTGGCCGCTGCTTATATCTTTAACCTGGCCGGGCGGCACCTGTTCCGGCCCGTCAAAATCGATGCTTTCCAGCTTTGCCAGCCACTCTTGCTGGTAAGAGAGGAAAAACCTGCCGTCAATAACCGAGCCCTGCACGCCGGAACCGTCCGCCCTGATCCCTCCGCTGCCCATGCCCTGGAGCTTGATGTTCTTGTAGAGGATCGGGCTTTCATAGTAGATACCCGGCTTAACCACCACCACCGTGCCGTCTGGTTCGTTGTCGATGGCCGCCTGAATGCTGCCGTAGCGGCCGGTCCCGTCCTGGGCGACGACGGCCAAGTTGGGCCGGTAGACGCCTTCCATTAAGAGGTGCATGGTGATACCGGTGCAGCTCCCTTTGCCCGCGGCGTTGGTCAGGGAAAGTTGCGCCGGGCCGGCCGGCTGAAAACCATATGGAACCAGAGCTCTTACGTGGAAGGGCGTCCACTCCAGCACCGGGATGGCCTGGCCGTTTAAGGTGACCCTGCCGGGCGCGTCCCCAAAACCCGTGCCGAGGATGTCGAAAGTCCTGGGCCCGTCATCGAGGGAGAGCAGGTCGACGTACACTTGGCTTACCCGGAAGATCTGCGGTGTGTCCGGACTCACCCGGCACTGAGGCGGTTGGGCAAACTGCACCCCCGGGGCGGCGACAAAGGCGGTTATCGGGAAGAGAGCTACGTCGGCGTAAGTGGTCTTACCCGGCCAAACGTCGAAGACCATTTTCAGCGACTGGTAGTTGGGGTTGTAGTTCGGGTTGGGGCTGTCCGGGTCCCCCGGATCGTTCCCGACGACCTGGTACATGCCGGGAGCGATGCCGGAGGGAGTGGGAAGGTTACAGGTATAGGTGGACGGCAACAGTACTTCGAATATCCCGTTGATATCCGAATGCACCGTGGTCAGCAGGCGGCCGGTGAAGTCTCTGATGCCCACCGGCGTATTCGGAATGCCGCGCTTTTCGCCGTAGTAAATGAAAGCCGGATCTGTCTCCAGGTTTACGTCGTCCAGCAGGAAACCGACTATCCGGCCCGGGACGGGGACGTCGGTGTACAAGAAGAAGTCGGCGGTGGCATTAAGCCCGTTTGCCACCCGCACTACCCTTTTGGTGAACTCAAAGAACGGAGGCGGTGGTGAATAAAACGGGGGCGGGGCGATGCGCAGTTGGCTGCCTTCAGGCCGACCCGGCAACCGGTCTGCCCTGGGAGAGGGGACAAAGACGTCACCCTGCTCCTTGTTGGTGGACCCGCCTTCGCCCAGGGTTTTATAGCCGGGCGGGGGAACGACCTCGACGATGTAAGAGCCAGGCGGAAGCGGTTTTTCCACGGCACCGGGCGCACCGTAAAAGGGGTCCCAATAAGTCTCAAAGGCATAGCTTCCGTCAAAAACGCCCGGGCGGATCTGGTTGGAGATATTCGGAACCTCTGTGCAGTTCACGGAATTGCCGTCGTGGTCTATGCAGCCGGTGGGGTGTTCCCACGCATCGGTGATCGTCGTGTTGATGAGCTTTCCTTGGACCACCTGACCGGTTTCCGGGTCAACGTCGGCTCGGTAAAGATTGAGCGTTACGGCGGGTATGCCGGGTTCGTAGTCTTCGGCTATCGCATACCGGGGGTCGGTTTCATTGCGCATGGTGGCGTAGTACACCATGCCGGAGATGCCGCCGTTTTCTGCCGCCATGTAGGGCCTCTTACCCCAGTCGATCCGGTTCGTCTTCGCCGCCCAGGTGAGCTCGGCCAGGGTAAGCGCTTTCGGATAGGTTTCCGGGCAGCGCACGTAATGCCCGGCCTCATCGCGGCACAGCCCGCCCGGGTTGGCGGGGTCAACCAGGGGAATGCCGAAGTCCGGCGTGCCGGTGGCTCCGGTGCGGGCCAGGCGGGTGAAGCCGACTTCCGCCACGGCGAAACGCTCCAGCTCGAACACTTCGTCCAGCCGATAGTCTCCCCGCGGGTCGGTCACTGTGGTGTACTGCACGCTGCCGTCTTTGAAGCGCGTCTTGACGGCGACGTTGGGGATGCCCGGTTCGCCCTCTTCCCGCACGCCGTCGCCGTCGGGGTCGATAAATACCGTGCCCTGAATATACCCAAACCAGCGCGGAATGCCGATTTCACCGAGATCCACGGTTTGGTTCGGCCCCACCTCCACTGTGCGGAAGGAAATGATGTGATCCAGCGGCTCATCCCAGATGGCGAGCTGGTACACGCCCGGCGGTACGTTGGGAATGAGAAAGGTGCCGTCGCTGTCGCCCCGCCCGGTGTAGACCTGCTGGTCGTCGGCGCCGATGTCGCTGAGGGCCAGCCAAGGGCGGTCTACCGGCTCTCCCAAGGTTAACGGTTTAAAGGGGGGTATAAACTCGATGATCGTGCGCACTCGCCCTTTTATCGTACCGGTGTTCTCTGACCCGGGCGACGGGAAATCCAGCGGCCGCACGAATCCTATCCAGACCAAGGGGGCCTGAAAGCCTTCCCGCGGGCTGTAGCCGTCGTTGCCTTCTTCAATCCAAGCATCGATGACATGGGTTCCCTCAATTGTAGTGGTTTGGATCCAGTCCGTCCCATCCGGCGGAATGGCCTGGACCCCGTACTTACCGGGAGCCAGATTATCGATGAGCGCGTTCCCGGCGGCATCGGTGAGAACCACCCCGCCCGTGCCCGGAATAGGGACCGGCCGGCCGAACTCATCCAAGACGATATTTCCCTCCGGGGTACGCTCGTACGCGGTGCCGAGCGGGTTGCCGAAATAGTCGACGGTGACTTCTCCGACGGCATCAGTAACGGTAATGCGAAAGCCTTCCAGCCCCATCTCCAACGGAAAATCGTCTTCGCCGTTCACCGGGTGGTTGTCGTGAAAAACGTGCACCCGTATGCGCGACAGGGGTAGGGGATGAGGATGGAGCTTGACCTCGGCCGTCACGTCCGCACCGGGCGGTACCGTCACCCATGTCCCACCCAGTTTAAAGCCCGGGGCCAGGACGGTAACCAAGTACTTGCCGGCAGGCAGGGCAAATATCGCCGTAGACATCCCCCGGGCTTCCCCTGCCAGCACAACAGGGCTGTAACTCGCACCCGGTTTCAAGGAGGGAAACAGGCTGGGGTCGCGCTCGTCTTCGGGCAGTTCAACTTGGGGATCGCCCACGTTGTCCTCGTTCACGAGATAACGGAACTCCGGTACCTGGACTCCCGTCAGCACGTCCCGGACGTCGAGAGCGAGGTTCCCGTAGGCCGTGGGGCTAGATGTGGCAAGCGACACAGAGCTGTCGTCCATATTGCAGCCTCCTCAATGGAGTGTTCCGGCGCCGTAGTCGATTCCTCACAGTATATTATGTTGCCGGCGATGCCTCTGCCTCCAGGAAGACGTGTGTTTCTTGGTCCTACTACCTTGGGCTCTACTATAATCAGCCTCGCTTTGCTTCTTGTCACCATGAACGCTGGAAAGGCAAAGGCTGCATGGGGACTTGCAGGGGCCGACATTCCGGTAGGAGCCTGAGCGACTGGTGGAGGAAGATGCATTTGATTTCCACGGCTCGCCAGGGATCAGCGCCCCTTGACTGCATTCCTGGAAGGAGAGGGGTACGTTTCCTCGCGCAAAAGTTCGCCGCAGAGCTTGGCCAGAGCGCGCTTTTCAATGCGAGAGACGTAGGAGCGGGAGATCCCTAGAAGGCGGGCGATTTCCCGCTGCGTTTTCTTGCCGCCGCAAGGAAGGCCGTAACGGAGCTCCAGGACCTTGCGTTCCCGCCGACCCAGGCGGCGGATCTTCTCGTAGAGCTTTTCTTTTTCAAACCGGCTCTCAATGAGGTCGGCCACCACGTCCGCGCTGGTACCGAGCACGTCCAAAAGCACGACTTCATTCCCTTCCTTATCCACGCCAATGGGGTCATAGAGGGATACTTCTGCCCGCGAGCGCTTGAGAGAACGAAGGTGCATCAGAATCTCAATTCCGAAGTCTAGACGTTGCTAGGGGAGTCACTCCCGGATGAAGGACAGGCTATTTCCTCTGGTCTCAAGACAAAAAACCAGGCGCCGTGCGGGCTGAAGGCCTGCACGGCGCCTGAAATGCCCTATGTTATGCGAAATAACGGCAGACAGAAGGTATACAGCGTGTACATAGGGCCTAGAGCGGCTTTTTCCAGGAGCAATGCTACAACGGTTGGATGTTGGTCACCCTACGAGGGTATTAATTCGGCAGTAGACAAAAGTGAAGGGAAGGTGGGGGCCATGATGATCGTCGGTGGGAGAAGATGGCCGGTGTGTTGCTCTCGGGCACAATGTGCCTTAACGGAGGCTTTCCCCTGCCGCTCCCCCTTGGTTTCAATCGCCTGGTCCAGGACGTGGTACTGCAGGGCCTTCTGGTATCTATAGCTTATCTTGGCTGCTTTGGAGAATCGGCAGAGGAGACCTTGGGCCAGCGGATAAGAAAGGCGCGCTTGTGCAGGGGACTGATGAAGGTGGAATTTGCCCAAATCCTCGGCGTGAATCTGAAAAACCTGAGAGAGTGGGAGATATACAGGCAAAAGCCTTTGCGAAAGCACTTGGATGTATGGATGATTACCTGTACCAGTGGTGTGAGTAAGGCGTTCGTTTTTTCAAGGGATTTGCCATATGGGTGGGCTGAAATGTGAGTGCAAATCCTTTGGGTACATTGGGCCGGGTGTAGAACGCATCCGGCTTTTTGTTGCTTCCGAAGAAGGAGAAAGGCGATTCCGGCGTGAACTCTTTAGCCGCATGGAAGCCAGAACAGCATAGGGTTGGGTATGAGCACAAGACAAAAGCAGCTGACGCAGGCGGTGAAGATAATGCTGCTTGCTAATGTGGCGGATTACTACTCCACCGTGTTCGGATTACGGCATAGACTGGTCAAGGGCAATCCGCTGGTTACCCACATCGCCACTGCGGCGTATTCCCACTGGATCAAGCTCGGAGTGCCCCGAGGTCGCAGGTACATATGCCATAGCGCGGGCGTTCCTGAGCAAGAACAAAGGGTACAACGACTGGATGGTGTTCACCCTATCATGTATTAACAATGTCGCACAAGTCTTTTTAATCAATCCCTAGGCGAGAAAGGGACGGGTTACATCCCGTTTATTTCCTTAATGTGTGCTTGAAGGCAGCCTGGCGCTGGTGAGTGTGAAGGAAACAAAAGCGACTTTCACCGATAAAAGAATGGGGGCGCTTGTGGGATTAGCGATGATTGCTTCCTTTTTCGTGGTCAGCATTGCGGCTGGCTGGGATCATTAGCAAACGATCCAACCAGGTTCCTTTCTAGCTGGCCTTTGTCTGAACGTTCCCAGTTCCTTTTGTTATGTTGTTAACAAGCTACTTTTGCGTGTGGCCAGACTCTTAGATCACTGCTCTTCCCATTGTTTTCGCGGGTAGTTGTGGCGGAGCGGTTTTGGGCCTAGCGCTGTGCCGTAGAGAACTGGTGAGAAACTTGGGGGGTCTGGAATGAAAAAGGGAAAAACAGTGGAGATTGCCGATCGTCCAAAGATATGTATTGCCACGTACACACTGAGGGTAGGTGAGGTACTGAGAACTCAGCTTGAAGCTTTCCTGGGGAATCGCGTAGAATTCGAAGTGCACCCACTGGTATCAGACGTCTGCTGCCCTATTAAGGGGGATCTCATTCTCGTGCCTGGTGAAAGGTGGGTTGGGGAAGTTGCTAGAGTAGCAGACCGGGGGACTCCCATCCTTGCAATTCGCCGCACTCTGCAGCGTCAGGGGTGGGAACAGGTGATCAATCTGCCATCAAGGACTAGGGCGATGCTGGTAAACAACGAGCAGGAAGCTGCCGTTGAGACTGTGGCTTTGCTTTATGAACTCGGGGCACGCCACATCCAGCTGACTGCAGTGTATCCAGGCAGCCCGGTTCCTAACCTTGGCATTGCTATCACCCCTAATGAAATGCAATGCGTACCGAGCATTGTCTCCAAAGTAGTAAACATCGGGGACAGAGTTATTGACGCGAGTACCCTTCTAGACATTGCTACTCGGCTCCAAATCCTTGACCTCGATCTTAGCCGTACTATAGCTAAACACTACCAGGAAACTGTACCCAGGAACCCAGGGTTGCTAGCGATACTTGACCGCCTTGTCGCGACGAGAAAGGAGTTAGAACTAGTCCTTGACTTGGTGCAAGAAGGTATCATCACATTTGATGAGAATGAGAGGATCAAGCTTTTTAATAAAGCTTCTGAGAAACTGCTGAAGAAAGAGGCGTGGCAATCAGTTGGCAAAACGCTTTGGGAAGTGGTACCTATATTCCCACTGAGAACCAGGGACCATGTGCTGGACGAGGTGTACAGCCTGGGGCGGAACGCATTCGTCGTCAACAAAGCATGGGTCGAGCAGGACGGTAAGAAAACCACCGGCGTTATCACATTAAGGAAAACTGAAGAAATACAGGAACTCGATGCCAAGGTACGCCGTGCGCTCCGCAGGACGGGATATATTGCGAAATATTCTTTTGAGGACATAGTTGGTAACAGCGACGCCATCCGAAAATGCGTAACGATGGCCAAGAGCATTGCCCGTGCGGACGGAGCGGTGCTGATATGCGGGGAGAGCGGTACGGGCAAAGAATTGTTCGCGCAAGCGATTCACAATGCGTCCGCGAGGGCACGCTATCCGTTCGTTGCGATAAACTGTGCCGCACTGCCTGACAGTTTGCTCGAAAGCGAGTTGTTTGGCTATGATGAGGGCGCTTTCACCGGTGCAAAGAAGGGGGGCAAGCCTGGCCTATTCGAGCAGGCGCATTGCGGGACGGTGTTTCTTGACGAGATAGGTGACATCTCACCTTGTCTACAAGCCAAGTTGCTGCGTGTTTTACAAGAAAAGGAAGCGATGAGGGTCGGCGGAATAGGCTTGGTTCCGGTGGATGTCAGGATCATATGTGCGACCAACAAGAATCTCCTGGAGATGGTGCAGCAAGGGCTGTTCCGCAAAGACCTTTACTATCGAATCAACGTGCTGCCGTTGACTCTCCCCACCCTGGCACAGCGTATCGATGACATCCCCGCGCTTGTTTCCCACATTATGAAGCGCAAGGGAGACGAGCGTCAGGTGTCTCCGATGGTGCTAGACCTGTTCAAACGGTACAGGTGGCCAGGTAACATCAGGGAACTGGAGAACTGCATTGAGTATATGATGTCGATGACCGATGCTGATTTGACCGTTGAAGACGTACCCGACTACATAGCTAAATCCGGCATGTCGGATTCCTGCTCCAATGACCAATCTGGTCAAAACGCGAGCATTGAGCCTGATGTTCTTTCCGTTCTTACTAAAGCATACCAGATGGCCCAGCAGGGAAAAAGCGTTGGTAGGCGGTCAATAGCAGCAGCAATGCAAGCAGATGGCATTCCTATTACTGAAGCTCGGGTTCGTACCTGCATAAAAGAATTGAGCCTTGCAGACTACGTGCAGGTGCAGAAGGGGCGTGCTGGCATACGGATTACCGCGAAGGGGGTCCATCTTGTCGAATCCGTCTGTCCCCATTTGCCCCATTATCACCAGTAACACCCATATTGTCGTCCCGTTATAACCCAATGAGTCACTGGGCCTGCGAGAACTCGTTGTGTGGCTAAACGCGTATCCTGGTATAGAAGTTGCATGGGAGCTATGACAACCTCACTATTGCGCGGTGATAGCAGTGGAGGATACATTAGAGCTCACAAAGGCGTTCATACGTGCAAGAACAGATAATGAAGAAGGAGTAATTAACGCTATCGGCCTTGCGGAATCCTGGCTGAGAGCCAAGGGGGTGAGAGTCTACCGGGAAACGAATTGCGGCCTGCCTATGCTTGTGGGTTTCGCCGGAAACCAGGGGAGCTCGAAAGAACCTGTTGTGATGCTCAACGGCCACCTTGACGTGGTACCAGCCAAACCGGAGCAATTCGAACCATTGGAGAAAGACGGCAGATTATTTGCCCGAGGGTCATATGACATGCTTGGGGCGGCTGCTACCATGATGCGATGCTTGGCCGATTGGGCAGGAAGTGGCCGGGGACGAGGAGTAGGACTGATGCTTGTACCAAGCGAAGAGACTGCTGGTGAGATCGGTACACAGTACTTGCTTGACAAAGGTTACGGGGCGGAATTTGCTATCTGTGGAGAACCGACTGATCTCGGTATTGCCGTGGAGGCAAAAGGTGTGTTGCAGGTAGAGATAGTGCTTAGGGGCAAGTCGGCCCATGGCAGCAAGCCATGGGAAGGGGAAAACGCTATTGAGGCTGCCTTCGAAACCTACGAACGTATTCGTCAATCGCCGTTCATGAAAGAGCGCACGCAGAGCTATCCAGGTCCATCTCTCAATCTAGCAAGAATCGAGGGCGGAGACGCCATTAACAGGGTACCGGATAGGTGCATGCTGACTGTAGACATCCGGTATCTACCCTGCCAGTCCTGTGATGAAATCGTGAGGCAGATCAACTCAGCTGCCCAAGGTGCCGTGGTTCGTGTAATCAATGTGGGGATACCTGTGTCCGTGTCAAAGGATAATCCTCATGTGACAACACTGGCGCAATGCGTGTATGACATTTGTGGATCGAATCCCACATTCGTTTCGCAGCATGGCTCCGCTGACACCCGCTTCTTCACTGCCAGGGGTATCCCTGCTGTCGAATTTGGCCCCGTTGGGGCAAACCACCACGGAGACGATGAATACGTCCAGCTTGATTCTCTCGCAATCTACAGACGCATCTTAGACCAGTTCATTTGGAAGGAGGTTAGCCACCGAGATGACTATCGTTGATTCTGCCATCTTCTATGTTTATCTAATGAGCAACCTGCTAATCGGATGGTATTTTTCGAAACGAGCCACAAGCGCAGACGAGTTCATGGTAGCGGACAGATCCTTGGGACTGTCGGTGTATATTGCTACAATGGTAGCCACGTCAGTCGGGGGTGGTACCACCATGGGATACGTCGGGACAATATACAAGGGTGGCTTGCTACTCGTCCCGTCGATCCTGCTTTTCTACGTGCTCCAGGTAATCATAGCTCTAAGCCTCGCAGAACGTCTCAGGGAGTTCGCCGGCTATACGGCACCGGATGTTCTTGGAAGGACGTATGGAAGATGGGCCCAGCTGATCGGTGGAATCGAGAGCATGATTTACATGCTTGGCACAGGTCCTGCCCTACAGGCTCTTGCTTTGGGAACATTGATTCGTATGATAACCGGCTGGCCTATTGCTTATGGTGCCATACTTGCAATGGGCATCATTATTGCCTATACGTATGCAAGTGGTATGTGGGGCGTTGCTATGACTGACTTTATGCAATTTATCATCTTAGGAATTGGGTTGGCCGTATGCACAGTTCTGGCACTAGACAAAGTCGGTGGATGGTCTGGTATTGTCAACTCCGTACCTGCCGATTACTTCAGCGTAAAGACGAGTGGTAAGGCCATTGTTGAGCTAGCGTTTGCTTTGTCTTTACCTGGACTGATCGACGGCAACAGGTATCAGCGGTTCTACGCTGCTAAAGACAAGAACGTTGCCCGGACTGGTTATCTCCTGGCTATTATACCATGGCACCTCATGTTCACCATGATTTTCATTTGCGGATTTACTGCTCGAGTGCTAGTCACTGGCGCAACAGGCGATGAGATCTTTCCGGCGCTTATACTCAGCACTCTGCCCACAGGCGTTCGTGGTCTCATATTTGCTGCTTTGGCAGCGGCAATAATGTCCACTGCAGATTCCTACATGCTCGTCGGGGCGACCAACTTCAGCGAAGATGTGTATAAGAAGTTCATTAACCCAAAGGCAGCTGACAATGACATGGTGCGAGTAACTAAGTGGAGTGTCCTTGTCCAGGGACTGCTGGGCCTTACACTGGCTCTAACAGTGCAGTCGATAATGGGCGTGTGGACGCTGGCGTCAACGGCATATGTTGGAGGGTGTTTCGTGCCTATGATGGCTGCACTTTTCACACGTGGTCCTAAGTCTGAAACAGCCTCCCTTGCCTCAATGATAGTGGGTGGAGGAAGCGGTGTGTACTTGAAACTAGCCAACAGGACCATCCTCGGTCAATCTCCCATAGTGATAGGGGTGTTGTTAAGCTTGATCGTATTTGTGATGGTTCAGGCTGTAATGCGCAAGACACAACCGATCCGAGCCACTTCTTAAGGAGGGAAGACGATGGATGCCGTAATCTATGTCCACGCTGCAGCTCTAGTCGCATTTTCGATTTGGATGGGGTGGGTGTTTGCAACGAAGGAATGGCGTCAGAATTACGCCAAGAAGTAACCGGTTAGGACCTACGGTAGTTTGGGGACAAGCCAGCGTACACAAGCCCGATAATTCAGACCAACAAGGAGTGTGTGAGGCGTGGATTACTGTGAGGCTCTACGCACGATGAACTATCAAGACATCTGGTCAAAGCTATACTATCACCTGGCCAGAGGGTTGGTAGGAGAATACGCCCTGGATGGAGAGATAGTACTACGTAAAGCTATCAGGGATTATGGGATTATTAGAGGAAAAGCCTTAAGGGAGAAGCATTGTAGAGCTGGGTTAAAGCTCAATCTATATAACTTGTTCACCTACTACGACCTACCTAACGACCCCAGGTTCAGAAGGAACAAGATAAGTCTAACTCCGCAGCAGAGACTTTCGGAGACACTTGTGTGTCCGATAGCCGACCTCTGGAGTCAGATGGATGGAGGAAAGAGCCTGGGGCGGATCTACTGCGAGGAATTCCACCATGCCATGTTTCAAGCATATGCTCCCAGAGCGCAGGTGAACCTGTCACAGACCTTGACACAAGATGGGGATGACCACTGTAGGTTCTCGGTTTATTTGAGGCCAGCTAACATGGACGAGGAAGAAAGGAGGGCTTCGTTTGCAGAAGGTGATGACGCGAACTTGTCATCACACCGTCACGATTACCTTGTGCCCGACCACCGAAGTGGTTTTGGGGCGCTGTGCGCTAGACTGTACTACTCTGTCTTCAATGCTACCCGAGGGCGGTTTGGTCAGCCTGGCGTCGAGATGTTGAAAAGGGCGACTAAGGAATTCGCCGACGATGTGTTCGCATTCCTGAGAGAGAAGGCTTCCAGTTTAGGACAGACGCTGGACGCACAGTTCGTGCGCGACAACTGCCCCATAGATTCTCTGGAAAGTGGTCAGCTAGCGGGAGTATGGGAGGATTTCGCTGACCGGGAACCAGAAACAGTGTTCATCAGCCAGTTCGTTAAGGTGCTGGACGAATTGGTAGCTCATTAACATAGAGAACAGTAATTGAGGAATGTTTGTCTGTTGCGGGGTTAGTGAGCAATCACCAGCACAATCGTCCGTTTCCTGATAGTTGCATTCCTAACCGCCTGCCTAAATCGCCACCGCGGCGCACTTCCCCTGGGTCAAGCTCGGAGTGCCCCTGGTGGCAGGTACATATGTCATAACGCGGGCGTTCCTGAGCAAGAACGAAGCGTATGAGTTCTGTACACGATAAAAGTGAACCAAAAAGGACCGCAGTTGCGTTGTCAACGCCAGCGTATCAGATACCTGTTTGCAGTTCAAGGCCTGTCGCAGCGGGCCATAGCTCGGGAGCTGGGGATCTCCCGCAACACAGTGCGCAAGTACTGCGCTGGGGCTCAACTTCCGGTCCCCAAGCCGCGCAGGCGCACCAGGCCGGTGATCACCGATGAAGTCAAGGAGTGGATTCAAGGCTACCTGGAGGAGGATGAGCAAACGAGCCAGTCCGCGGAGCCACCAAACAGCGGCACACCGCATGGCGCATCTACGAATGCCTGCGTGCAGAGCACGCCTTCTCCGGCAGCTATGAAGCAGTGGCGCGCTTGGTACGAGAGCTCCGGCCCGAAGGGAAGGAGGTCTTCATCCCGCTGGCCTGGGATCCCGGGGATGCCATGCGGGCCGATTGGGGACAAGCCGTCGTCTCGTCTTCTTGGCCGGGAAACCGGTCAAAGTTCACTTCTTCTGCGCCCGGCTTTGCCATAGCGGTCTGCCGTTTGTGGCCCCTGCATCCCGCTGCGGGTTCCAGCTCCTCGAAGCACACTACGCCTTCACTAGTGAGTTCTGCAATCCAGGCCAGGGCCACGAGAAAGGCCTGGTCGAAGGGCTTGTAGGCTGGGTGCGGCGCAATATCCTGACCCCCGTCCCGCACGCGGACGACTGGGAACAGCTGAACGACCTGCTCTGGCAGCGGTGCCAGGATTATCGTCAGCACACCCCAGGAGGGCGCAGACAAACAGTCGCAGCCGCCTACGAACAAGAGCGTCCCTGCCTTCTGCCCCTGCCTGCCAAGCCCTCGGAAACCTGCCGGGTGCAGACCTGCCGCGTACGGCCGGAAGCTCTGGTCCGGCTGGACAACAACCACTACAGTGTTCCGAGCCGCTGGGTTGGCCAGTGGGTGACGGTGAAGGCCTATCCCTTCCGCGTGGAGGTCTGGGCGCGGGGGAAAGGTGGCCCAGCACCGGCGCTCCTTTGAAGCGGGGCGGACTCTCTACAACTTGAGCCACTACATCGCCGTGCTGGAGCGCAAACCGCGGGCGGCCGGCCAGGCCAAGCCCGTACGGGAAACCGTGGCCGCCCGCATTCAAGCTGTACGCGCGCGCCTGGCCCAGGGGCCGGTACCTTTGCATGGACTCCCTCTTTAGAAAGGTCTTGTAGGTGTTGTGAACGAGACGATCCAGGATGGCGTCGGTAACAGTTGGATCGGCCGTTGGGCGTGCCAGTCCTTGATAGGAAGGAGTACCAACATGTTTGAGCCCTCCAGCAGGATTTCCCTGCCGGCCAGCGAATACGGTTATCGAGGAATCCTCACCGGGGGCCTGACTTTATTATTTGAGGGGAGGATTTTGTGTGTCATTGAACCTAGTCATTAAGAACGGCAAGGTCGTTGATGGTTCTGGAAACCCTTGGTTCGAGGCAGATGTAGGTATCGCAGATGGTAAGATTGTTCAGGTGGGCCAAAACATTGACGCTGGCTGTGCCGCCAACGTCATTGATGCGTCAGGACTAATGGTGTCTCCGGGTTTCATAGACATGCACGGTCATGATGACTGCGTGCCTTTTTACGATCCATTCAACAAGCCGAAACTCCTTCAGGGCGTCACGACGGTGGTCTCGGGTAATTGCGGTACAAGTCCCTTTCCGGTAAATTTTGCCACCACCAACATACTGAAAAGATATCTTTCGACACTAGTTAATAAGGTTGAATTCGACTGGAACACATTCGGTCAGTTTATACAAAGGCTTTCTTCAATTGCGTTGGGAATCAATTTCGCCTATTTGGTGGGACACGGTAGCATCAGAATTGCCGTAATGGGTATGGAGAATAGGGAGCCGGCGCCAGCTGAATTAGAAAAAATGAAAGACCTGCTGGCTCAATGCTTGGCCGAAGGTGCCTACGGGTTCTCAACAGGTCTGATTTATCCCCCAGGTGTTTTCGCCACCACACGAGAAATCATCGAGTTAGGCAAGGTCGTGGCGGAATACAGTGGAATCTATGTAACCCATATGCGGGATGAGGGCGATAGAATCCTCGAGGCCATGGACGAAGCATTTCGTGTGGGTAAAGAAGCGGGCATTCCTGTCCACATCTCCCACCACAAAGTGGCAGGGATAAGGAATTGGGGTAGGTCGGCGGAAACCCTGAGAAAAATCGAACAGGCTCGGGAAGACGGGCTCGATGTAACCGCTGATGCTTACCCGTACACTGCTGGAAGCTCGTTCTTGGCCGCCTTACTTCCGCCTTGGGTTCATGATGGCGGCGAAGAGAAGCTTATTGAAAGGCTGAAGAGCAAAGAACAACGCGTAGAGATCAGGCAATTCATTGAAGAGAGGACCGACTGGCAAAACTTCATGAAGCAGGTGAAGGGATGGGATAGCGTCCTCATAACCCACACTGCTAAGAACAAAGAGCTTGAGGGGAAAACCCTACTTGAGGTAGCAGAAGAATTAGGCAAAGACCCATTTGAGACTCTCTTCGATATCGTGGCAGAAGAAGGCTATCAAGCCTTCATGGTCATCTTCATGATGGATGAGCAGGATGTGGAAAGAATCATCAGCCACCCCTATGTTTGCATTGGGACCGACGGAACCAGCGATACGGGGGCCGGCCTACCCCATCCTCGTGAATATGCTACTTTTCCCCGGGTGCTCGGAACATACGTCAGGGAAAGACGACTGATGACCGTAGAAGAAGCAGTCCGGAAGATGACCTCTCTGCCGGCCCAAAGATGCGGGTTTAGCTCCAAGGGTTTGCTGCGCGAGGGTTTTGATGCTGACATTACTATCTTCAACCCCGTAACGGTTGCCGCTGATGCAACATACCAAAACCCGCGAACAGGCGTTAAAGGCATAGAATACGTGATTGTAGGTGGGACCGTAGCTGTATCCCAAGGTAAGCTTACCGGCACTAAGGCCGGAAAGGTGCTTTTACGCAGGTGATTGCTTTGTCCGTATGAAGTCCCCGAGGATAGCTCGCCGGCGGCTGTACCCACTTACCACGTCGACTACGGTAAGCGTGTACGCAAAGTGGCCGAGGGAAGAACCCCCGCTCTGTTCAACGGGGTCGACTTTGAGAGCCCTTGGGCAGCTTTCATCCCAGGCATAGCGGTCAATAGGCACGTCAGACTGAAGCGTAGCACCTGTTTTCTTGCGTGGTAAGGTGCATTTGGGCTTAAGGAAGCGCCACTTGGCCAGTCGCATGGCCAAAGTGGCGCGGCTAATCTGCGCTAGTTACTGCCGTGCCAAAGGAGTAAGACAAAGTTCTCCATCCCTCGGTTATATTTCGTCGTGAGTGAGCCAATACCCCGTCGGTTAGATTTTAGCTGAGTAATTGCGTCATATTGACATTGGGTTAAATATCATCTATAATGCTTTTCTTAGATACGGATCAGATATGGACATACTGAAAGGTAAAAGGAAACATGGGGGGCAGGGTTTCAACAATAATTGATGGAAAGGGTCTTCAGCAGTTATTGAGTTACTTTGGAAGAACTGAAAAGATGAAAACTTGGTAAGGGATGCGTGGAGAATATGTAATTGTAAGCGGTAAGATAGCATTTAAGAAATAAATATGCGGTGGAAATAGCTGGGGTATGGTGATAAGGATAAGCTAAAGTTTAGAGATTATAAAAGGGGAGATTCTTGTGGCGGCGGAACTAGATATTGTTGTTAAAAAGGGTAAATTAGTTGACGGTACAGGCAGGGACATGTACAACGCAGACATAGGTATCAAGGATGAGAGAATAGTAAAGATAGGTAACCTTGATGATTATGATGCCAAGAAGATAATTGACGCTGCAGGGTTGATAGTATCCCCTGGGTTTATTGACATACATTCTCATGGAGATGTTACAATTCTTCTATACCCCAGAGCAGAAAGCGCTGTCAGGCAGGGTATAACAACGTTAGTAGGGGGTAACTGCGGCATATCCCCTGCTCCCATAAAGGATTATTGGCTTATGCAGTTCTGTGAGTTTGACTTCTGGGATGAGGTACAGCCTTACATATTCTATGAGGACCCTATTCAACCTATAGATAAAGTGAGGAAAGCAGTAAAGAAGAACTTTAATGTAGATGTAGACTGGAGTACCTTAGGTGAGTTTTTAGACAGGGTAGAGGCAAAGGGTAGCTCTGTAAACCTTGTACCTTTGGTAGGGCATGGTCAAATAAGGACTCAGGTAATGGGCAAGAACAGCAGTAGGGAAGCTACACCTGAAGAAATAGACAAAATGAAAGAGTACGTGAAAGAGGCAATGGAAAGCGGGGCCTTTGGCATATCCACCGGACTGGACTATGTACCTGGTGCATATGCCAATACGAACGAGATAATAGAACTGTGTAAACTTGTCAAAGAATATGGTGGTATATATACGACCCACTGGCGAAGAACAGGTGTAAGGAAGGGCACACCCAAAAGACCTAAGAAGATAAAGGGTATAGAAGAGGCTATAGAGATTGGTAAAAAAGCAGACATAAAGGTTCAGGTATCTCACCTTGTTTCAGGCTATGAGATATACCCTAATCCGCCTGCAGAACTGGACAGAGCATCGGCCTATGCCACCCTATCTTTTATAGACGAGGCAATAAAGAATGGTGTAGACATAGCTTTTGATGTTATACCTAACACAGGAGGTGGAATAGGTACTGTTCCCTATGTTATAACTTACCTCTTCCCATGGTTAAAACAGGCGGGGTCTGTTGAGCAGTTTGTGAAGAATCTAAAGGCAGCAGACTTTAGGGCACACCTTAAAGAGTATATAGTGGACGGTAAATGGTACTCCATAAATCCCAGGATAAATCCTGAGTGGGACATGGCCATAACCATACTAGAATGCAGTGTAAAATACTATGAAGGTAAGAAGCTGGGTGATATAGCAAGGGCTAAGGAAAAGGACTCCCTGGATATACTGTTTGATTTGCTTATCGAAGATCCTTATGTAAAGGCTAAAAGTGAGTTTATAAGCGATGAAAGTGTTAAGGTATTATTGAAACACCCTAGATCCATGGTATGTACAGATGCTTTTGTATTTGATGACAAGGGAATATGGGGGATAAACACGGAGATACCGAGACTCCTTCCTCATCCCAATACGTACTGTGCCTTCCCGAGGTACATCCTTAACTATGGGGAAGACAGGATAGAGGACAGTATAAAGAGACTAACCAGCTTCCCTGCTCAGCGGCTCGGGTTAAAGAACAGGGGAGTATTACAGGAAGGTGCTTATGCAGACATAGTTATATTTGATAGGAAAGGTTTAACGACAAATGAGGACTACAGAGACCCACGAAACTATCCTGATGGAATAAAGTACGTGATAGTAAACGGCGTGGTAGTGGTAGACGAGGGCAGCCATACAGGTGAACTCTGTGGTAAAGTGTTGCGCTTGAAATAACAAAGGCATCTTCAATGGAGAGCTTCTATGAGGAACGTACTCCAGTTGAGTAGCATAGATGAGGACCTTCGTCAGCGTCATGCTTGGGTAAAGGCGGGTAACCTGTCAGTTCCTTCTTCTAGTATTTTTCAATTTTGCTGATGTCGACATTGTCTACCACATTGGTGATGAAGTAGACAAGATGGTGATCCTTCGGCAACCGCTCCTTAAGGAAAGGGGGTAGGAAAAAACGTCTGCCCAGGTTGGTATTTAGATATGGTTTTCATCTCACTTAATAATTCAGCGTCGACTCAGCAAATCCTTACGCTAGGTTCAGACAAGCTCTTAGCACATTCGGAAGAGCACTGGTTTTTTGCAACTTAAAACTTAAATAGGGGGATAACATCATGCAAGAGCAGCAAAAAGATAAGAAAGCAACACCGGAGATGACATTAAGGAGTGTAATATGTAGCATTATCTTAGCAGGTGTATTAGGGGTTCTAAATATCTACAGTGGAGCATTAACCGGCGTTTATTGGAATGGGTCCATTGTTGCAGCTGTGCTGGCATATGCTATATTTTCTTTGAGTAAGAATAAACCTACCATTTTAGAAGCTAATATGATACAAACCATTGCATCTGCTGGTGGTGCAGCACCAGTAGGAATATTTAATGCGTATGCAGCCGGTATCCTGCTTGGCATGACATTTAATTTCAACACGGCTGTTATAGTACTCACTTTAGGTGCATTTATGGGAGTACTTTATGTTGTGCTGTTCAGGAGAGTTTTAATTGTAGAAGAAGGACTACCCTTCCCAGGAGGCATAGCATGTGCAGAAACCCTCAAAGTGTGTGATTCCAGCAGTGACGAGGCAAAGAAAAGAGCCAAGCTATTAGCCTTAACCGGTATTATTGCGACTGCAGTTGTACTTTTAAGAGATCAACTCCACTTTATCCCGTTCTATGTAGATCTTACCAAGCATTTGCCTGAAGGATTTGTGCTTAATATAGCTATATATCCTATGATGATAGCAATAGGATATATAATAGGTGTAAGACCTGCTATTATGTTCTTTATTGGTGGCGCTGTTATGTGGTGGGTTATGGGTCCGATAGGATTTAGGATGGGTACTTTTGCTAATCCACAGGTTGACCCATCAGGGCTTAAGAATTGGGTAACTTCTCCAGCAGTAGGTCTTATATTTGGTGGTTCGTTGATGCCTATGATACTTAAATATAAAACCTTAATAAATGCCTTTAGAACACTGGTAAATATGGAAGAAGTTAAAAAACAGGATGATATTCCGCTTACATCCGTTGTCTGGGGCGGAGCAATCATTGGACTTCTAACATGTATGTATTACTTTGCAGCCTTTCGTATTCCAGTATATATAATGATTATATCCTTTGTAATCATATTCGTGGCTATATTTGTGCTCACAAGATGCATGGGTGAGACAGGATTAAACCCTGGTACACTTATTGGATGGGCAACTCTTGGTATTATTGCATTTTTAGGCTTGAAAAACCCTATAAACATATTATTAGTGGGTGCGTTTATGATGACTGCATCAGGACTTGCGACCGATATCATGACGGACTTAAAAACTGGATATCTTGTTGGTGCAAGCCCGAGAAAGCAAATAGTGGGTGAGTTTATTGGTATACTTCCCGGTGTGCTTGCTGGAGTATTTGCATCGTATATAATAATAACCGCCCACGGCCTGGGAAGTCCACAGGCACCATTCCCCATGGCCTTTGCATGGAAAGGTGTGGCTGAAGCACTTTCTGGTGGTAAAAGTATCATAGAGGCAATTCCCTTGTTAGTTGCTGCAGTAATTGGTGCAGTATCCACCTTCTTTGGACTACCTGGACTAACCGCTGGTATAGCAATGTTTCTGCCAATAGGCACCAGCATAGCTATATTGCTTGGTGGTCTCTGGAGATTATTCGTACAGAAGAAATACGGTAAAGAAGGAGAAGAAAGACATATATCAACTGCCTCAGGATTTATGGTAGGTGAAGGATTTGCTGCTTTTATAATAAGTATTATAGTATTCTTAAAAGCAATCGGGGCATAGAACAGTAGGTAGGTATTGCCTAATTACAGATTTTGCCCTTCTGTATACAAATGGTCTCACTCTCTTTGAGCAGTCACCAGTTCTCTCAGCTACACGAGACGTTAAGAGTTAGAGTCCAGAGACCAATCCAAGTTTTCTGTGACAAATTCTAATATATGATACTGGGAGGATGTTTAAAAATGCAAGCGATAAATGCGTTGTTTGAAATAGCAATTAGAGAGTTTAATGGAGAAATCGGTATTGGATTTAAGAATTTGAAAACAGGCGAAGAATATTTATACAATGGCAACAGGAGATTTATTGCGGCTAGTACCTTTAAGGTGCCAGTACTTGTAGAGTTTTACAATCAAGTTCTAAACGGAAAACTAAATCCCAATGACGAGTACGTAATGAAAGAAGAGGATATAATATTCGGTTCAGGCGTAATTAAGGAGTTGAAACCAGGATTATCCCTATCACTTAGAGAGTATGCTACGTTAATGATGATAGTAAGTGACAACACCGCAACTGACATAATAGTTAATGTAGTTGGTAAGGATAATGTGAATAAGACTATGGAAGAACTAGGACTTACAAACACAAAGGTTAAAATGACATGTAAAGAGCTTTTGTATGATGCAATAGGTATTAAACCTACCGATGATGAAAAAACCATGAAGGAAAAGCTAAGCAAACTTGAGATGGACTATACAGCTAAGTGTTTCATAGACTTCGAAGACAACAATGTTACATCTCCTGCCGATATGTTGAAAATATTGGATATGGTTTACAATCATAAGGTACTCGACGATGCTGGATGTGATGCTATAATAGATATAATGAGAAGATGTCAGACTAACGAGCGAATACCCAGATATCTGCCTAACGGTACTAGAGTAGCTCACAAAACAGGAACGATAGGTGGAATTGCCAACGATGTTGGTATTGTGTTTACAGATAAGGGTGATTACATTCTGGTAGTCTATACGAGTGGTCCTGTAAGCGAATACGCTTTCCCATTTGACGGGTTTGACTTCATAGCAAAACTCAGTAGAAAAGTATATGACCATGTAGTAGCTGATGGGTGTTACTAATATAACCGGTAACCCTAACTGCTTTTCGGCGTTGGCCCCAAGTTGTTTAAGGTAGGAGGCTATGGCTCCGCGTGAGGGAAGTGCTACCTGCTCTGCAGGTGCCATATACTCCAGGATCTGGATAATGCGGGCACTTCCTGTTGCCTCCCGGCACCCTGCCGTAGGCCAAATCCAGGGCGTTCTGGGACACCCGCCAGCAGGCCGTATCTTGTTGTGTATCTCGCGGTCGGTCAGCTGCATCGTGCGGTATCAAGATTTCACGGGCAAGCTTGTCGGCCTTGCGGTTCAACAACCAGTGCGATCGGCGGTGAAACCCGAGGTGACCCAAGAACACGTAGGCGACCTCGTGCGCCAGCGTCTAGCGCTTGCGAACCATGGGATAGTTCTCGTTGATGCCTATTAACACCAGGGTTTCATTGTCGCCCGGAGCAACAGTGACAAACCCGTCAACGCTATTGATGTCGTCTACGTACGCTATGATCCTGACCGGAGTCCCGGCTACCGTTACGCGCAAATTGGGTGCGATATAGGTCAATCGGTATAGGAGGGTAGCGCGCCGGAAGTGGGATTCTTGAGGTTGACGCATAGTTCGTGGTTACTCAAACTTGAATCTTGATCCTTCTTTCCCGGACGCCGGCTTATGCGCCGGCGTTTTTTTAAGTTCACCAGTTCGCTCGGAGTTTCGTTCGTCCAGGGCGTTTCCCATCGCTTCGTAGTCCCGGCGCATAATGGTAATTATGTCATTGACCCACCGCCCGCGACAGGTCCTGAATCTTGTGGAACAGGATCGTGCCGCGCATGCGGTCCGTTCGCCCACGACACACTGCAGCGGCCGTCAAAGTCACAGTAGAGCTGCTGCCGGCCTATCCGCATCTGGCCAGGCACAGGGACGATATCCTGGTCGCGTTGCTGCTCCACGACACGTTGAAGCGCGGCTGGCCGGATGCTGGCCGCACGGTGTCCGAGCACCCGTTTCTGCCGCGCAGGTACTACCGGGAGTTTGCTCTGATCATCGGGCAAAGGATGTACGACCGGATCATGCGGCTCGCCACATGGGCATCTGGACGCCGGGGAAGAAGACCCCAAGGCCGCAGATCTGGAGCCGCATGAGCCCGGCGGAATTCGTGCACCTGTGCGACTATATTGCGAGTCGAAAAGGGCTGAAAACAGTATTCTCTAGCCACCAACAATTCGTAAAGTCATAGCTGTTGCCAGGATCTTGCAACTTCTCCTGGTGCGGGATACAATGGACTGGAAAGGAGTGAATTTTATGGGCGTCAAGAGCTCAAACAGGCGCCAACAAGATCAAGTGCTTCAAATGATCGTAGAACGCATCGTCAAGGTAGCCGATCCCGAAAAAGTGATCCTGTTTGGCTCTCGCGCTCACGGTTCACCAACTGAGGAGAGCGACTACGACTTCTTTGTTTTGAAAAGCGGTGTCCCAAACCGACTCCACTTGGCGCAACAAATATACCTCAACTTGCTGGACCTTCCCGCAGACGCCAGTGTAGATGTGATAGTGGAAACACCCGAAACGGCCTTTAGGCATCAGGAAAACCAAGCTTACATCTATAGGGAAGCCCTAAAGGGGCGGACGGTCTATGAGCGACGGCCGTCTTAGCGAAGCCCAAAAGTGGCTCAAGAAAGCGAAAAGCAGCCTTGCAAAAGCTAAAGTTGGCTTGTTGTTCCCCGAGATTTTGTACGAAGATCTTTGCTTCGATGCTCAGCAGGCTGCTGAAAAAGCATTAAAAGCCCTTTTTGTTTTCCAGGGGTGGCCGGTTCCCAGATCGCACGATCTAGCTCGATTGCTGCGGAAGTTGGCACGCCACTACAGCTTGCCCGCCCAAGTGCAAGAAGCAGCAATACTGACGATATATGCGGTCACGACTCGTTATCCTGGAACCTGGGAAACGGTCACGGAAGAAGATTGGCAGCGAGCGGTGGGGGCGGCGGAAGCAACTGTGAACTGGGCAGAGGGAATTATATCAAGAGAGTAGAGTAGGGCCGCCCGTTCAGGCGGCCTTTCACATAGCCCTTCCCAATACGGGAAGGGCACTTTTTTCTTGCCGGCCTGTCAACAATTCCCGTTTTCGGCCAGGCCGGGTTACGATTACCTGCCACATAGAGTTAGAAGAGCAAGGAAGGAGGAGGATAGTATGCAACCCACGGCCAAGAAAGCCACGCCAAAGCCCCAGTTTCAGGTCAAGGTAGTGTACGACGACCACGGTGATGGTCTTGACATGGCATACAAGATCCTGGCCAAGGAGGTGTTGAAAAGAGCTAAATGCGCGCGGCAGTCTATGCCCGGGTAAGCACCGAAGAGCAGGCCAGGCACGGTTACAGCCTGGCTGAACAGGAAGCGGCGTGCTCGGCCAGAGCGCGTGAACTCGGCGCGGACCAGATCGAGGTCTACGCCGACGAAGGGATTTCGGGCGGCATATTGGAGCGCCCGGCGTTGGAAAAACTGAGAGAGGCGGTCCGGGCCGGCGCAGTAGACCTTATCGTGGTGCGCGACCCCGACCGCCTTTCGCGTCGGCTGGCGCACCAGCTGCTTCTCACCGAGGAGTTTGAACGCTATGGCGTAAGGCTGGAGTTTATCGACTTCGAATGGAAGGACTCGCCCGAAGGGCGGCTCTTTTACAGCGTCCGGGGAGCGATTGCCGAGTTTGAGAAAGAAAAGATCCGCGAACGCATGACCCGGGGCAAGAACCAGAAGGCCCGGCAGGGCGGTATCCCCGTGTCCTTCGACTGTTACGGCTACCAGTATGATCCCGAAACCGGGCAGGTGTCCGTCTTGCCTGCCGAAGCCGAAGTAGTAAGAGAGATCTTCCGCCTTTTCGTCGAAGAAGACTGGGGAATCAACGGGATCGCCCGGCTTCTCAACGAGCAGGCAATCCCGACACGCCGGCGAAGAGGCAAGTGGCACCGGCAGGTAGTGAGGCAGATTCTCCTCAAAGGCAGCACGTACTCCGGGATATGGCAGTACGGCAAAATCGACTGGCGGACAGGCAAGAAACGCAACCCGAAAGACTGGATTCCGATTGCCGTCCCGGCTATTATCACGCCTCAAACCGCCGCGAAGGCTGCCGAAAAGCTCAAGGAAGCACGGCGCCTGTGGAACAACCGCGGTCAACATTCTTACCTTCTATCCGGCATAATCACCTGCTCCGACTGCGGCACATCGATGACCGGCGTGTGGGCCAAGAATTGGGGCGTTTCGTCCCGGTGTTACACCTGCCGGAAAAACTGGCAGGGAGCGAAGTCCTTCGGCTGCCGGCCATCCAAAATAATCAGCGCTGGGCCCCTGGAGGAGGCCGTCTGGGCGCAGGTCTGCTCCTGGCTCCGCGACCCTGACCGCCTGGCGAAAGAAGCGCTCGCCAACTCCCCGGAAACGCCGGACCTGGAACGGCAGCTCGAAGGGATAGAAAAGCAGCTGGCTGAAACGGACAGGGGGCGGGAGAACATTCTCACGACCCTTGCATCCGGGCTTTTCGAACTCGACGAGAAGACAACCGCGACGCTCGTCGAATTAAAGAAACGTCGTCAACACCTCGAAGCGAGAAAAAAAGAGATCAACAATGCATTGAAGAAAACGCCTTCCAGCATCGAAAGCCTGATGCTTATGGCTTTGGAAGTGCTCGGACACCTGGACGACCTGGACTTTAGACAGAAGCAGGCGATTGTCCGCAGCCTGGTGAAACAAGTCATGATAACCGGGAAGGGAAGAGACATGACCATAACAGTGGTCAGCCGCATTCCAGGTAGTGCCACAATTTCCATTTCCCGCCGCAACGTCTAGACTTCAAAATGTCATTTTCTATGCAGCGGGCGGCGTAGGTGGCCAGGCGGGTGCCCTGGCGCCGGTCGTAGGTGTTGATGGCTTTAATGAGGCCGATGGTGCCGATGGAAATAAGATCATCCACGTCTTCGCCGGTATTGTCGAACTTCTTGACGATATGGGCCACCAGCCGCAGGTTGCGCTCGACCAGGATGTTACGCGCCAGCTCGTCTCCCTGTTCCATGGCCCGGATGTAGCGTTCTTCTTCTTCTTCCGAAAGGGGTAGGGGAAAGGCGTTGCTGTTGGTTATGTAGGAAATCAAAAATAAAAACCCTGGCAAAAGGGAAATGACGGCAAGCACGGCCGGGAGCATAGGCTAAACACCTCCAGGTCCACATTTGCTCCTGTGAAATAATATGGATGTGGCTGTAGCGTTGTGCCTGTCTTCCGGCCGGTCACCTTGGCGTGTTGCTGCCATTCCTGCTATAATTAAGAAGTCAGTAGGCCCCGGGAGGATAAGTATGAGAGAAAATGCTTGGCTCCGCCTTTTTTGTCCCCATCTCTACCTGGCGTCGGTGCAGGCCTTACCCTTGGCCGACCTTAAGAGGCATGGCCTGCGCGGCCTGGTTTTTGACCTCGACAACACCCTGCTCAATTGGAACGTTTGCGATGTCAGCCCCCAAACCAAGTCCCTCTTTGACCGACTCAAGGCTGAAGGCTTCCGCTCGTGCCTGGTTTCCAACAACAAGAAAGACCGCGTGGAAGTGGTAGCGCGTGTGCTTGACGTACCGGCCATTTCCAAGGCCGGTAAACCACGGAGCCGCGCATTTCGGCAGGCGATGGCGGTGCTCGGCACCAGCGCCGCCGAAACGGCCGTGGTTGGTGACCAGCTCTTTACGGATATCCTGGGCGGCAACCGTCTCGGCCTTTTCACCATTTTAGTGGTGCCGCTCAGCCGCCGCGAGTTTGTCGGTACGCGTCTTATGCGCTGTCTCGAAAGATCGGTTCTGCGCCTGCTGGCACAGCGCGGCCTGCTACAAAATCCGGCAAACCCTTCCTCTTCCGGAAGGAATTAGACGAACCCGCGTAGAAGAGAAGGAATTCAGTGCGTGGCCTGGGGCACCAAAGAGTAGAATAGGGGCGGAAGGGACAGAATAAGCATGCCAAATAGAGCCAATCTATGTCTTATCGGTTTCATGGGCAGCGGCAAAACTACTGTGGGACAGCTCCTGGCGCAGAAGTTGGGCTGGAAGTTCTCCGATAGCGACCGGGAGGTCGAGCTGCTGACAGGTCTTACCATACCGGTGCTTTTTGCTTATTACGGTGAGCCCTATTTCCGCTTCCTGGAAACAGTGGTGCTGCGGGACCTTACGGCCCGGAGGGCACACGTGATCGCTACCGGCGGTGGCGCCGTCCTGACCCCGGCAAACCGCGAACTATTGAAAGGAAGCGGCCCGGTGATCTGGTTAAGAGCGAGCCCCGAGGAGATCTACGCTCGTACCCAAACGTCCCACGGGCGCCCGCTCCTCGAAACGGTCGCTCGCAGGGAGCGCATTGCGGAGCTTCTGGCCGCCCGCGAGGAAGCGTATGCGTCGCTGTGCGACTTTGCTCTTGACGTCGGAGCGCTCACGCCGGACGAAGTGGTCATGAGAATTCTAAGCTGGTTAAATGGCAGGAAGCGCGCGGGCAAGGAGGGGGTGACGGGTTGCTGCTGACAAAGGGTGATGTGGAGACCGTTTTAGGGGAGGCTCTGGCGGGTGGCGGCGATCTGGCGGAGGTGTTCGTGGAACGCCGGGTAACCAGTACCATCGCGTTGGAGGGACAACGCATTGAGCGAGCTAATTCCGGCCTGGACCAGGGCGCTGGCATCCGCCTTCTGGCGGATGAAAGCAGTATTTATGTGTTTACCAACGACCTGAGCCTGACCGGGCTTAAGGCGGCGGCGCAAGCCGCCAGCGCTGCCCTCAAGGAGAAAACGCCCGGCCGGAAAGTCATTCAGCTCCGCCCGGAATTAGCCGCCCGGCCGCTCGCTGTCACGCGGGGAGACCTGGCGGCCAAGGTGGCCGTTGTTTTTACGGCCGAGAAGGAAGCCAGGGCCGGCGGCGACGCCATTCGCCAGGTTATGGTCTCTTACGGCGACAGCGAGCAAGAGGTGCAGATTGCGAACTCTAAGGGTATGCTGGCAGCGGACAGGCGCTACCGCACCACCTTGGTGGTCAACGTGGTGGCCGGCGAGGGAAATGAAGTCCAGACAGGATACGAATCGTTGGGTGGAACGGCGGGGCTGGAACTGCTCACCTCCGACCGGGTACGGGAGCTGGGCGCCCGGGCCGCCCGGCGCGCGCTTCTCCTCCTTAAGGCCAGGCCGGCACCTGCGGGGCGCATGCCGGTGGTACTGGCGGGCGAAGCCGGCGGCACCATGATCCACGAAGCCTGTGGCCACGGCCTGGAAGCCGATATCGTCGGCAAAGAGATGTCGGTCTATGCCGGCAAGGTGGGGCAGCGGGTGGCCTCGGAACTGGTTACGGTGATCGACGACCCTACCCTTCCGGGTAAGTACGGCTCCTTCAGCTTTGACGACGAAGGCACCCCCGCCCAAAAAACGGTCCTCATTGAGAACGGCATCTTAAAGACCTACATGTATGACCTGGAGTGGGCGCGCCGGCACGGCAAAGACTCCACCGGGAACGGGCGCCGCCAGTCGTTTCATTTTCCTCCTATCCCGCGTATGACCAACACCTACCTGGCGGCAGGGGGCACGCCGCCCGAGGAAATTATCGCCCGCACCCCGCACGGCCTCTTGGTAAAACGCATGGGCGGCGGCCAGGTGAACCCGACCACCGGCGATTTTGTCTTTGATGTGGCCGAGGGCTACCTGATTGAGAACGGTAAAGTCACGGTGCCGGTGCGCGGGGCCACGCTCACCGGTAACGGGCCGCGGGCCCTGCAGGCGGTGGATTTGGTAGGCACCGACCTGGGGTTTGCCATCGGCACCTGCGGCAAAGACGGGCAGGGCGTACCGGTTGCGGACGCGCAACCGACCATTCGTATCCCTGAGCTTGTCGTGGGCGGGCTGTTATGAAAGAGGTGAGGTCTGTGGATCCGTGCGAGCTGGTGGAAACCGGTCTTAAACTCAGCCACCGAGCGGGGGCGGATGAGGCGGAGGCTTTTTTCCTGGAGCACTCCAGCCTGGCGATTGAAGTGCGCGGGGGAAAGCTTGAAACCCTGCGCCAGAGCAAGGAGCGCGGCATCGGCCTGCGTGTCCTGAAGGGCGGCAGCCTCGGCTACGCCTTTACCTCCGACCTCTCTTCCTCCGCCTTAACAGAGGCAGCGCAGGCAGCGGTGGCCAACGCGGCTTGTGTGACACCGGATGAAGCCCGGCTGTTCCCGGCCCCGGCGGACTGGGACCGAGCCCTCGCCCAGTACGATCCGGCCATCGCTGGAACCCCCATCGAGGCCAAAATCGACTTGGCCCTGGGTATCGAGCAGGCCGCCTTTGCGCACGATCGGCGCATAACCAAGTCGGAACGCGCGGCCTACGAGGAAGGTGAGTACCAGGTGGCGATAGCCAATTCCCACGGCCTCAAGGCCGGCTACCGCGGCAATTTCTGCGGCGGTTACGCCTGGGTGGTGGCCGAAGAAGCGGGGGACAGCGAGACAGGTTCCGGGCTTTTCTATACGACAAAACTGGGCGAACTGGATGCCGGCGCCATCGGGCGGGAAGCCGCGCACGAAGCGGTCCGGCTCTTGGGCGCCAAGCCCATACCCACGCAAAAGCTGGCCTTGGTGTTACCGCCACAGGCGGCCACGCAGTTTTTGGGCATTCTGGCGCCGGCCCTCACGGCTGAAGCCGTGCAAAAAAAGCGCTCCCTTTTTGCCGGTCGCCTGGGCGAACAGGTGGGCGCTGCGGCGGTGACCATCATCGACGATGGGACGCTGCCCGGCGGCATCAACACCTCACCCGTGGATGGGGAAGGAGTGCCGACGCAAAGGACCACGCTGGTGGCGCAAGGCCGGCTGGAAAACTTTTTGCATAACGCGTACACCGCTGCCAAGGAGGGGAAGCGCTCCACGGGAAATGGCACGCGCTCCTCTTTCAAGGGTGCGCCCGAAGTCGGCCCCACGAACATGTTCATCGCGCCCGGCCACGCGGCGCCGCAAGAACTCATCGCCGGTGTGGATAAGGGCCTCTACGTCCTTGACCTTATGGGGACGCATACCGCCAACCCCATCTCGGGAGATTTCTCGCTGGGAGCCACCGGGATCTTGATTGAACACGGACGGTTTACGCAGCCCGTACGCGGTGTGGTCATTGCAGGCAATGCCATCACTCTGCTCAAAGAGATTCAGGCCGCCGCCTCCGACCTGCGCTTTTACCTGGGCTTCGGTTCGCCTACGCTGGTTCTGGGACCGCTCACCGTGAGCGGCGCCTGAACTTCGGAAGGGAGAGGAGAAGATGGCGCTTGTACTGGTCCTCAATGGCCCCAATATGAACCTCCTCGGGCAGCGCGAACCGGCCATTTACGGGCGGGAGACGTGGGAGGAGATCGAGGCGGAGCTCCGGCGGGAAGCGGAGCGGCTCGGCTTTGAACTGGAGTGCCTGCAGTCCAACCACGAAGGTGAGCTTATCGATGCCTTGCAGGCAGCGCGGGAGCGGGTCGGCGGCGTGATCATCAACCCGGCCGCGCTGGGACATTACAGCATCGCCCTTCGGGACGCCTTGGCGCTGCTCGCCGTGCCCGTAATCGAGGTCCACCTGACGAACATCTACGCCCGCGAGGGCTTTCGGCACGGAACAGTGACGGCACCTGTGGTCACCGGCCAGATCACCGGTCTCGGCAGGCACGGCTACGTACTGGCTCTGCACGCGCTGAGGCTCATCTTGGCGCAGAGAAAGGAGCAGTCGGCGTGCTGGAGAGAGTAGAACGCTTACGGAGTGAGCTCGGCAGGCGGGCGCTCGCGGGGCTTATCGTCAGCCGGCCGGCCAACCGCCGCTACTTAAGCGGCTTTACCGGCTCCGCCGGCCTGCTGGTTGTTCTACCTGCCAAGGCTTACCTGTGTACCGATTTCCGCTACCTGGAGCAGGCCGCCGCAGAAGCCCCCGGCTGGGAAATCGTCAAGCTGGAGCGACCCTGGACCGAGACGCTCAAGCGGCTCCTCGACGGAGTGAAAGGGCCCGTAGGCTTTGAAGCTGATTACCTTACCTTTGCGCGCCACGCGGCGATGACGGGCGCTGTAGCAGGCGTGGAATTTACCCCCACGCAAGGGCTGGTGGAAGAGTTACGGGCCCAAAAGTGTGCCGACGAAATCGCCCGCCTGCGCCGGGCCATCCGAGTAACCGACGAAGGCGCCGCCTTTCTGCGTTCTTTGCTCCAACCCGGCCGCCGTGAAAAAGAGGTGGCCTTGGAACTTGAGTTCTTCCTCCGTCGCCGGGGCGCCACCGGGCCCTCCTTCCCTTACATCGTCGCCTCCGGGCCACGTTCGTCGCTGCCCCACGGCGAACCAACCGAGCGTAAGCTCTGCCCCGGTGACCTGGTGACGGTGGACTTCGGCATCGTCCTGGAGGGTTATTGTTCCGATCTCACGCGCACCTTTGTGTTGGGGACACCCACCCCGGAGCAACGCTTCCTGTACGACCTTGTCTTGGCGGCGCAGGAAAAAGCGCTGGCGGTGGCCGGCCCGGGCGTCCCGGCGGCCGAGGTGGATGCCGCCGCCCGCAACGTGATCGCCGAAGCGGGCTACGGTGATTACTTCGGCCACGCCCTGGGCCACGGCGTCGGCCTAGAGATCCACGAGGAGCCACATCTCTCACCCACCGCCACGGGGAAACTCGCCCCTGGCATGGTGGTCACCGTGGAACCCGGCGTCTATCTGCCCGGTACGGGGGGCGTACGGACGGAAGATGTGATCCTCATCACGGAAACGGGCCGGGAAGTGCTTTCCCAGGCGCCCAAGCATTCATTCTTTCTGTGATACCAGGGCTTTGAGGAAATAGCATTCTTCTTGCGAGGGAGGAATAAGCATGATTTCAACCAATGATTTTCGCACCGGTCTTACCATCGAACTCGAAGGTGAAGTGTACTCGGTGGTGGACTTTCAGCACGTCAAGCCCGGTAAGGGGTCGGCCTTCGTCCGGTCCAAGCTGAAAAACGTCCGCACCGGTGCCGTCATCGAACGCACCTTCCGGGCCGGCGAAAAAGTGGAGACGGCCCACATCGACCGGCGCCAGATGCAGTACCTTTATGCAGCAGGGGCCAGTTACACCTTTATGGACACCGAAACCTTTGAACAGCTGACTTTGAGCGAAGAACAACTGGGCGAAAACCTTAAGTTCCTGAAAGAAAACATGCTGATCACCATCTTAATGTACGAAGGTAGCATCCTCGGCATTGAACTGCCCAATTTTGTGGACCTTCAGGTGGTAGAGACGGCCCCCGGTATTCGCGGCGACACTGTATCCGGCGCCACGAAACCGGCCAAACTGGAAACCGGTGCCACCGTACAGGTGCCGCTGTTTATCGAAGAAGGCGACGTGATCCGCATCGACACGCGCACCGGGCAGTACCTGACGCGTGCGTAAAGAACGTAGAGGAGGCAAAGAGTGTGGGTAATTTGCGGGAACGAGTGTCCTACCTTAAAGGGCTGGCGGAAGGGCTGGCGCTCGAGGCCGAGAGCCGCGAGGGGAAACTCTTGTCTCAGGTCATTACGGTGCTGGGCGAAGTGGCGGGTGAACTGGAAAGGGTCCAGCAGGCCCAGCAGGACTTGGAAGAGTACGTCAGTGCCATCGACGAAAGCGTAGGTGAACTGGAAGAGGATTACTACGGGAGCGAACCGGAGGAAGCAGAGGAAGACGACGAAGCAGAGGAAGAAGGCGAAGAGGGCTACATCGAGGTCGAGTGCCCCAAGTGCCACGAAAAAGTGTACTTCGAGGAAGACATGCTGGACGATAACGTGGTCACGGAAATCACCTGCCCCCAGTGCGGGGAAGTTGTTTTCAGCACCGACAGCGAAACAGATGAAGCGGAAGAAGGGCCTGCGCCGGTGGGTGCCACCGAAGACTAGACGGGATCGGAAGCAGCGAGACCTGCAACGCCAAGTTGCAGGTCTTTTTATTGCCCGTCCGCATAGAATTTGGTAGTAGGACAACATGGGGGTGAAATGAAGGTGGGCCCGGGGAAGGCGGCCGCTACAGTACTGGAAAGCGAGATCCTTCCTTATTTGGCTTTCGTACTGCGGGAGCCACTCCGGCGTTTGCCGGCTGAACTCAAGGAGAACGTCATTGAAATTAGGTTGCGCCTGGGGCGCGAGGTGATGCTGGTGACGGCGGACGGCGACTTGGTCCTCCCGGGCGTTTCCCGCCTCGATCAGGCCGCCATGGAGCAAACGCTCCTGTTCCTTACCCAATCGTCCCTTTACGCCCGGGAAGAGGAACTGCGCCAGGGCTTTATCACCCTGCCCGGCGGGCACAGGGTGGGGATAGTCGGGAAAGCGCTGCTCGAACAGGGCCGCATCCGCACCCTGAAACACATCAGCGGGCTGAACGTCCGCCTAGCCAGGCAGGTACAGGGCGCTGCCGATGCCGTCTTGCCGTATTTAGTGGAAAAAGGAACCTTCCTCAGCACGCTCATCGTTTCCCCGCCCGGAGCCGGGAAGACAACCCTACTACGGGATCTGGTCCGGCAAATCAGCACCGGTGTACCTGCCTTGGGGCTCAAGGGGTACAAGGTGGGGGTTGTGGACGAACGCTCTGAGCTGGCGGCTTCTTTCCAGGGTGAACCACAAAACGATGTCGGGCCGCGCACGGACGTGCTGGACGGGGCAGGGAAGGCGGAAGGGATTACGCTGCTTTTGCGTTCCATGTCACCCCAGGTGATCGCCACCGATGAAGTCGGTTCGGCCGCTGATATTGCGGCTTTGGAGCAGGCGCTGGTGAGCGGCGTGCGCCTCATTGCCACCGCCCACGGGGAGGGCCTGGCCGATTTGAAGCAGCGCCCCTACCTGCAGGAACTCATTGAACGCCAGCTTTTTGCCCGTATCGTCTGCTTAGGCTTTTCCCGCGGCCCCGGCACTGTGGAAGAGATCCGCACCGCCCGGGGGCTGAAGCTTTTAGGCCCGCGCAGCTCAGTGGAGGGGAGGGAAGCGGCCGATGGTCGTGCGCTTGTTGGGAGCCCTGCTGGTACTATTTGCCACGGGGAGCACCGGCTACACCATCGCGCGTAGCTTGGGCGAGCGCGTCGCGCTCCTCGCCCAGATCGAAAGCTTGCTCCAGTACTTGATCACGGAAATCGATTACGGGCTGACCCCCTTTCCCCAGGCTTTGGAGCGCTCCGGCCGGAGTTTAGGCCCGGCCATAACCGGATTTTGCTCCCGCATCCTGAGTGACCTGGAAGAAGGAAAACCCCTCAGACTGGCTTGGGAACAGGGGGTGGCCGCGCTGGTGGCGCTCACGCCGCTACAGCCCCAAGATGGGGAGCCGCTGCTCGTCCTGGGGCCGGTTTTAGGGCTCTCCGACCGCCAGGACCAGTTGCGGCACCTTAAGCTCGCCTGGGAGCACCTGCACTATGCGCAGCGCGAGGCCGAGCTCGAGGCCCAGAAAAAACAAAAACTCTGGCGTTACACGGGGCTTCTGTCCGGCCTGGTGATTGTTTTGCTCCTGATATAGCGAGAGGAGGCAGATAACGAATGGACGTCAGTCTCATCTTTCAAATCGCCGGCATAGCCCTTGTCATATCCGTCATCAACATTGTCCTCACGCAGGCCGGCCGCCAGGAGCAGGCCCACATTTTAAACATCGTCGGGGTGGTCATCGTCCTCCTGCTCATTATCCCCATTATCAGCCAGTTTTTGACCACCGTGCGCACAGTCTTCAGGCTCTGAGCAAAAACCGGGTGGTGGAAGTGTGGAAATCATCTCGCTCATAGGGATTGCGATCATAGCCACCCTGCTTGCGCTTCTCATCCGCCGCGACCGGCCCGAGCTAGCGTTACTCCTGGCGCTCACCGCGGCCGCTCTTATCTTCCTCTTCGCCGTCACCAGGTTGGCCGGGGTAATCAGCGTGTTGGAAGGGCTGGCGCAACGGACCGGCATCAACCGCCAGTACTTTTCCCTCCTCCTTAAGATCATCGCCATCGCCTACATCGCAGAGTTCGGTGCCCAGGTCTGCCGTGATGCCGGCCAGGAAGCGGTGGCGGGAGCGGTAGAAGTGGCCGGCAAGATTCTCGTCCTCGTCCTTTCGGTGCCGATTCTCATCGCCGTTTTCGATCTCACGTTGAAACTTCTGCCTTGAGGTGAAAAGAGTGAAGAAGCAGGCGGTTGTTGTTTTCATCCTCCTGGTGGTGATCTTTCTTGTCGCACCAGCACGCGCCCAGCCGGCAAGCGACCTCAGCCCGCCCGAGGTGGATCTTTCCGTTTTAGAAGAAGCTACCCGTAATCTGGAAAGGGAGCTGGGCGGGTTGGCACCGGAGCTCAACCTGGGCAGGCTCTTGGCTCAGGTACACCACCCGGACGGGCTTAATTGGCAGGGTTTCGTTGCGGCCGTCCTGCGCTACTTTTTTCAGGAGGTTGTGGCCAGTTCCACCCTCTTGGGGCAGCTTCTTTTGCTGGTGGTTCTGGCGGCCATCCTGGCAGCCGTTGAACAGGGGTTTAAAGCGGGCGGGGTGGCACGGGTCGCCAAGGCGTTACTCTTTGTCGCCATCATGGGTTTTGCCATCCAGAGCTTCAACATCGCCTTGGGTACGGGGCGGACGGCCGTCACCAACATGGTCACTTTCATGCAGGCCCTGCTGCCGGTCCTTTTCACCCTGCTGGTGGCCACCGGTGCGGTAACCACGGCGGCCGTCTTCCATCCCCTGCTCCTGGCGACCATTGCCATCCTGGGAACACTCACTCAGGATGTGATTTTTCCGCTCCTTTACCTGGCGGCAGTACTGCACCTGGTTACCTACCTGGTTCCGGAAATGAACGTAGGGCGCCTGGCGTCTTTGCTGCAAGGCATCTGCGCCGCCCTGCTCGGCCTGGCTCTCTGCGTCTTCGTCGGGGTTAGCACTGTGCAGGGCGCGGCGGCGCACGTGGCCGACGGGGTATCCATCCGCAGCGCCAAGTTCCTGGCCGGTTCTTTCGTTCCGGTGGTGGGTAAACTGTTCGCCGATGCCTTGGAGGCGGTTGTGGGCTATACGGTGGCACTTCGCACCGCCGTTAACGCCGTGGCGATTCTCCTCGTCTTGTTGATCTGCGCTTTTCCACTGCTCAAGATCCTGGCCCTTATCTTCGTCTACAAGCTGGCCGCTGCTCTCGCCGAGCCGATCGCCGACGCGCGGGTGGCGAAGTGTCTGGGCGACCTGGGCAACAGCATGGCCTTTGTCTTCGCCACCGCAGGCGTTGTGGCTCTGTTCTTTTTCCTGGCGTTGACCATTATCTTAGGCGTAGGTAATCTGGCCGCCTTGGTAAGGTAGGTGGAGGAGCATGGCCTGGCTGCAGGAGTGGATCCGCGCCATCTTGGTGCTGGTTCTTTTTGCCGGCTTTCTGGAACTGCTGCTTCCTTCCGGTACAATGAAGCGCTTCGTGCAGGTGGTGGTGGGTCTCTTTGTCTTGGCCACCATTCTAGGACCGCTCAGCCTCTTGACGAGCCGGTTGCAGCAAGAGCCCAAGTTGGAGCTGCCTGCGATTGCCCCCGGCGCCACCGACCGCATTTTAAGCGACGGCAAGCGCCTGGCCGCGCAGCAGCAGGCCCGGGTTCTGGATGAGTACCGGCATAATGTTGCCCGCCAGGTAGCCTCCCTGCTGGAGCTAGGCGGAGAAGGCAAAGTGGTGGCGGTCAAGGTTGAGGTAGAGGAGGGGGTGGACAAACCCACGTTCGGAGAGCTGCGCTCGCTCACAGTTAGGCTGGAGGTTCCTCCTGAGAAAACGCCTAGGAGCGTCGGGGAACTTGAGCGCCTCGTGGCCGATTTCTACGGGCTGCCGGCTACGGATGTCGAGGTCCAAATCATGCGCAAAGGAGGATGAGAGATGTTGCCCGAGAGCAAGAACAATTGGAGCCGGCCCGGGCCGGCGGGGTACAAGGTAAAATGGCTCAACCTTGACCGCGCCACCCTCATAAAACTCAGCCTGCTGGCCGGTTTGGGGCTGGTGCTTCTCGTAACCGGCCGCCTGATCAAAAGCCCGGCCACCCGCCCGGCTCCGGCAGAAAGCGGCGGCGAAAGCTATCCGACCGGCACGGCCGTTCCCGTCACCGGTGCCGGTTACCAAAAAAACCTTGAGGCCCAGCTGGCTGCGACCCTGTCCCAGATTGCCGGCGCCGGCCAGGTGATCGTCCAGGTCAGCCTGGAAGGCGGCGGCAGCGTAAGCTATGCCACCAACTCCCAACAGGAAGTCCGCAGCACCGAAGAAAAGGATCCCGCCGGAACCACGCGCACCTCGCAGGAGACGCGCAACGAAGCCCAGGTGGTGATGGCCCGGGCCGGGGGAGAAGAACGGCCGGTGGTAGCGGGCGAGACCCTCCCGGCTGTCCGCGGGGTTTTGGTGGTGGCCAGCGGGGCGCGCGATCCTGGAGTGAAAGAGCAGCTGGCGCAGGCGGTGCAAGTGCTGCTCGGCCTGCCGGCACACAAGGTCATGGTTTTGGAAAAGGAGGGAGCATAAAACATGTGGCGTAACCGCGGGACGATAATCTGGCTGTTGGTCTGCTTAATCGTTTTGCTGGCCGCTGCATTTTACCTGCGTAGCCGGGCGGTTGAGACCACTCCGCCGGCCGACGCCGGGCTCATAAACGAGGAACAAGCCAAAGAAGCCCCTGCGCCCGCTCCCGAATCACCCGCCCCGGAGCAGGAACCGGGCACGAAACCCCCGGACGGGACGGCTCCCGGAAAGCGCGCGGACTACTATACAGAACAACGCCTGGAGCGCGACCGCGTTCGCAGCCAGGAAATGGACACCCTGCGCGAGATTGTTCACAATCCCAATTCCGATGAAGGCAACCGGCGTGAAGCCCACACCCGCCTGTTGTTTCTCAGCCAACAGGCCGCGAAGGAGGCTGAGGTGGAAGGGCTCATCAAGGCCAAAGATTTTCCCGATGCGCTGGTTTACCTCCATGAGGACTCGGCACACGTCCTGGTGAAGGTGCCCGAGCTCACCATGCAGCAGGCCGCCCAAATCGGCGACATAGTGGCCACAGCAACCGGCCTCTCCCGGGAAAAAATCATCATCGATACCAGACCGTAGTAATGTTGTCACAGGTTCCCCGTTTTGTTATAATGAAGGGGCAACAGAGGGTGAGGAGGTGTGACCTTGGATAAGCTACCAGGGGACATCCAAATCCTTAAAGCGGAAAATGACATCGGCAGCGTTAAGATCGCTGATGAGGTTGTGGCCATTATCGCCGGTTTGGCTGCCACCGAGGTGCCGGGCGTGGCCGGGATGAGCGGGGGCTTGGCCGGCGGTATCGCCGAAATGCTGGGGCGGAAAAACCTGACGCGCGGTGTTAAAGTAGAAGTGGGCGAGCGTCAGGCGGCCGTCGATCTGTTTCTCATCGTGGATTTTGGCGTAAAAATTCCGGAAGTGGCCTGGCGTGTACAAGAAAACGTCAAGAAAGCCATTGAAAGCATGACGGGCCTGGACGTGGTGGAGGTTAATATCCACGTGCAAGGGGTAAAAATCGCCGGCGAGGAAAAGGAAGAAGATGCCCGTGTCAAGTAAGGAAGTGAAGCGATGGGCTCTGGCGACCGCCTCCTGGTCTTTCTAACGAGTCTTTTCCTCATAGCTGTCGCGCTCTTTCTGGGCTCAGCCGCCGGGCGGGTTCCGGCCGTGCTCCCGGTGGCTTCCAACTTGCTGGCTGCTTACGTCTTCGGCCGCTGGGAGGCAGCAGCGGCGGCGCTTTTAGTGCTGGTGCTGGCCCTGCGCCTGGCGTACCTGGCTTGGCCCTGGCGGCGGGAGGGGCAGTTTCTGGTGCAAAACTCAGAGCTGGGCGAGGTCAGCATTGCCCTCACGGCCATCGAGAACCTGGTGCAGCGCGCCGCCGCCCAGGTGGAGGGCGTAAAGGACGTGCGCTCCCGGGTGCGGGCTCGGCCGGAAGGCGTCAGCGTAAGCCTCAAGGCCTGGGTGGGAAGCGAAGTTAACGTGCCTACCCTGGGTGCCCGCCTTCAGGAAACCGTGCGCCGGCGCTTGGAGGAGGTCGTGGGGCTTAAGGCGGCGGCGATTCGGGTGGCGGTCAAAGACATCGGCGGTGAACAGCGGTTCAAGGTCCGCTAGCGCCAGAATAAAAGAGGTGGCCGCATGGAAACCCTGTACGAGTTTTTCACACGGCACGGTGGCAAGGTGCTTGGTTCGCTCCTGGGCCTGTTTTTTGGGTGGCTGGTGCTCACGCGGGGGCTCTTGGCCGCCGTTTTCCTGTTTGTATGCCTGGGACTCGGTTACTGGCTGGGGAAGCGCCTGGACGATGAGCAGGGGCTCGGTGCGCTCTGGCGGCAGTTGTTCCCCCCACGCTAAGCGGAAGGAGCGGTTGAATTGGGCCGGCGACAAGGGCGCGAGGCCGCGCTGAAGACCCTTTTTCAAGTTGAACTGGGCGGGGCTCAGCCTGAGTTTGCCTTAAACGCAACCTGTGAACAGGAAGCGATCGCATCAGCTGATGTGGCCTTTGCCCGGGATTTGGTGACGGGTGTGCTGGAGCGGCTGCCCGAACTGGATGAGCTCCTGCGCCGCTGCAGCCACGAATGGAGCGTGGAGCGCATGGCGGTGCTCGACCGGCTGATCCTGCGTCTGGCCTGTTACGAAATTCTCTTCTGCTCGGATATCCCCGTGGCCGTTTCCATCAACGAAGCTGTGGAGCTGGCCAAAAAGTATTCCACCCCCGAAGCCGGCCGTTTCATCAACGGTGTGCTCAGCGCGGTGGCACGCGGCCGACTGGCCGAGGACGGTCGTTTGTGATGGCGCAGGGTGTGGTGCTGGGTTTCGATACCAGCTGTTACACCACCTCGGTGGCAGCTGTCACTGCGGCCGGCGCTGTCCGGGCAGACCGGCGTAAAGTTCTGGCGGTCCCCCAGGGTGAGATCGGGCTGCGCCAAGAGGCGGCCCTTTTTCAACATTGGCGGAACCTTCCTGAACTCGTGGCCCAGGTGCGCGCTGAGGTGGGGGAGCAGGTGACGGCGGTGGCCTTTACCGCCCTTCCCCGCCGGGAGAAAGCATCCTACCTCCCCGTTTTTACGGCGGGCGCCAACCTGGCCCGTTCCTTGGCGGCAGTGCTCCAGGTACCGGCTTTGGCCTTCAGCCACCAAGAAGGACACCTGGCGGCTGGACAAGCCGGGGCAGGCGGACCACAGCAGCGCTCCTTTCTGGCGGTACACCTTTCCGGAGGCACCACCGAAATCCTGCAGGTCGAGCGGGACGACGCGGGCTTTGCCGTCACTGTTCTGGGAAAGTCCCTGGATCTAAACGCCGGCCAGTTTGTGGACCGGGTGGGAGCAGCGTTGGGTCTGCCCTTCCCCGCCGGTCCGCACCTGGAGGAGCTGGCCCGCTCCGGACAAGGTTTGGAATTCTCGCTGCCTTCCGTTGTCCGGGGCCGTGACGTCAGCTTTTCGGGACCCACCAGTGCGGCGCTGCGCCAGGTGGAAAGAGGAGCTGCCAAAGGAACCGTGGCGCGGGCTGTGTTTCGCTGTATCGCCAACACCCTGGAAAAGGTGCTGCGGAGCGCGGTGCGCGAGCTCGGTATTAAGGACGTCCTTCTTGTGGGCGGCGTGGCCGGCAATTCTTTTTTACGTACACGCCTGACCGCACGGTTGGAGCACCGGGCGGTAGGAGCCAGGCTCTTTTTTGCGCCGCCCCAGCTGAGTACGGATAACGCCGTGGGCATCGCCTTACTGGGCTGTAGGGCCCTCGGGAGGGGACACCAATGAACCGTCCTGTTCCTTTACCCGCTCTGGTTTACAGCGTCACCGACCTCACGCGGCTTATCAAAGGAAATCTTGAGTCGGACCCCCGCCTCTTAGGGGTGTGGGTCCGAGGTGAAATCGGCACGTGCAAACTTCACACCTCGGGCCACCTTTATTTCACCCTCAAGGACAAGGCCAGCAGCCTGCGCTGCGTCATGTTCAGGAGCTTTAACCGGCGCCTCCGCTTTCAGCCGACGACAGGCCTTGGTGTACTGGCCTTCGGCGAGGTCGGCGTCTACGAACGTGACGGCAGCTACCAGCTCTATGTCCGAGAACTCGAACCCGACGGCCTGGGCGCCCTGTTTCTCGCCCTGGAGCAGACCCGCGAGCGTTTAGCCAAGGAAGGCCTCTTCAGCGCAGAGCGCAAGCGCCCGCTGCCCCGCTTTCCCCGGCGCGTGGGCGTGATCACCTCGCCGGTGGGAGCCGCACTGCAGGATATCATCGCGGTGGCCCGGCGGCGCTTCGCTGGAATTGAACTATTACTTGCTCCGGTTACTGTACAGGGCGGCGGTGCCGGCAGCGAGATCGTTCAGGCGCTGCGGCGCCTTAACCGGGAAAAGGAGCTGGATGTCGTCATCCTGGCCCGCGGGGGCGGGAGCAAGGAAGATCTGTGGACCTTTAACGATGAAAGGGTGGCCCGGGCCATCGCGGCCTCGCGCGTGCCGGTGGTGAGCGCGGTTGGTCATGAGATCGACGTCACTCTGGCCGACCTGGCAGCAGACGTGCGGGCGCCCACTCCTTCCGCGGCAGCGGAACTGGTGGTCCCGGACCGGCGTCACCTGGAGCAGGAACTTGAGCGCTGCGCGGCGCGGCTCCGCCAAGCGGCCGGGGAGCAGTGGCGGAAGAAAAAGCAAAGGCTGCTTCAGCTCTTGAGCCGGCGCCCCTGGCGCGAACCCGCTCTTTTTCTGGCGGAAAAACGCCAGGCCCTGGCTTACGCAACCGACGGGTTCAAGCGGGCCCGCCGCCAGTTTTTGCTCCGGAAAGCGGCACAACTCGCGGAGACACGACGCGCTTTCACCGCGCTCGACCCCCTGAGCGTTCTCGAGCGTGGCTTTGCCGTCGTCATGGATGCCGTAAGCGGGGTACCCGTCACCCGCGCCAGCCAGGTGCAACGCGGGCAGCGGCTGCGCGTGCGCTTTGCGGACGGCACCGTCATCGTCCGCCAAGAAACAGGGGAAGAGGGGAAATAAGGTGGCACGGAAAAACAAGGACCTGAGCTTTGAAGAGGCCATGGCCCGGTTGGACGAACTGACGCAGGCTTTAGAACACGGTGAGCTTCCCCTTGAGGAGGCGCTGGCCTATTTTAAAGAAGGATCCGCTCTCCTTGCGCACTGCCAGAAGCTTTTGGGCGCGGCCGAAGACACGCTGAAGGTGCTGGAGCTGAAGGACACCGGGGGCAAAGAGGAAGAGGAGGAAGAAGCATGAATCTGGAAGCGTACCTGGTGGAGCGCGCCCGCTGGGTGGAAGAGGCCTTGGCCGCGTATCTCCCCGTGCTGCCGGAGCCCGCCCGGCAATTGGGGGAAGCTATGCGCTACAGCCTGTTTGCCGGCGGCAAGCGGCTGCGACCGGTTCTGGCCCTGGCCGGCGCTGAAGCTCTGGGACGGGATCCCAAGGTGGCCCTCCCGGCGGCCTGCGCCCTGGAGTTTATTCACACTTACTCCCTGATTCACGACGATTTGCCGGCCATGGACGACGACGACTGGCGCCGGGGGAAACCCACCAATCATAAGGTCTTTGGGGAGGCCCAGGCCATCCTGGCCGGCGACGGTCTCCTTACCCAGGCCTTCGCGATACTGGCGACCGCCGAGTACCCGGCTGAAGTCGCCCCGGAAAAAGTCCTCGCGGCGATCGCGGAAATTGCTGCTGCCGCCGGCCCTGAAGGGATGGTGGGCGGGCAGAGCGCCGACATCCGCGCGCAAGGCAAGAGCGACGCCGACGGCGAGTTCCTGCACTACATTCACACCCACAAGACAGGCGCCCTGCTGCGCGCCTCCGTCCGGGTGGGCGCCCTCCTGGCCGGGGCGGCTCCGGCGGAACTCGCCGCCCTGACCGCTTATGGGGAAAAACTCGGGCTGGCGTTTCAAATCTCCGATGACATCCTCGATGCCACCGGTGATCCCAAGGTCTTGGGCAAGCCGGTAAAAAACGATGCTCAAAAGCAAAAACTGACTTATGTGACTCTGTACGGCTTGGCCAAAGCTCGCCAGGAAGCACGGCGGCTGGCGGCTGAGGCGGAAGCCGCTCTAGGTGCGTTTGGCCCGGGAGCCGAACCGCTCCGGCAATTGGCCCGCTTCACGGTGGAGCGGAATCACTAGGGGCAGTCGGGAGGTACCGCTGTCATGTCCGGTCTCCTGCACAACCGAATTCTCTTGACGGCACTTCTGGCCTGGGCCATAGCACAGGGGCTGAAGGTTCCCTTTACCCTTATAAAGAACCGCAGGTGGGACTTTCACCGCCTGGTGAGTCCCGGCGGGATGCCGAGCTCCCACTCTGCTTTGGTGAGCGCTCTCGCCGTAGCCGTAGGCCGCGTAGAGGGGTTTGCCGCGCCCGAGACGGCCATCGCCTTGGTCTTTGCCTTCATTGTGATGTATGATTCCGCCGGTGTGCGCCGGGCGGCCGGGGCGCAGGCCAGCGTGCTCAACAAAATAATCGACGAAGTTTTCCGTGGCGGCAGATTTCGCGAAGAACGCTTGCGCGAGCTCCTGGGGCACACGCCGGTGGAGGTATTTGCCGGGGCGCTGCTCGGGCTCATCGTAGCGAGCGCTGTGAGGCTCTGATGCGCTTTGCCAAGGGCAGCAGGGCATGTTATAATACTACCTGGCCGGTGTAAAGCGACAACTCTTGGACGCCGGCAGGTGGTGCAGTATTCTAGTCAGGGTTCTTGTTTTCGAAGGCGGGCCTAAAAATCCGCTACGGGCACAACGATGAAGTTCCTGGTGCTGGCCGTATACGCCCAGTATTCGGCTGGTGCTGGGAGTTAAGAAAGGCGGGCAACCACAACGGCATGTGGCGATTGACCCTCCTTTCGCGGAGACCCAAGTACGTAGCCGGAAAGCTACGGCTTGGGAATGAACCTGCATGCGGTGGCTGCTGTGTGCAGTGTAGCCTGCCTTGAGTGCGTGGGGTGAATACAGGTCCGGTTCGGCGCCCAGGGGCCCAGGGGCGCCGGAGCCGTTGCTGTTGAAACCTCACGTGCAAAAGAGGCTAGGAAACGAGAACGCTGTCGGGGAAAACCCCTAGACTGCCCAATCAGGTTGGGGCAAAGCAAGGATTAAAGTGTGGACTAAGTGGTAATCTAGTCCTGTGACCGGCGACGGCACAGAACAATCGTAAAGGGAAACCGCCTGAGCGGCAACGTTCAGGTGATTGTTGGGAAAACCTACTAGACCTTAAGCCGCAACGTTTACTTGCTTGTGCTACCACCTGCCGGCAAACATATAACTCTTTACGTCCCTCTTTATTCTGGAGCCCAATGCTGGAGTGTGATGAGGTGAAGGCCTCAGGTTCCGGTTCGGGTGTATGGCGACACGGCCTGAAGGTGGCCCTGCTCACGTTTTGCCTTTCACTCCTTTTAGGCTTGTTCTCCAGCGTGGTGGTACGTCGGGTACCACTTTTTTTGGCTTTTTTGGTCCTGCTGGCCATTATAGCTTTAGGTATCGTTTTTGATATCATGGGTGTGGCGGTGACGGCGGCGGAGGAGCCGCCGCTGCATGCCATGTCCGCTAAGCGTACCCCCGGTGCCCGGCAGGCAATTCGCCTGCTGCGCCGGGCTCCGGCCGTGAGTAATTTCTGCAATGATGTCGTGGGGGACATCGCAGGGACCCTTTCCGGTGCCACGGGGGCAACCATAGTGTTTTACCTCATCCGGCGCTATCCGTTTCTGCAGGAAGATGTTGTGTCGCTCATTATGATCGCCACTGTCTCGGCCCTGACCGTGGGCGGAAAAGCTGTGAGCAAGCATTTCTCGATTGCGAAGGCCGGCTGGATAACTTTCCAGATGGGGAAGGTTTTTGCCTTTTGGGAAAGAATACTAGGAAGAGAGCTTCTAGCTACCAAGAACAACCGCCGGAGGTAAAGAAATGCCCGAGCTTCTGGCACGCATCCATTCCCTTTCCGACCTCGGTAAGCTGGACCTCAAGGAGCTTTACCGCCTCGCGGGCGAGCTGCGAGAAATGATTATCACTACTGTAGCTAAAAACGGTGGCCACCTGGCGCCTAACCTGGGGGTGGTTGAACTTACCGTCGCCCTGGGCAGCGTGCTGAACCGTCCCGGTGATAAGATCATCTGGGATGTGGGCCACCAGGCTTACGCGTACAAGCTGCTCACCGGGCGCCGGGAACGTTTTTCGACCCTGCGCCGCCCAGGCGGCTTGAGCGGCTATCCCAGGCGGAGCGAGAGTCCCTATGATTACTTCGGCGCCGGGCACAGCAGCACCTCGCTGTCGGCGGCGCTGGGCTTCGCCATCGCCCGCGACTTGGCAGGCGATAAGGGCACTGTCTGCGCAGTTATCGGTGATGGTTCGCTCACCGCCGGGATGGCGTTTGAAGCCCTCAATCACGCCGGGCAGCTGCGGAAAAAGCTGATCGTCGTACTTAATGACAACGAAATGTCCATCAGTAAGAACGTGGGGGCCCTTGCCGCCTATTTAACGCGGCTGCGCTCCGACCCCGGATACTTCCGCCTGAAAGAGGACCTGGAGTTTTTGCTGAAGCGGATACCGGCCATCGGCCCGCAGGTGGCCCGGACGGCCGAACGGGTGAAGGATGCGGTGCGCTTCATGCTGGTGCCCGGCACCCTCTTTGAAGAACTCGGCTTCACATACCTCGGACCAATCGACGGGCATGATATCGGCCTGATACGCAGCGTTATCAGCCGTGCCCGGCACGTCGACGGGCCGGTTCTGGTGCACGTGCTGACGAAGAAGGGCAAGGGTTATCCGCCTGCGGAAAAAAGCCCCGACCGTTACCACGGGGTGGGACCGTTTGTCATCAAAAGCGGCGCCCCGGTTGCGGCGCCCACTACTACCTACACGGATGTTTTCGGCCAGGCCTTGGTGGAAGAAGCAGAAAAAAATCCCCGCATTGTAGCCATTTGCGCCGCCATGAGCTACGGAACGGGCCTCAGCGAGTTCGCCCGGCGTTTTCCAGACCGCTTTTTTGATGTGGGCATCGCGGAACAGCATGCCGTCACGCTGGCCGCTGCCCTGGCGGCCGCCGGCCTGCGCCCGGTGGTGGCAATTTATTCCACTTTTTTGCAACGCGCGTACGACCAGGTCCTGCACGATGTGTGCCTGCAGAACCTACCTGTGGTGTTCTGCCTGGACCGCGCCGGTTTGGTAGGAGAAGACGGTGCCACCCACCAAGGCCTGTACGATCTGGCATACCTGCGGCACATACCGAACATGAGCCTGGCTGCTCCCCGCGATGCTGCCGAACTGCGGCACATGCTGGCCCTGGCGCTGGCTCGTAACGGCCCGGTGGCCATCCGCTACCCGCGCGCGGTGGCCGAAGCGGCATACACCACCGCTGCCGGGCCGGGCTGGGGGGAAGGTGAAGTTCTCAGGGAAGGCCGGGACGGCATGGTGCTGGCCGTAGGTAGCACGACGCTCCCCAGCCTGCGGGCGGCCCGCCGTTTAGAAGAAAGCGGTATCAGGGTGGGGGTTACCGACGTGCGCTTCATTAAACCCTTACCGGCGCCGCTTTTGTTGGCGTTGGCCCGGCGTTATCCCCGCTTTCTTACCGTGGAAGATCATGCTTTGGCGGGGGGCTTCGGCAGCGCCGTGCTCGAACTGTTCAGCGACAGCGGGGTGCTGGTGCCGGTGAAACGCCTGGGGATCGGGGATAAGTTCGTGGAACATGCCAGCCGCACGCGGCAGCTTTGCGAAAACGGGCTGGACGAGGAAGGATTAAGGGAAGCCATGCAGCTTTACTTCGGCAGTGAGGCCGGGCAGCAGCCCGTGGCCTTGGCCCAGGTGGCACAGGCCCATGGCCGGTAAACGCCTGGATGTGCTCCTCGTAGAAAGAGGCCTGGCACCGACGCGCGAGCGGGCCCAAGCCCGCGTGCTGGCCGGTGAAGTCTTGGTTAACGGCCGGCCGGCGGAGAAGCCGGGAACACGGGTTCCGGCGGGCGCCGAACTCACCCTGACCGGCTCCGAGCTACCCTATGTGAGCCGCGGCGGCCTGAAACTGGAAAAGGCCATAAGGAGCTTTCAGCTTGATTTCGCCGGCAAGGTGGTGCTGGACGTGGGCGCTTCCACCGGCGGGTTTAGCGATTGCGCGCTGCAAAACGGCGCCGCCCGCGTTTATGCCGTCGACGTCGGTTATGGCCAGCTGGCTTGGAAGCTGAGGCAGGACCCGCGGGTGGTGGTCCTGGAGCGCACCAATATTCGTCACCTTGCCCCCGGCACCCTGACCCCGCCGCCGGAGATAGCCTGTATCGATGTCTCTTTCATCTCGCTGACCAAAGTGGTGCCTGTAGTCGCGGGCCTCTTGACCGGACAAAAGGAGATCGTAGCCCTGGTGAAACCCCAGTTTGAAGTGGGAAAGGGCAGGGTGGGTAAGGGGGGCATCGTACGAAGCCCCGCGCTGCACCAGGAAGTGCTGGCGGAAATCGTGGCGGAAATCGGGAAGTACGTAACGTGCGCCGGCGTCGATTATTCGCCCATCAAGGGAACAAAGGGCAATATTGAATACCTTCTCTACGCCCGGGAAGGCCCCACCGTACCTTTGCCCAGCCTCGCCGCTGTGGTGGCGGCCGCCCATGCCGAGCTAGATGCAGCCCGCGGTTAAGCCAGGGCTCCTTGAAGGAGGCCTGGCTCTTTCCTTGCAGCGCAAACGCCCTTAATTTCGCCCGGTGGGGAGAGCGTACAGGATTTCGCGCCCTGCCGGCGAATTACAAAAGGGAGGGTGTAGGGTGACTCCGAGCGATGTTTACGCACTGGGACTCATAATTGCTATCTTTATCCTGTATACTACCTCTACCCGCCTGGCACGCCGGCTGTCCCGCCGGCGCTGGCAGGGAGCGAAGCGCAGCGAGCTTAAGGCCGGCGAGTTACTTAAAGGCTACGGCTTTCACGTGGTACGCCGCCGGCCCAGCGCCCGTCTCTTAACCAAGGTGAACGGTCGCCCCCATTACCTTACCGTGCAAGCCGATTTCCTGGCCCGAAAAGGGTTTCATACTTATGTGGTAGAATTAATAAGCGGCCAATTTCCTCCTACCCTGGGTAGCGACGCCCGCCAGAAGCTGCTTTTTTACCAACTGGCCTTTCACCCTTGGGGCGTTATCCTGCTGGATACGGAAAAAGGGAAACACAAAGAGGTGACCTTCGGTCACGCTTGCGCCGGGCGTACCTGCGCCCTGTTGGGGCTCGCCGGAACGGTCGGGTTTATTCTCGGCGGCGCTGTGGTCTACATTTTGGGTAAGGGGATGCGGCTGTGAAAGTAACAAACGTGGCCTTGATAGTGAACAAGGAAAAAGCACCGGCCCGGGAAATGGGGCGCTTTATTGTTACATACTGCCGGGAGCACGGCTTAAACGCCTACTTGTTGCCTGTGGACGCCGCTTTTCTCGGCTTTCCTGACCTGGCCACATCGCTCCATAATCTGCGACAAACAGCAGACTTGGTCATCTCCCTGGGCGGCGATGGGACGCTCCTGGGTGCGGCACGGCTCTTCGCCGAGGCCGGCGTTCCTGTGCTGGGAATCAACCTGGGCCGGCTGGGTTTTCTGACCGCCGCCGAGCCGGAGCAGTTGGAGCAGGCCCTGGCCCAGCTGGTGCAGGGACGTTGCAGCGTGGATGAACGCACGCTCCTTAAAGCCGTTATCCGGCGCCGCGGCCAACAAGTGGAGGAGTCCTTGGCGCTCAACGACGTGGTCATCACCAAGGGAGCTTTCGCGCGCATCATCGCCGTCTCTTGTTACATCAACGGTGAATACCTTACCACCTACCCCGGCGATGGGATAATTGTCGCCACGGCCACCGGCTCGACCGCCTACTCGCTCTCGGCCGGCGGACCCATTCTCAACCCGGCCTTGGACTGCCTGATCATAACCCCCATTTGCCCCCACACCCTCTCCGCGCGCAGCATCGTGATCTCGGGACAGGAGACGCTGCGGGCGACGGTCAGTTCCGACCACGGGGACATCATGCTCACGGTCGACGGCCAAAAAGGTTACCCCTTAGAACCGGAAGACAGCATCGTGGTCACCAAGGCCCCCTTCCGCGCCCGGCTGATCCGTCTGCCTGGGCAGTGCTTTTACCGTATCCTGCGGACCAGGCTGCAGGATACGCCCATCGTGGAGGGACCGGACCCTGATCAGAGGTGCAAAGAAGGAGAGGAGGGCGAAGGAACAGAATGAAGGTACGGCGGCAAATGAAGATCCTGGAACTTATTAACGCACAGCCGATCGAGACGCAGGAGGAGCTGGCCGAACTCTTAAAAAAGAGCGGCTTTGAGGTGACGCAGGCCACTGTTTCCCGCGACATTAAGGAGCTGCGCCTCATCAAGGTACCGAGCGGCCAGGACCGCTACTGCTATGCTCTGCCCCCTGAACTGCCCAAAGGCACCATTGAATCCCGGCTCCGGCGCATCTTCCGTGAATCAGTCTTCAGCATGGACAGCAGCGAAAACCTCATTGTAATCAAATCTTTGCCGGGTTCTGCACAGGCAGTGGGTTCCGCCATTGACAGCCTGGATTGGGAAGACATCATCGGGACAGTGGCGGGGGACGATACCATACTTGTGGTCATCAAGCGCAAGGAAAAAGTAGCCGAGGTTTTAAAGGGCTTTGAACAACTGATGGGGTAGAGGTGGTACCGTGCTGGAAGCCCTCACGATCTACAACTTCGCCTTGATCGACAACCTCGCTCTTGAGTTTTCCGCTGGTCTCAACATTCTCACCGGCGAGACCGGCGCCGGCAAATCGATCATCATCGATGCTTTGGGGATGACACTGGGGGAACGTGCCTCCGCGGAGTACATCCGTGCGGGCGCCGGCAGCGCCCGGGTGGAGGCCTGCTTCAGCTTCCCGCCCGGTCACCCCGTGGCGGGCGCCCTCGCAGATCAGGGCATCGCCGCTCAAGACAACAGCCTGGTTTTAGCGCGCGAACTCAATACCTCCGGCCGCAACGTCTGCCGGATCAACGGACACCTGGTGACAACCACCCAGCTCAAGGAAATAGCCGCTTTTTTAGTGGACATCCACGGCCAACATCAACACCAAAGCCTCCTAAACCCAGGAACACACCTGAGCTTTCTGGATGCTTTAGGCGGGACGGAGCACCTGGCTTTGGTGGCGGAGGTACGCCAGCTATACCAGCGTTTCCTCAACCTAAAGGCGGCGCTGAAAAAGTACGCGGCGTCGGAGCAAGAGAGGGCCCGCCGCCAGGAAGTGCTGAGCTTTCAAGTTAAAGAGATCGATGCTGCTAAGCTGCGCAGCGGCGAGCTGGAAGAACTTAAGGACGAGCAGCGCATCTTGGCGCAGCAAGAAAAATTGGTGACGTTGGTACAAGCAGCCTATGGCCTTCTGTACGGCGCCCAAGATGAAGCAGGCGCCCTGGCGGCGTTGAGCCGCGCCCAGGCCCTCCTCCAGGAAGCCGCAGCCATTGATAAACGCCTGGCCTCCTTGGAAACGGCGGTGGCGGGTGCCCGCTACGGTATCGAGGAAGCGATCCCGGAGCTAAGACACTACCAGGAAAACTTTAGCCTCGATCCTGGGCGCCTGGAGGCGGTCGAAGACCGCTTGCACCTCATCGGCGATTTGGCCCGCAAGTACGGAGCCACCGTGGAAGAGATCCTGGCCTACCGTGAGCAGGCAGCCTGCGAACTCGAAGAGCTCGCCCGGGCCCGTGAGGACGGCGCCGGCATTAAAGAAGAGCTCAGCGCCACCGCAGGCTGCTTAGCGGAACGTGCGGCGGCCTTGTCCCGGGCCCGACGCGAGCTGGCCGCTGCTCTGGAGACCGAGTTGACGGCGGAATTGGCCGACCTGGGGATGGCCGGCGCCTGTTTTAAGGTGGCCTTTTCTTACGAAGAAGACCCCTGCGGCTTGCCGTGGCAAGGCAAAACGCTTCGACCGGGCCCTGATGGTTTTGATCGGGTTGAGTTCCTCCTCGCCGCCAATCCGGGCGAGCCGCCGCGACCGCTGGCCAGGATTGCTTCTGGGGGTGAACTGTCGCGAGTGATGCTGGCCATCAAAACCATTCTCGCGGCCTACGACTCCGTCCCCACGCTCATCTTCGATGAAGTGGACGCCGGCATCGGCGGCCGTGCCGCCCAGGCGGTGGCAGCCAAGCTGGCGGAGGTCAGTCGTTATCACCAGGTAATTTGTATCACGCATTTGCCGCAAATCGCCGCGCTGGGCGATGTGCACTTTCAAATTTCGAAAGCTGTGCGCGCCGGTAAAACATTCACGGAAGTGGCGCAGCTGACGCCCGCCCCGCGCATTGAGGAGCTGGGACGCATGCTGGCCGGGGCCAAGGTAACCGCCGCCGTGCGGCAGCATGCCGCAGAATTGCTGGCTGCAGCGGCTCAACTTAAGAAAACGTTAGACCTCAAAAGGTCAAAGTGAGTTTATGTAATTTATTGGAAAGGGCGACGCGCGGCCGGTGCCGCCAAGTTCCGGGAAGCATAAAGAAACCGGGTACAGGGCAACCTGTTCCTAGGTTTCTTTTTTTATCGCTGACGGAAAGGAGGTTGCGCATTCCAAGCTTAAGCAAGGAGTGACCTTGTGTGGGCGGTCTGAACCGTCGTGGTTGGTGTGGCCTGATACTGGCAACCTTGATTGTTCTTACTACTTTAACGCCGCAGTTTCGCAGTGCCGTAGCCTTCCCCGAGGCAATCAAGCTTCCAGTGGGCGAGTGTCACTCCCTGCGCCTCAACCTGCCTTTCCCCGCTGCGGTGCGCCTGCGTCAGGGGAGTGGCCTCAAGCTCAACAACCGCTGGCTGACCGGTCAACCGGCCAGCATCAGCCTGTCCGGTCCCTTAACCTTGGAATCGGCCCGGCCCGGGCGGACCGAAATGGAGTTTCTGCTCTTTGGTATCCCGTGGAAGCGAGTGGTTGTGAACACCAAGGTCCCGGAGAGAATCGTCCCGGGGGGGCATTCCATCGGGGTCCTTCTTACCAGTCAGGGCATAATTGTGGTCGGTTATGATAACCTATCCGCTTCCCCGGGGCGCCCTCGTTCCCCTGCACGCGACGCCGGTATAACAACCGGAGATCTTCTACTGGAAGCCGATGGTAAAGCGCTCGTCACCATCACCGATCTTGCCCAGGCGGTGGAGCAGGCGGGGCGCGAAGGCCGTTCCGTCCGCATTAAGCTGCGGCGCGGGGCGGACACGCACCTGGTTGAGGTGGACCCCCTGCCGAGCCCGGGCAATCATTACCGCATCGGGCTCTACGTGCGGGATGGGGCTAATGGAGTAGGTACCTTATCCTTTTATGATCCGCTGACGGGGTATTACGGTGCCTTGGGGCATGTGATAACCGATCCCGATACCGGTACGCCGCTTCCGATCCGGGAGGGCTCCATTGTAAAAGCACTTATCTCCAGCATCACCGCCGGCGTCCGCGGTCACCCGGGAGAAAAGATCGGTGTGTTTCAACCCGAGGAAAACACCTGGGGTGACATCAGCGCCAACACCGAATTTGGGATCTTCGGGCAGCTCAACATGCCTTTGCGTAACCCGTATTTCAAAGAACCCATTCCCGTGGCGCTGGCCGGCGAGGTTCATCCCGGTCCGGCCGAGATGTACACCGTTTTAGAACGCGATCGGGTAGAACGCTTTCAAATTGAAATTGAGCGCGTGCTGAACCGGGAAACGCCCAGCGACAAGGGCCTGGTGCTCTGCATCACCGATCCAACGCTGCTGCGGAAAAGCGGCGGCATCGTCCAGGGGATGAGCGGTAGCCCGATAATCCAAGATGGGAAACTGGCAGGCATCGTCACGCATGTGTTCGTCAACGATCCGAGTCACGGCTTCGGGGTCCTGGCGGAATGGATGGTAGAAAAAAGCAAACGCCTGGCGGAAGGAACGGTTTTCGTTCCTTCCTTTATTGCGGACTTGAGTGCGGATGTTTTTGCCAATTGAGGAGGATTGTGGGAAACGCGTGTCGAATAGCTTGCAGAAAAGCGGACGACAAGGGGGAAGTGCTTTGGCAGGGGAATCCATCCGGGTGATGATTGCCGACGATAACAGGGAATTTTGCGAACTCGTGCGAGAGTATATCGAAGAACAAAACGATATGCAGCTGGTGGGCGTTGCCTACAACGGCACCGAGGTGCTGGAGCAGCTCGACGCAGCGGACCCGGACGTGCTGGTTCTCGACATCATCATGCCGCACCTGGACGGAATCGGTGTTCTCGAAACCCTGGCCGACCGCCCGCCGGCCAAACGACCCAAGGTGATCATGCTTACGGCCTTCGGCCAAGAGAGCATCACGCAAAGGGTAGTGGATCTAGGCGCTGATTACTACATCCTCAAGCCCTTTAATTTGGAAGTCCTCGTGAGCCGTATCCGCCAGCTGGCTGGAACGGCGGCGCGGCCCACCTTCCGCAGCCTGCCGGTTAAAGGGCGCAACCTGGATCTTGAGGTGACCAACATCATCCATCAGATCGGGGTGCCGGCTCACATCAAAGGGTATCTGTACCTACGCGAAGCCATCCTCATGGTGATCAATGAAGTTGATCTCTTGGGAGCCATCACCAAAGAGCTGTACCCGCTGATTGCCGAAAAGTATAACACCACCCCCAGCCGCGTAGAGCGCGCCATCCGGCACGCCATCGAGGTGGCGTGGAGCCGGGGAAACGTCGAGATCATCAACAGCCTGTTCGGTTATACCATCGATGTAAACCGCGGCAAACCGACCAATTCGGAGTTCATCGCCATGATCGCCGACAAACTGCGGGTGGAGAGTAAAGCGAGCTAACCCCGGTGCAGCGAGCAGCCCCAGGTTTTAAAGCCTGAGGCTGCTTCTTATATTTCCGCGCGGCGCATCGCATACTAGACCGGGAGGGCTGAGCATGGCCATACGTGCGCGGGCTTACCTGGACCGCTCGACAAAGCGTTTGCTCCTCAGGCTTCCGGCCCGCAGCATCGCCGTGGTGGCCCACCGGGACCTGGATTCGGTGGCGGCGGAAGCACTCCTTGACCGCAAGGTGCTGGCAGTGGTAAACGCCTGCCGCTCGGCCACCGGCACCTTCCCTAACCGCGGACCGGAGCTCCTCCTGAAGGCCGGTGTTCCCCTGGTGGATGAAGTCGGTGAAGGCATCTTTGTCCAGCTGAAAGAGGGAGACTGGATTGAGGTCAGAGGCGGCGAAATCTGGAGGAAGAACGTTTGTCTGGCCCGGGGGCATCTCGTTTCCCCTGAGGATCTGGCAAAAAGCGCGCTCCAGGCCCGCCGCCATTTGGACCAGCAGCTGGAACGCTTTATTAAGAACACGCTGGACCGTGCTCTTCAGGAAAAGGACCTCATCCTCAGCCGGCCGACGCTTCCTGCCTTAAGGACAGTCCTCAACAGACGACACGCGGTGGTCGTCGTCCGCGGTCCCACCTTTCGCGCTGATCTAAAGGCCATTCTTCCTTACATCCGGGAGATGCATCCCGTGTTGGTGGCCGTCGATGGTGGTGCCGACGCCCTCTTGGAGTTCGGCCTCAAGCCGGATTTGATTGTGGGGGATATGGACAGCGTAAGCGACCAGGCCCTCCTTTGCGGGGCGGAACTGGTCGTGCATGCCTACCCGGACGGGCGCGCTCCGGGTTTGGAGCGGCTCCGCGGGATGAAATGCCGGCCGGCTGTCTTTGCCACCACTGGAACCAGCGAAGACGCAGCCTTGCTTCTGGCCTACCATAACGGTTGCGAACTCATTGTGCTGGTGGGAAGTCACTCCAACATGGTCGAATTCCTGGAAAAAGGCCGGCCGGGGATGGCCAGCACTTTTCTGGTGCGCCTGCTCATCGGCTCCATCCTCGTCGATGCCAAAGGCGTCAACCAGCTGTACCGCCTGCACTTGCGTCCGGCTTACCTCGTGAGTTTCCTGGCAGCAGGGGCCTTGTCGGCGGTTACGATCCTCCTTTCGTCACTGCACTGGCAGCAGCTCCTGGCGCTCTGGGGGATAAAACTGCGCCTGCTGTTGGGTTTCTGAAGGGGAGGGCAGAAGCATGGTCGACCTCAAATACCACCTCTTAACGCTCACTGCTGTGTTCTTAGCCCTCACACTCGGCATTTTCATCGGCACGGCCCTGCCGGGGCCGGAGCTCATCTGGGGCGAGCAGCAGAATGTGATTGCCGACCTGAAGGCCACCTTCAGCGAGCTGAAAAGTGAAAGCAGCGCCCAAAAAGCGGAACTGGCGGCCCTCCGGCGCCAAAAACTGGCTGCCGATGAGCTGGGGCGCTGTGCCTTTCCTGTGCTGGTGAAGGACCGGTTAAACGGAAAACGCGCGGGGCTCATTGTCCCCGCCGCCGGGACAGCCGACGCTTTGGCCGAAACGCTCACCATCGCCGGGGCAGAGGTGTCCTGGGAGTTCGCCGTCGGTCCGGCCGCCGACCGACTGGCGCAGGCGGAAGCCGGCCGGGCGGCGGCTCTTTACCTGCTGAGGGAAACGAAGGATGCCCCCTGGCCCGGTTGCACGCCAGCCGCCGGGGCACCGGCCCCGGTAGAGGCGGTGGTTCTCTACGGTCCTGTCGAGAGGGCGGCAGCGCCCGGCTTGGCCGCGCTTTGCCGCACGTTGAAAGGCCGGGACATCCGTGTGATCGGCGCGGTGGCCACCAGCAACCAGGAGAACAGCTTCGCCCTGTTTCAGGAGTGGCAATTGAGCGGCGTCGACAACGCCGACACACCCGCCGGCTCAGCCGCCCTGGTGGCCCTCCTCCAGGGGGCGCAAGGGTACTTCGGCTGGAGCCCGGCCGCCGCCGGCTTTCTCCCCCCTCTGGTCTCCGAATGGGGGCAGGGAGGATGAAGGGGCTGGATGACCTTACCGCCTGCGTGGTTATTCCCGCTTACAACGAGGCTCTGACCATAGTGCAGACGGTACAGGCGGCCGCCAAGCTGCCCGTACACCAGATTATCGTCGTGGATGACGGGTCACGCGATGCCACCGCTGAGCTGGCGCGCCGCGCGGGTGCGCAGGTGCTTCAGCTCGACCGTAACCGGGGGAAAGGGGCCGCCATTCAGGCGGCCCTGCCCTGGGTGAAAAGCCGCGTCGTGCTGCTGGCCGACGCCGACCTAGGCGCAAGCGCCGACCAGACGCGGGAGCTCCTCCTGGCCGTCCAGAGCGGCCGTTGCGACATGGCTGTGGCCGTCTTCGCCCGGCAGCAGCGGCCGGGTGGAGGTCTGGGGCTGACCGTGGGGCTCGCCCGCTGGGGCATCCTGCATTTGACCGGGCGTGAACTGGAGGCCCCGCTTTCCGGTCAACGGGCCCTGTGCCGCGCAGCGCTCGAGCGCCTGCTGCCTCTACCGGCCGATTTTGGCTTTGAAGTTGGTTTAACCGTCAAAGCGCTGCAGGCCGGGCTCAGGGTGGAAGAGGTACCCCTGGCCCTGGAGCACCGGGTCACGGGCCGTACGGTGCGCGACGTCTGGCACCGCGGACGGCAGTTTTACCATGTGGGCAGGGTCCTTATGACCTTACGGGCGTTCACCCCGGCTGTGAGGTGAAAAACACGGTGGATTATCTTTGGGCTGCGCTCGCTTTTGGTCTTGTGCTCCTCTTACGCCAGCCGTTTGCCGCGCTTCTGGTAAGGCAAGGGGCCGTGCGGCACAACTACCGGAGCCGCCCGGTCAGCTTTCCCTGGGGGGTACTCCTCGTTTTGGCGCTCACTGCGGTCTACTCCCTGCGCTCCCTGGTGGAGGGAGCGAATCTCCTTCTTTGGCAGGGCCTTTTCGCGAGCTACGGCGCCGGGTTTTTAGGGCTGGTCGATGATCTTCTGGGAGACACCGCCGCTAAGGGCCTGGACGGCCACCTGCGCGCCTTTCTGCAGGGACGCCGCCTCACGAGCGGGCTCATCAAGGCCGCGGCAGGAATGCTCCTGGCGTTCGTGCTGGGAATGGGGACCAATACCTGGCGGGCTCTTTTTATTTCGGCGTTGAACCTCGCTCTCGCCATGAATGCCATCAACCTGCTGGACGTTCGCCCCGGCCGCGCCGGCAAGGGTTATCTCCTCTTTTTTGCGCTGCTGTTTTTTTCCGGGTACGGGGAGGCGGCCCGCACCGTAGGGCTGCCCCTGGCCCTGGCCCTTTTGGCATACCTGCCCCTCGACCTGGGGGAAAAGGCCATGCTGGGAGACACCGGGGCGAACGCCTTGGGAGTTGCTTTGGGCCTTATCATCAGCCGCGACCTCCCACCTCTGGGGCAACTGCTGGCGCTCCTTGTTCTCGTGGCCCTGCATGCCCTTACCGTTTTTTATTCCCTGTCCACCCTTATCACCCGCCTCCCGCCCCTGGCGGCCCTGGACCGGCTGGGAAGACCAAGAAACTGACGGCAACAAAAAACAAAGAGGATTTCCGCTTTTTCCTGCCGAATTCTTCTTAAAGAAGAGAACGGGTGGCAGGGGGTACCAGGATGATTGGAGTCGCCGTAACTGCGCTGGGAGAAAAAACACAGCCAATCATCGAGCGGATCAAGGAATGCGGTTTCCTTCGCCTGCTCGCCGACGTGAAGCTGGAAACTGGAGCCGCTTCACACTACGGGGATGAGGCCCGGGAGCTGCGCGAAATCTCCCTGACCGAACTGGCTTCTTTACAGGGGCTGGATGTCATCCTTTGTGGCACCTCGGCAGCCCGGTCTGCCGTCGAGGCGGCCAAAGTGCAAGGGGTGACCATACTGGGTCCCGAGGCGATCCCCGGCTTTCTCCTTCTCGTTTCACGGCTCCGCAGCGAAATCAACGACCTGGTCCAGGCGCAGTTGATGCTGGAAGCGATTATCCATGCCACGCAGGACGCAATCTCCGTGGTGGACGAACACGGTAAGGGGATTCTCGTCAACCCCGCCTACACGCGGCTAACCGGGCTGGTGGAAAAAGACGTTTTGGGAAAACCGGCCACGGTTGATATCGCCGAGGGAGAGAGCATTCACATGCAGGTGCTGGCCACCAAAAAGCCGGTGCGCGGCGCCATGCTCAAGGTGGGGCCCCAGCGTAAAGAGGTAATCGTCGACGTGGCGCCGCTTATCGTTGAAGGACGGCTGCGTGGGAGCGTGGGGGTAATCCATGATGTGTCCGAAATCAAACGGTTGACGGAGGAACTGGCACGGGCCAGGCAACGCATCCGCCACCTGGAAGCGAAATATACCTTCGAAGACATCGTCGGCCAAAGCCCGGAACTCAGGGCCGCAATTGAGCAGGCGCAGCGCGCGGCCGACCTACCGGCGACCATTCTGCTGCGCGGTGAAAGCGGCACGGGTAAGGAACTCTTTGCCCATGCGATCCACAGTGCCAGCCGCTGGCGGCGGGGGCAGTTTATTCGCGTCAACTGTACCGCCATTGCCGAATCGCTGCTCGAAAGCGAGCTGTTCGGCTACGAGGAAGGCGCTTTTACCGGCGCCCGGCGGCACGGGAAGAAGGGTTACTTTGAGGAGGCCGAGGGAGGTACCATCTTCCTCGACGAAATCGGCGAGATAAGCCCGGCCCTGCAGGCCAAGCTGCTGCGGGTGCTCCAGGAGAAAGAAATCATTCGGGTGGGAGGAAACACCCCGGTACCCGTTTCCGCCCGCGTCATTGCGGCCACCAACGTCAACCTGGAGCAGGCGGTGCAGGAAGGGCGTTTCCGGGAGGACCTCTACTACCGGCTCAACGTGGTGCCGGTTTTTATTCCGCCGCTGCGCTACCGCAAAGACGACATTCCCCTTTTGGTGACCCACCTGCTGCGCAAGTTCAACCAGCAGTTCGGCCGTGCGGTGGAGCGGGTGTCGCCCCAAGCCCTGTCGACCCTGGTGGCCTACGATTGGCCGGGAAACGTGCGGGAGTTAGAGAATATCATCGGACGGGCCATGATCAATATGCGGTTTAATGAGACCATCATCCAAGCTCACCACCTGCCGCCGCTGGGCAATGTCAGCACCGTTCCACGCCGCCTCTGGGCCAGCCTGGCGCCCGGCTGGACGCCCGGTCAAACCCTGAGCAAACTTACCACTGAAGTGGAAAAGGACGCCCTGCACCGCTGCCTGGAGTATACCCGGGGCAATAAAACCGAAGCTGCGCGCTTGTTGGGAGTATCACCCCGAACGCTCTATTACAAGCTCGAAAAGTACGGCTTGGAGCAGTGAAGTGCCTTGCAGTATACTGCCTGCAAAATGCTGCAAACAAGCAGGTTAATGCAGACGCGGCCGGTCGGGAGGCGCCAAACGGCCGTTCTTTTTTTGGCACAGTACTTGCATGGGCTTAACCACAAAGAATTTCTCCTAACCGTAGAAGGTTAAGGAGGTATAACCTATGCGGATCCTGGCGATCAATCCCGGCTCCACATCGACGAAGCTGGGGCTGTACGAAGACAGGCAGGCCCTTTTCACGGAGACGCTAGCGCACAACCCGGCAGAGCTTGCCGGCTACCGGACGGTCCTGGAGCAGCATGCCTTCCGGAAAGAAGCCGTGCTGCGTTTTCTGGCCGGCAAAGACACACCGCTTTCCTCGCTGGCAGCGGTGGTGGGGCGCGGCGGCCTGACTAAACCCCTCTCCGGCGGAACCTACCTGGTGAACCAGGCGATGCTCGACGACCTGCGGGCGGCCGAGCGCGGGGAACACGCCGCCAACCTCGGCCCCTTGCTCGCCTCCGAACTGGCGCAGGCGGCAGGCGGTATCCCGGCCTTTGTCGTGGATCCGGTGGTGGTTGACGAGCTGGACGACGTCGCCCGCCTTTCCGGCCTGCCGGAACTCCCGCGGGAAAGCAAATTCCACGCCCTCAACCAAAAGGCGGTGGCCCGCCGCGCCGCCAAGGCGCTGGGGCGATCCTACCAGGAGGTGAACCTGGTTGTGGCGCACCTGGGTGGAGGGATCTCCATTGGGGCGCACCGCAAGGGCCGGGTGGTGGACGTAAACAACGCGCTGGACGGTGAGGGCCCCATGTCGCCGGAGCGCAGCGGCACCCTGCCGGCCGGCGCTTTGGTGCACCTTTGCTTCAGCGGCCGGTTCACCGAGGCGCAGGTCCGGCGCAAAATCACCGGCTGCGGCGGGCTGATGGCCCACCTGGGTACCACTGACGCCCAGGAGGTCGAGAAGCGCATCCAGGCGGGCGACGCCCACGCCAAGCTTGTTTTCCAGGCCATGGCTTATCAAGTGGCCAAGGGAATTGCCGCTCTGGGCGCAGTTTTCTCCGGAGAAGTCGATGCTGTGGTGCTCACGGGCGGCCTGGCCAACTCGGAACTTTTGACCGGTTGGATTAAGGAACGGGTAGCCTTTCTCGCTCCAGTTCTCATTTATCCCGGGGAAGGCGAACTTGAGGCACTGGCGCTGGGAGCGTGGCGTGTTCTGGTTGGGGAGGAAGAGGCCAAGGTTTACGCCTAGTCTGGGTTAAGGATGTGAAGGAAGAATGGACTTCAGCAAGCGGATCGCCATCTTCGCCGGCGCCTTCGGCAGCGGCAAAACAGAGCTGGCGTTAAACTACGCCCACCGGGCGGCCGCAAAGGGCCGCCGCGTAGCCTTGGCCGATTTGGATATCGTCAGTCCCTATTTCCGCTCCCGGGATACCGCGGCCGAACTTACCGCTCAGGGGATTGAAGTAATCGCACCCTTGGGTGAGCTGGCGCAGGCTGATCTACCTGTTATCAGCCCGCGTGTCCGGGCGGCATTGGCCGATCCTGAACTTATTGTAGTGCTGGACGTGGGAGGAGATGATGCCGGAGCCACAGCTTTGGGGCAGTTCAGTGACCAACTGAAGAGCCTTCCACACGCCCTGCTCCTGGTGGTAAACACCTGCCGGCCCTTTACCCGGGATGCAGACGGCATAGCCAACATGGTGCACACCATCGAGCGGGCAACCCATCTTACCGTTACCGGCCTGGTCGCCAACCCCAACCTGGGGGCGGAAACTACGGCGGAAATCATCCGCGTCGGCCTGGCCCGGGTCGAAGAAGCAGCGCGGAACCTTAACCTCCCCGTGGCAGCCCTCGCCGTCCGTGCAGACCTCGCTGCACAGGTTGGGGAGCTTACCGTGCCCCTTTTTCCGCTCCAGATTTTTCTTTTACCGCCGTGGTTGCAGACCCAAGTTGTCACCCGTGATCGCCGCGCGGCTATGGCCGCGCAAGAAAAACGGCAGAACCCCAAGTAGCAAAGAGGAGGGGAGAGAATTGGCCCGAGGCAAAGTTGTGTTCAATGAAGATCGCTGCAAGGGGTGTGGACTGTGCACCACTGTGTGCCCGAACAAGATCTTGGCGCTGGGCGACAGGATCAACAAGCTGGGTTACCACCCCGCCACCTCAACCGATCCCGACAAGTGCACCGGCTGCGCGCTCTGCGCGCGCATGTGCCCGGACTGCGTCATTGAAGTCTACCGGGAATAGTACAAGAGGAGGGGAGAACTGTGACTGAAAAGCTGCTGATGAAAGGCAACGAAGCCCTGGGAGAGGCAGCTATCCAGGCCGGATGCCGGCTCTACTTCGCCTACCCGATAACGCCGCAGAGCGAACTTCCTGAGTACCTGGCCAAACGCATGCCGCAGGTGGGCGGTGTCTTCCTGCAGGCCGAGTCGGAAGTCGCCGCCATCAATATGGTCTACGGCGCGGCCGGAGCCGGGGCGCGGGTGATGACATCGTCCTCCAGCCCGGGCATCAGCCTGAAGCAGGAAGGCCTTTCTTACATCGCGGGGGCGGAACTGCCCTGCGTGGTGGTCAACATGTCGCGTGGGGGGCCGGGTTTGGGAAGCATTCAGCCGTCCCAATCCGACTACTTCCAGGCCACCAAGGGCGGCGGACACGGCGATTACCGGCTGCTGGTGCTGGCTCCCGCCTCAGTCCAGGAGGTTGTCGACCTCACCTTGCTGGCGTTTGACCTGGCGGACAAGTACCGCAACCCGGTTATGATCATGGGCGATGGACTGCTCGGTCAAATGATGGAGCCGGTCGTCTTCCCACCGGAAGGCAGGCGAGAGCTCCCACCTAAACCCTGGGCGACCACCGGCTGGACCAAGGACAGGCCGAAGAACATCATCAACTCCCTTGAGCTGCAGCCGGAACGCCTGGAGGCGCACAACCGTCACCTGCAGGAGAAGTACGCCCAAGCAGCGCGCGAGGAAGCCCGCAGCGAGGAATACCTGACTAAAGATGCCGACGTAGTGGTGGTCGCTTTCGGCACCGTAGCCCGCATCGCCCGGAGCGCCGTTGAAGCGGCCCGGGAAAAAGGGATTAAGGCGGGTCTCTTCCGCCCCATCACCCTGTGGCCTTATCCCAGTGCGGCCCTGGCGAAGCTGGTGGATACCGCGAAGAGCTTCCTGAGCGTGGAGATGAACTGGGGGCAGATGGTGGAAGACGTGCGCCTGGTTGTAAACGACAAGCGCCCGGTCTATTTCTACGGCCGCTCGGGCGGCGTCGTCCCTACCCCGGAAGAAGTCCTCACCGAAATTGAAAAGGCGGCAAGCGGGAGGTGTGAGGCATGAAGGCGGTATTCACCCGTCCACAAGCTCTGGCCGATGTGAACACCCACTACTGCCCCGGCTGCACGCACGGCATCATCCATCGCCTGGTGGCCGAGACCATCGACGAGCTCGGAATCGCCGAACGCACCATCGGGGTAGCACCCGTAGGTTGCTCGGTGCTCGCTTACAATTACTTTAACGTGGATTTCCAGGAAGCCGCCCACGGGCGGGCACCGGCGGTAGCCACAGGCATTAAACGCGCCCTGCCGGACCGCGTGGTGTTCACCTACCAAGGGGATGGCGACCTGGCTTCCATCGGTACCGCCGAGATTGTCCACGCCGCCAACCGTGGCGAAGGCATCACCGTGGTCTACGTCAATAACGCCATCTACGGCATGACGGGCGGCCAGATGGCTCCGACCACCCTGGCCGGCCAAAAAACCACCACGTCACCCTACGGCCGGGACGTCAAACTGTGCGGTTACCCCATCCGTATGGCAGAGCTCTTGGCGACCTTGGAGGCGCCGAAATTCATCGCCCGTGTGGCCGTGAACTCCCCTGTGCACATCCAGCAGGCCAAGCGGGCTATCAAGCGGGCCTTTGAGGTTCAGGTAAACCAGAACGGCTTTGCCATGGTGGAAGTTCTCTCCGCCTGTCCTACCAACTGGGGGCTGCCACCGGCGAAAGCACTGGCGTGGCTGGAAGAGAACATGATCCCGTATTTCCCCCTGGGCGAGTTTAAAGTACCCGAGGAGGTGAAATAAGTGCAGCAGGAGTTCATTTTTGCCGGATTCGGCGGGCAGGGCGTTCTCCTCATGGGGCAGCTCATTGCTTATGCCGCTCTTTATGAAGGCAAGAAGGTATCCTGGATCCCCTCCTACGGGCCGGAGATGCGCGGTGGCACAGCCAACTGCACGGTGATTGTCTCGGACCGGGACATCGGTTCACCGGTGGTGACACGTCCCAGCTGCGTGGTTGCGATGAATCTGCCTTCGCTGGACAAATTCGAGCAAAACGTAAAGCCGGGTGGCATTCTGGTCATGAACAGTTCCATGATCAACCGCGAACCCCAGCGTACGGATATCACCGTGGTCAAGGTCCCCGCTACGGCCACGGCCAATGAACTGGGCAGCGCCCGGGTGGCCAATATGGTGGCCCTGGGGGCTGTGGTGGAAGCGACGCAGGTGGTGACCTTCGAAGGATTGCTGAAGACTTTGGAGAAGAAACTGCCGGCGCATCACAAGGATCTCCTCCCGCTCAACCGGCGGGCTATCGAGCGCGGTCGCAGTTTCGTTCCTGCCCGAGTTTAGCTTTCAGCGCCCCCGGCAGCCGGGGGCTTTCTTTTTTCGAAATCCGCCTCCAGGGGGCAGGAATTCCCTCGCCCGGTCGCGAATATGACTTTAACTTCTGCCCCATATTAGGGGTGATTCATCGAAAAGGAAGATGGCCGTGCAGGTTATTCGCGCAAACCCCAGCGGATTCTGTCCCGGCGTACGTGCCGCCATCAACCTGGCGCGCCAGGCGCTGGGCCGGGAGGGCCGGGTTTACTCCTGGGGCCCGCTGGTTCATAACGAAAGCGTGGTGGCGGCCCTGGCGCGCGCGGGCGTGCGACCGATTGCCGATTTAAGCGAGGCTGAGGTGACGGGGGCGCTTATTATCCGCGCGCACGGGGTCGGTCCAGCGGATATAAAAGCGGCCGTCGCCAGGGGTTTTCGCATCTACGACGGCACCTGCCCCCGGGTAAAAAAGGTGCAGCGGCTGGCGCAGGAACTGCTTGCGGCCGGTGAAAACGTCTTTTTGGTCGGTGAGAAGGAACACCCAGAAGTCAGAGGTATACTGGCCTGGGCCGGGGGACCCGTTACGGTGATCAATTCGGTCAAGGAAGTAGAAGAGCTGCCGGCCGTACCCGCACGCGTGGCTTTGGTCGCCCAAACAACCGTCACCCTGGCGCACGTCCAGGCCATAGCGGCCGCCCTGCGGCAGCGCGGGGCAGAAGTGACGCTTTATGATACCCTGTGTTTCGCGACCACAGAACGTCAAGCCGCCGCCCGCGAGCTCGCGCGGCAGGTAGACGTGATGATAGTGGTAGGTAGTCACCAAAGTGCCAACACCCGCCGTCTGGTTGAGGTGTGCCAGGCGGAAGGCGTGCCCACGTACCTGGTCAACAGCGCGGGCGAGCTTCGACCTGAGTGGCTGGCTGGCAAAGACTCGGTAGGGGTCACCGCGGGTGCCTCGGCACCGGAGGAAATCATTGAGGAGGTCTGCGGCAGAATGAGCGAAGAGTACCGAGCGGAACAAAAGCTGGCGGAAGGAGTAGAGAAGGTAGAGAGCCAGGAAGCACCGGCGACCGAGGCCACGAACCAGCCAGATGCGCAAAACACCGAACAGTCCCCGGCGGACGAAACGGCAACCACCAAGACCGGTGAAAGCGTTGAAGATCTCTACGCCAAGTCGTTCCTGTCCCTCCAGGAAGGCCAGGTAGTCACCGGTAAGGTGGTGCGCGTCGACAACGACGGGGTGCTGGTCGATGTCGCCTATAAATCGGAAGGCGTTATTCCTCCTGCCGAACTGAGTGATAAGCCCTATGCTTCGCCGGAAGAAGTGGTCCAGCTGGGCCAAGAAGTCAAAGTCGTGGTAGTTAAGGTGGATGCAGAGGGCAATAATCTCATCCTTTCTAAGCGCCGCGCCGACCAGGAGGAGGCCTGGGAGGAGCTCAAACGGCACTACGAAAACGGCGAACCCGTCGAAGGGCAGGTTCTGGAAGTAGTCAAAGGCGGTCTCATCGTCTTTGTTGGACTGCGTGCCTTCATGCCAGCTTCGCAGGTGGGGCTGCGCTATGAGGCCGATTTGTCGCACTACGTCGGTCAAACCCTGAAGGCCAAGATCATCGAAATCGAACCGCAGCGGCGGCGGGTTATCCTCTCGCACCGTACGGTCTTGGAAGCCGAGCGGGCCGCCAAGCGAGAAGCCCTCTGGGCCGAACTCGAAGAAGGCCAGGTCCGCCACGGCCGGGTTACCAAGCTTACGGATTTCGGAGCCTTTGTCGATCTGGGCGGAGCTGAGGGCTTGGTGCACATCTCCGAGCTGTCCTGGTCCCGCGTCCGGCACCCTTCGGAGGTAGTTCATGAAGGCGATGAGGTGGATGTAAAGGTACTCCGCCTGGACCGGGAGCGCGGGCGGATCTCCCTGGGGCTCAAGCAGGTCAAGCCCGATCCCTGGACCGAAATCCGGCAGAGCTTCCCCGTGGGGACGGTTCACGAGGGCGTAGTGACCAACATCCTCAACTTCGGCGCCTTTGTTAAGCTGGCCGACGGTATCGAAGGGCTGGTGCACATTTCTCAGCTGGCGCCGCGGCACGTCGGACACCCCAGCGAGGTCGTGCAAATCGGCCAGCGGGTGAAGGTGAAGGTGCTTGACATCAACGAGGACAAGCGACGGATCAGCCTGAGCATCAAGCAGGTCCCCCCGGAACTTCAGCCGCTGGCTCCGGCGGAAGAACACCCTGCCCCGGAAGCAGCTGCAGCAGAGCCTTCCGCTGACGCTGATACGGATGAAAAGATCGAGTGAAACACAGCGTTCCCAGCGCAAGAACGAACACATCCGTTGGGCGGTCGAGTTGGCTGACGGGCCCGGGCGGACCGGGTTTGGGGACGTTTTGCTGCGGCCGGAGGCTGTCCCCGACCTGGACAGCCGAGCGGTAGACCTCAGCACCACCTTCTTAGGCCTGCGTTTTCCCTTCCCGCTGCTCATCAACGCCCTGACCGGCGGTACGGGGGAAGCGGCCCGGATCAACGCCCGCTTGGCCCAGGTAGCCAAGGCCACGGGGCTGCCCATGGCGGTTGGCTCCCAGCGCATCGCCCTGCGCGACCCGAAGCTCACGTATACGTTTACCGTTGTCCGGCGGGTAAACCCGCGCGGTGTCATCTTTGCCAACCTGGGAGCCGGCAGCACTCCAGACGAAGCGCTGCGCGCTGTTGAAATGGTAGAGGCCCAGGGACTGCAGCTGCACCTGAACGCTGCGCAGGAACTCAGCATGGCCGAAGGGGAACGCGCCTTTTATTGGAGCGAGGCTGTCGCGGCCGTTGCCTCCCACCTGCCGGTACCCGTTATCGCCAAAGAGGTCGGTTGCGGGTTATCCGGCGCCAGCGCCCAAAGGTTGCTGGCCCTCGGGGTGAAAGCGCTGGACGTGGGCGGGAAAGGCGGGACCAATTTTGTGCGCATTGAAGAAAAGCGCCGCCGGGGTCGGGGTTCTCCTTTCCTCGATTGGGGACTGCCTACCGCCTGGAGCCTCTTGGACGTGGTAGGAACCTGCCCCGGAGCTGAGGTGTGCGCCTCGGGCGGCCTGCGCAGCGGGCTGGACATGGCCAAGGCGCTGGCCTTGGGTGCCCGGATCTGTGGAGTAGCAGGACCACTGCTCACGGCGGTGCTTACCGGAGGGGTAAAGGCCGGGATCCGGCTGGTCGAAAGGTGGAAACGGGAACTTCGCATGAGCCTGGTGCTCGCAGGGGCGCGCGACCTGGCGGAGCTAAGGCATAAGCCCCTCATTTTCACTGGCGAAACCTGGAACTTTATCGTCCAGCGCCGCCTTACCGCCTACCGGAAGCGGGCACGAGGCTGAAGCCAAACGCAACCAAGGAAAGCGGCACTCTGACAAAGAGTGCCGCTTTCCTTGCTGCATAAGACCACCGCGGTAGGGGCAATCTAGCCTTGCCCGATTTCTGGGAAGCGAGGTGTTTCCTGTGCCGACTGGCCTTATCGCCCTCATTGTGGTCACGGTGCTGGTCTACTTCGGCCTGGCGCAACGGGTATTAGACCGCCTGCACCTGACCGACAAGCAAGCGCTTGTTTTTCTTGCCCTGATGATCGTCGGCGCCTACGTTAACATCACCCTGTGGCGGCGGCCCACGCAGCTCGTGCTCAATGTGGGCGGCGGGCTGGTGCCGCTTGTTCTGGCCGGCTATATCCTGAGCCGCGCCGGCACCCGCCGGGAATGGCTGCATGCCGCCCTCGCCACCTTGGTTACAGCTGCCGGCGTCTACGCAGCCGGCCGTCTGCTGCCGGCCGAACCAGGCACCATGCTGCTCGACCCAATGTACGTCTACGCCCTGATCGCCGGTATCGTCGGTTACCTGGCCGGGCGGTCACGCCGCGGAGCCTTTATCGCCGCCACGGTTGGGGTTATCCTGGCCGACTTGGCTTACTTCATCCAGCTTCTGGCAACGCGCACCCCCGGGCGTACTTCCATCGGCGGCGCTGGTGCTTATGATACCGTGGTTCTCTCCGGCCTCCTCGCCGTCCTTTTAGCGGAAGTCATCGGCGAAACCAGAGAAAAGCTGGGCGGCGGGTCGGAAGAAGAGGCACGCGAACACCGGTTGCGCCACGTCGAGTTCACGAGCTCCCTGGGAAACCAGGCCGACGTCAACGAGAACTCGAAGGGGGATAAAGGGCATGACTAGACGTAACCTCTTGGCACTGGTGCTGGCCCTCGGGGCGTTGCTCACTGTCAGTGCACCCGCGGGGGCATACAACGAGCGGGCGGATGGTTATTTTTCCTTTTTGGATCCCGCCGGCAAGGTCATTTTCCAGACGGCGCTTCAGGTATCCGCAGGGGATGAGTTCATTGCGGAAGACAACAGCCACTACCGCGTCACCCGGGTCGACAAAGACAATGCTTTTTGCGAATACCTGGGCAAGGCCAGCTTGGCGGTGGAACAAGCACCGTCTTCGTCCTCCTGGCTCGCCAGCATCCTTTCCGCTGCAGCCCGGCCCGCCAGCGCCGTGCGTGGAAAAACAGTGGCTCTTTACCATACGCACAGCGACGAATCCTACGTGCCCTCGGACGGGTCCGCCAGCATCTACGCCAACGGCGGCATCTTTAAGGTGGGCAACGCGATGGCAGCCACTCTGCGCCGGTTGGGCCTGAACGTGATCCACAACACCACTCCGCACGATCCCCACGATGCCATGGCCTACACCCGCTCCCGCCGCACGGCGGCCCAGCTCCTGCGGCGGAATCCAGCCGCTCTTTTCGACGTGCACCGCGACGCCGTGCCGCGCGAGCAGTACGTGGCCCAGGTAAAAGGAGAAGATGTAACCAAGGTCACTTTGGTGGTGGGACGTGAAAATCCCAAAATCAAAGCTAACCTGAACTTCGCTAAACAGTTGAAGGAGATCAACGACAAGGCGAATCCCGGCCTTATCAAGGGCATTTTTCTGGCCCGGGGCACTTATAACCAGGATCTGTTCGACCGCGCTCTCTTGATTGAGGCAGGGACCCACGAAAACACCCGTGGCGCCGCCGAACGGGGGATAGCCCTCTTCGCGGACAGCGTTCCCCGCGCCATCGGCGTGGCAGGTACGCCCGCCCGCAGGCAGCCCGGGCCGGTCAACCAGCGCACCGGTTCCTGGTCGGCTCTCGGCTGGACCCTGCTGCTTCTTATCCTGGGCGGAGCAGCGTACCTCTACTTGAGCACCGGAAGCTGGAGCGAGCTCAAGCGCAAGTTAGGGCGTTTTGCCGGCGGAGAATTCAGCGGCCTGCTCGGGCGAAAAAGGAAGTAGCCATGCTGGCGCATAAAGAGGCCATTGCCCTGGGCCTGGCCCTGGGCTTTCTCTTTCGCTTCTACATGCTTCGGATTGACTACCGGCAGTATCCCAGCTACCCGCACGGCCTGATCGCCCACCTTTCTCTCGGTTTCATCGCCGCCTTTCTCGGCGCCGTGGCCATTCCCGCCCTCCTGGCCCGGGAGTACACGGCCGTAACTTTTCTGGCCCTGGCCGCCCAGCAGTTCCGAGATATCCGTAACCTGGAGCGCAACACCCTGGAGCACCTCGACGAAACGGAACTGGTGCCACGCGGCCCCGATTACATTGAAGGTATCGCCCGCGTGTTCGAGGGTCGTAATTACCTGGTGATGTTTGTTGCTCTGGTGACGAGCTCGCTTACCCTCTGGTTTCACCCGGGTCTCGGGGTAACAGGCGGGGTACTGCTCGGCCTGACTCTGGCGCACTTCCGTAAGGGGCCGACCCTTAAGGATGTTGCGGTTGTGCGCCTGGGCAAAGTCAATTTTCGTGGCTCCAACCTTTTCGTCGACGACATCCTCATTATGAACGTGGGCCTGAAGGACTCACGCCACCTCATGGAGACGCTGGGGGTGGGCGTTGTCATCGAGCCCCGAAACGATGACGCCCGGGCAACCTTGGCCAACCTTGGCCAGCGCCAGGCCATCACCCACGAGGTGGCCACCCTGCTGGGGGTGCGCAAGGACTTTGCCGAACCGGAGTTTACCCCGCTCTGCCGCCTGAACACGGCCACCGGCCGGGCCGCCCTTTTTATTCTTCCGGTAGAGCCGGATAAAGAGCTGGCCGTTCAGGCCGTGAGGAAGGTTCCTGTGCTGGAGAGCGCCATCCGCCGCCCGCTGCGAACGCAGGTGGGGCGGGAGGCCAGTGATTAAGCCGGTCTCTAACGGAGGGTTAGAGCGTGCAAACCCAGTTCATCAACGACATCGTCGCCATTGTCACCACCAGCCCTGAGACGGTCGGGGGCGGGGGGGTACCGATTTTTTACGCCGCCGATCCGGCCGACCGGGAACGCATCGCCCTTTACTTGAGCCGTATTCTGAACGCCATGGTCCACGACCTGGAAAACGGCACCTACTTCTTAAGCCATCACTGAGGCCCGCCCTCCACATTGACTGAAGAAGGGATGCTTCTGGTTATTATCTATCACTGCTATGGAGGCGCCCACTCTTCGGTGGTGGCCGCAGCCATTCACCTCGGCCGGCTGCCGCTGCCCGCCCCCAGTGCCGCCGCCCTCCTGGCGCTGCCGTATTTTGATCAGCACACCGGCCGCCAGCAGGGGAGATTGTTCTTCTACGGTACCGATGCCCACGGCCACAAGATCTTCATTCTGGGACGGGCCCGGGCGGCGGCCATCCTGGAACGCACCATACGCGCTGTCTTTCAGCTGGCCGGCCGGCAAGAAGGAGTTCTTTTTGTGGATACCCTGCCGGCGGTAAACTGGCTGATGCGCCTCGGTGGCTTCCTCTCCCGGCGCCTGGGCTGGGTGAGCCTGGGCCGTCCTCTGGTAGCGAAAGGAACTCTGCTTGCCCTTCCCAAACTCACGGCGCTGGTCCGGGGTGTACAGGGCGCACTATGCTGATCTTCTACTGTTGCTATGGACGCGCCCACTCTTCCGTGGTAGCCGCCGCGCTTCACCTCGGCTGGCTCAAGAACACCAATCCGTCTTCCGCCGAGATTATGGCGCTACCCTACTTTGACCAAGCAACGGCACGGGATTTCGGCCGGCCCCTGAGCGTCGGGCACGACAGCGCCGGCAATGAGGTCTTTATCCTGGGGCACGGCCCGGCGCACGCGCTGGTGGAGCGCGCGCTGCGCAGCGCCTGGGAGGAATGCGGCCGCCGGGAAGAAGAGTTCCTTTTCGTGCCGACCGAGACCTGTCTCACTTTCTGGACGCGCCTGGGCGGGTTTCTCTCCCGGCGGCTGGGTCTTAGCTTCCCCGGGCGCTGGCTTGCCGCCTACGGGATGCGCCGTTCCCTGCCCTGCCTGGCCCGCTGCGTGACGGCCGTTCGAAGCAAAGCCGGTCTTGACGCCGCTTGGCAGCGTATAGGATAATAAACCATGAATCGTTCTGAAGGAATAATAAAGGCGTGAGGCAGATGTTGAGCGGCTTAGAAGTGGCTGCTGTCGCGCCGGGCAGCATCGCCGCGGAGCTGGGTGTCGAGCCCGGCGACCGGGTGCTGGCGGCGAACGGCAAACCGGTGCGTGATCTGATTGACTTCACCTACGCTTGTGCCGGTGCTGCCCTCGAACTTACGGTGGGGAAAAAAGACGGCACAGAAGAAATCCTGGAGATAGAAAAGGACTGGGGGGAGGAACTCGGCATAAGTTTTACCCAGGCCACGGCGGACGGCATCCGGCGTTGCCGGAATCACTGCCGGTTTTGTTTTGTCGACCAGATGCCGCGCGGCCTGCGCCCTTCCCTCTACGTGAAGGATGACGACTGGCGGCTATCCGTTCTGCAGGGTAATTTTGTGACGCTGACCAACCTTTCGAAGGCCGACCTGGAACGGATTGTGGCGGAGCACCTGAGCCCCCTGTACATCTCCGTGCACACTCTCGATCCTGCGCTACGCCGGCAGCTGCTGCGCAACCCGCGGGCCGGCGACATCCGCTCCCAACTCGCGACCCTGGCCGCCGCCGGGATCGAGATGCACTGCCAACTGGTGCTTTGTCCCGGGCTCAATGATGGCCTGGAGCTGGAGCATACCGTGGAGGAGCTGGCCCGGCTCTGGCCGGCCGTCGCTTCAGTGGCGGCCGTACCGGTGGGGCTGACCCGGTACCGCGCGGGTCTTACGGAGTTGAAACCGTACACGCCGGAGGAGGCCCGACGCCTGGTCACCTGGGCGGAGAAAAAGACGGCCGCCTTCCGCGCCGCCCTGGGGAACAGCTTTCTCTATTTAGCGGACGAATTCTACCTCCTAGCCGCGCGGGAGGTACCTCCTGCCAGCCATTACGACGGCTACCCGCAGCTGGAAAACGGGGTAGGACTGGTGCGACGCTTTCTGGACGACCTGGCCGGCCTGACGGCCCCGCCGCCCGCTACCCCGGCCGCCTTTACCCTGGTCACCGGTACCGCCGCCGCCGGCACGCTGAAAAAGCTGGCTGCCTGGTGGAACTCCTTTCCCGGCTGGGAAGCCCGCGTCCTGACCGTGCCCAATTCGTTTTGGGGCCCCAGCGTCCGCGTGGCCGGGCTTCTGACGGCCGCAGACGTGGTGAAACAGGTCAGCAATGCCCGGCCGCCCGGCCCTGTGTTCCTGCCCCGCGCCATGTTTTCCCACGCAGGCCTTACCCTCGACGGCTGGAGTATGGCTGACCTCAGGGAGCGCCTCGGCTGCGAGCTTAAGGTGGCGCTCTGGCCGCACGAAGTGTGGTCTGAACTGGTAGGCGGAGGTGCATAGCGTGGACGGCACAAAACCGAAAGTAGCGATCGTCGGCCGCCCCAATGTCGGCAAGTCAACCCTCTTTAACCGCCTCCTCGGCCGTCGCCTGGCCATTGTCAAGGACGAACCAGGGATTACCCGGGACCGCCTGCACAGCACCTGTGAGTGGGCGGGCCGCGAATTCATCCTCATAGATACCGGTGGCCTCCAACCGGCGGCCAGCGAGGGCCTGGCCCACGCCGTGGAGAAGCAGGCCCGGCTGGCTATCGCGGAAGCCGATCTCATTGTTTTCCTGGTGGACGGCAAGAGCGGTTTAACCCCGGCCGACAGCGAGGTGGCCGACCTGCTGCGGCGCAGCAACAAGCCGGTGCTGGTGGCCGTGAACAAAGTCGATAACGTTAAGCAGGAAGGGCGCGCTTTGGAGTTCTACCGCCTCGGCCTGGGCGACCCCTTTCCCCTGTCGGCCCTGAACGGGTTGAACACAGGCGACCTCCTGGATAAGATCGTGGCGCTGCTTCCAGACAAAGGCACGGCCCCGCAGGAGACGGAGGCCCTGCGCGTGGCGATCATCGGGCGCCCTAACGTGGGGAAATCCTCCTTGGTGAACGCCATCCTCGGGGCGGAGCGCGTGGTGGTGAGCCCAGTGCCGGGAACAACGCGTGATGCCGTGGACACCCCGTTTTCTTTTCAAGGCCAAGCGCTCGTCCTGGTCGACACCGCAGGCCTGCGGCGCGGGGCGCGGGTCAGGGAGGCTGCCGAACACTACAGCGCGCTGCGCACCCGCCGGGCCATCGCCGACGCCCACATCGCAGTCCTGGTGCTGGACGGCCCGGAAGGGGTGCGGGAACAGGATCAACGCATTGCCGGCTATGCCCACGAGGCCGGTCGTGGCCTGATCGTCGTTGTGAACAAATGGGACCTGATGAAGCTGTCGCCGCCGGCCCTCAAGGAGTACACGGAGGTTCTGCGGGCAAGGCTCTCCTTCTGCCTCTACGCCCCGCTGCTTTTCCTTTCCGCTTTGACCGGCCGCCACGTAAACCGACTCCTGGAAACCATCCTCGAGGTTAAGACCGCACAAAATCACGTCCTGCCGAGCGCCAACCTGGCGGCGCTCCTGGCCGACCTCTTGGCCTTTTCGCCGCCTCCCCAGGTTCACGGCCGCAGCACCCGCCTGCACGAGTTGAAACAGACAGGCATCCGCCCGCCGCGCTTTGCGCTGGTGGCCGGCGATCCGGAGGCGGTGCACTTTTCTTATTTGCGGCGGGTCGAAAACCGAATTCGTGAAGCCTACCCGTACACCGGCACCCCGATCCAGGTGGTTGCGGTCCGGAGGGAGCGAAAATGAGCGCCCAAGCGCTCATTTTTTTGTCTTACTAGCTCGGTTCCCTTCATATACATGTAGTGTTAAGGAGCACGTTCTGTTCTAAGCCAGTGCCGGCATAAGTAATATGTGGTAGGGGAGGGATGAAGGGTGGAGAAGTTCGACCTCTTTAAGGACATAGTTGAGCGCACAGGGGGCGACATTTACATCGGAACCATGGGGCCTGTGCGCACCGGCAAGTCCACATTTATCAAGCGCTTCATGGAGCTTTTGGTCTTACCGTACATGAAAGAGGGGCCGGAACGGGAACGGGCGCTTGATGAACTGCCACAAAGTGGAGCCGGACGCACCATCACCACCACTGAACCCAAGTTTATCCCGGAAGAGGCCGTGGAAGTAACCCTCCGGGAAAACATCAAGTTCCGGGTCCGCTTGGTGGACTGTGTCGGCTACACCGTCGACGGCGCCTTAGGCTACGAAGAAGCAGAAGGGCCTCGCATGGTGCGTACCCCTTGGTTCGAGGAAGAAATCCCCTTCGAGCAGGCGGCAGAGGTAGGTACACGCAAAGTCATCTCCGAGCACGCCACCATCGGGCTGGTCATCGCCACCGATGGATCCATCGTGGACATCCCGCGCGATAACTACGAAGCAGCGGAGGAGCGCGTGGTCGCGGAGCTTAAGGAAATCGGCAAACCGTTTGTGGTGGTGCTCAATTCCCTGCACCCGGAGCAGGAAGACACCCAGCGGCTGGCCGGTGACCTGGCTCAAAAGTATGGTGTGCCGGTGCTGCCGCTCAACGTCATGAAAATGAACCTGCCCGATATCTATGCCATTCTCGAGGAAATCCTCTACGAGTTCCCGGTGCAGGAGGTCAACGTCCACCTGCCCGCCTGGCTGATGGAACTCGACGGGCAGCACTGGCTGCGGTCCCGGTTCGAGGAATGCGTGCGCACCACCGTCGAGGGCATCAAGAAAGTCCGGGACGTGGACCAGGCCGTAAGCTCTCTCCAAAACGAAGAATTTGTCGAGCAGGCCCTGCTGGTCAACCTGGATCTCGGCCACGGTCTAACCACCATGCAGCTCACCGCCCCCCAGCCGCTGTTCTACCAGGTGCTGGAGGAAATCGCCGGACGCTCGCTCAAGAGCGCCCAAGAACTGGTTCGGATTCTCAAGGAATACACCGTGGCCAAGAAGGAATACGACAAGGTGGCCGACGCCCTGCACGAGGTGGAACGGGTCGGTTACGGCATCGTCCCACCGCGCCTGGACGAGATGGTGCTGGAAGAACCCGAGGTAATGAAGAGCGGCTCGCGTTTCGGCATCCGTCTACGGGCCAGCGCCCCATCCATTCACATGATTCGCACCGACATTAAGGCTGAGGTGGCACCCATCATCGGCAGCGAGAAGCAATCCGAAGAGCTGGCCCAGTTCCTCCTCGATGAATTCGAAGACAATCCCCAAAAGCTCTGGGAAACCAATCTCTTCGGCAAATCCCTGCATGAACTGGTGAAGGAAAGCATCCAGAGCAAGCTCTATCACATGCCCGAGGACGCGCAACAAAAGCTGAAAGAAACCCTGGAACGCATCGTCAACGAGGGAAGCGGCGGCCTCATCTGCATAATCCTGTAAGGCAAGTCGGTCATCTGACCGGCTTTTTTTACCCCCTTGTCAAGGGGGCTTTCTCTGTGCTATAATGTCTACCATACATGGAGGTATGTTTACTGGGTACAGACGAAAGGGTGAAAACATGGGGAAGGAAGAAGCAAACTTTTACCTGGTGCGGGAAGAAGCTTTGCCGGAGGTACTGCACAAGACCATTCAAGCCAAGGACCTCCTCAAGCGCGGTGTCTGCAGCACCGTAAACGAGGCTGTACAGCGCGTCGGTTTAAGCCGGGCTGCCTACTACAAGTATCGCAATTACATCTTCCCTTTCTACGATTTAAGCCGGGGAAGAATCGTTACCATTTACCTTCTGCTCGAGCATAAGCCGGGCGTCCTTTCCCAAATCCTCACCCGCATAGCGCAAAGCCAAGGCAACATCCTCACCATCAATCAAGGCATACCGCTCCAAGGGGTGGCCGACGTTTCGATCTCCATCGAGACGCAGGGAATGAGCGAGGACATGGAAAGCCTCCTTCAGGCCTTGAGCCGCCTGGACGGGGTGCGCAAGGTGGAAATCATCGGGCAAAGCTGAAGAAAGCGAGGGAGAAGCCGTGAAAGACAGGCTGGCCATTGGACTGCTCGGCTTGGGAACGGTTGGCTCGGGAGTGGCGGAACTCATCAGCCGCAATGGGAAGCACATCGCCGAACGCGCCGGGATGCCCATGGTTGTTAAGAAGGCCCTGGTGCGCGACTTGGCGCGCCCCCGGAATGTCGGTGAGTGCCCACCCCTTACCACCGATCCCGAGAGCATCCTGGCGGATCCAGAGATCGACGTGGTGGTGGAGGTGTTGGGTGGGGAAGAGCCGGCCCTAAGCTACATACTGGCCGCCCTCCGGGCCCAAAAACACGTGGTCACGGCCAACAAAGAGCTCTTGGCCAAGCACGGCAAGGAACTCTTTGCCGCCGCTAAGGAAAACGGGGTCGACCTTTACTTCGAGGCCAGCGTGGGTGGAGGCATTCCCATTATCCGCCCGCTCAAGGACTGCCTGGCCGGCAACACCATCGAGAAGGTGTACGGCATCGTTAATGGAACGACAAACTACATCCTGACCCGAATGGAAAACGGGCATTCGTACGAGGAGGCCCTGGCCGAGGCCCAGCGCCAGGGTTACGCCGAAGCTGATCCGTACGCCGATGTCTCGGGCCTGGACGCAGCCCGCAAGATAGCCATCCTGGCCTCCATAGCCTTTGGCGCCCGGGTTACCGAAGACGATGTCGCCCGCACCGGTATTGAGCGGCTCTCGCCGCTCGATCTGGCGTATGCCCATGAGTTAGGCTACAAGGTTAAGCTCCTGGCGGTGGCGCAGGAACTGGACGGGGCCCTGGACGTACGCGTCCAGCCTGCGCTTGTGCCGGAGCACCACCCGCTGGCGAGCGTAAGCGGGGTGCTGAACGCCATTGTGGTCCGGGGTAATGCCGTCGGCGAGGTGATGTTCCACGGCCACGGGGCCGGCCGCCTTCCCACTGCCAGCGCCGTTTGCGGCGACCTGATCGAGGTGGCTCACAATATCAGGCAGGGCGTAAGAGGTCGCAACGGTTGCACCTGTTTTCATCACAAGCCCTTTTACCCGGCCGGTCAGGTAAAAATACGTTACTTCCTGCGACTGGAGCTGGCCGACGAGCCCGGGGTGCTCGCCAAGGTCGCCGCCGCCTTCGGGCAGGAAAAAGTGAGCCTGGCGGCGGTAATCCAAAAGCGTTTAACCGAGCACGGGGCCGAGGTTGTGTTGGTAACGCACCCGGCGGCGACGCGCCAGTTTGCCGGCGCCGTCGCCGCTCTGAAGGCGTTCCCGGAAACCCTGGCGATACACCAACCACTTGCAGTGGAAGGAGAGGCCTGAAATGTGGCAGGGAGTAATTGAACATTTTGCGGCGTTTTTACCCGTTACGGAGGCCACCCCGCGCGTAACCTTGAATGAAGGCAACACGCCCCTCATCTTTCTTTCCCGCCTCTCGAAACGGGTGGGAGCTGAGGTCTATGCCAAGTACGAGGGACTCAACCCCACGGGATCTTTCAAAGACCGCGGGATGACGCTGGCGGTGAGCAAAGCGGTGGAAGCAGGGTCGACGGCCGTCATGTGCGCTTCCACCGGCAATACGTCCGCATCCGCCGCCGCTTACGCGGCGCGGGCCGGTCTCAAGTGCTGGGTGTTGCTGCCGGAAAAAGCCATTGCCCTGGGAAAACTGGCCCAAGCCCTCTTCTACGGTGCTCAGGTGATAGCCGTCCAGGGCAACTTTGACCAGGCCCTCGCTTTGGTGCGGGAACTCACCGCCCGCTACCCGATTACCTTGGTCAATTCGCTCAATCCCATGCGCCTGGAAGGCCAGAAGACGGCGGCTTTCGAAGTGTGTGACCAGCTTGGGGGGGCGCCCGACATTCTCGCCCTGCCGGTGGGCAACGCCGGCAACATTACCGCTTACTGGTTAGGCTTCCAGGCCTACTATGCGGCCGGGAGAATTGGGACGCTGCCCCGTCTCTGGGGGTTCGAAGCTGCCGGTGCGGCACCCATTGTACAAGGGCGCGTTGTACCCGACCCGCAGACGGTGGCCACGGCCATTAAGATCGGGAACCCGGCCAGCTGGGAGAAAGCCGTGCGCGCCGCCGCCGAATCCGGCGGTAGCATTGCCGCGGTAACCGATGAGGAGATCCTCACAGCTTACCGGCTTTTAGCCCGGGAAGAAGGTATCTTCGTCGAGCCGGCTTCCGCAGCCGGGGTAGCCGGAGTGCTGCAGCGGGCCCGCCAAGGGCTGGTGCAGGGGCATGAGAAGATCGTCTGCGTGCTCACCGGCCACGGCCTGAAGGACCCTGAACTGGCGGTAAAACAGAGCCCGGCGCCGCAGGTGGTTCCCGCCACTTTAGAAGCGGTGAGCCAGCTCATCGGGGGGTGACGAAGGTGTTTTGTGTACGAATACCCGCCAGCACAGCCAATCTCGGTCCCGGCTTCGATGCGCTGGGGCTGGCCCTGGAGCTTTACAACTACATCGAAGTTACGGTGGGCGGCGGAACAGGTCGCCCGAGCATTGCTGTTCAGGGCGAAGGGGCCGAGGAGCTGCCGCGCGGCGAAGACAACCTGGTTTACCAAGCGCTCGCCTACGCCTTCCGCCGGCGCTCACTTCTCCCACCTGAGCTCCATTTGCGGTTGGTGAACAACATACCCCTGGCCCGGGGCCTGGGGAGCAGCGCCGCCGCCATCGTCGGGGGGCTCCTCGCCGCGCAGGAGCTGCTGCCTGTGCCGTTCAGTCCAGAGGAGCTGCTTGACCTGGCCTGCGAGCTGGAGGGACACCCGGATAATGTCAGCGCCGCCCTCCTGGGAGGGCTGGTGATTTCCTGTGCCGGGCCCGAAGGCAAAAACCATTATCTCAAGACACGCCTTCCGGAATCGCTGCGGCTGGTGGTCGCCATCCCGGAGCTGAAGCTCTCTACGCAAGAAGCCCGCCGCGTTCTGCCGGACCTTCTGCCGCGCCGCGATGCCGTCTTTAATCTCGGCCGTACCGCACTTCTTACCGCGAGCCTTCTCACCAACAACCTCAGCGCCCTGGCCTTCGCCCTGGAGGATCGTCTCCACCAGCCCTACCGTTCACCCTTGATCCCGGGGATGGAGGAGGTTTTCGCCGGTGCCCGTGAAGCAGGAGCCCTGGGTGTGGCATTGAGCGGCTCCGGCCCCTCCATTATCGCCTTTGCCCAGGATCACCTCCCGGAAATCGGCGCCGCCATGGTAAACGCCTTTGCCCGCCATGGCATCAGAGCACGTTTCGTTTCCACCAAACCAGCGTGGCAGGGCGCCGAAACGCTACCGCAGCTGCGCCTGTGCACGGCTTGAAATCGGCAAAGGTAAGAAACAGCCCCCCAGGTCTTGTTTTTTCCGGCCAAAGAGTGTATAATAGGTGATGCAGGTCGGGGTATAGCTCAGCTTGGTAGAGCGCTTGCTTGGGGTGCAAGAGGCCAGCGGTTCAAATCCGCTTACTCCGACCATTTATTTTCGCCGGCGAACAGCCTTCAGGGCTGTTTTTTTAGTGCGCCCGGCATGGGCGCTGTCTATGAGGACGGGGGCTAGCCGCCCCCTCGTACGCGATTTTGATCTTACACTGCTATAGCCGACACCGGGAAGGCGCATAATCGCCCGAACGCCCGCGCACGTTAATTATAAGAGCGGGCAAGTACTGCCCGACAGCGGGAAGGGGAGGGAGGGGTGTGCGCGTCTTGCTCGTGGTGCGGCCCTGCCAGGGCGGTATTGCCACGCATGTACGCCTCCTGGCCCGGGGATTGAAAAAAGAGGGACACCAGGTCCACATCGCCGCGCCTGACGCTGCCTTCGCCAGCGAAGGGGACGACTATTTCCCTTTGCCGCTGGCGGTGCATCCGGCCAAGCTCCTGCAGGCGGCAGAGGCGCTGACGGCAATCGTCGGCCGGCTCCGCCCGGACATAGTGCATGCGCAAGGGGCCCTGGCCGCCGTGCTCCGGCCGCTGGTGGGGACAAGAAGCGCCCGCTCAACACCTTGGGTTTACACCGTACATAACCTCCCGCTTGGTTTCGCCGCACAGCTTGCCTGGCGTGCAGCCTGGTTGGGGGGCGGGCCAGAGCGGGTGATCGCCGTTTCCCGGGCGCTGGCCACCCGGCTCGGCTACTGTGGAGTACCCCCAGAAAGGATTGTGGTCATTCCCAACGGCATCGAACTCGAGCAAGTGCCCGCCTACAACCTGCTCCGCACGCCAGACGAGGCAGTCATCCTGACCATCAGCCGGTTGGTTCCGGAGAAGGGCACGGCGTATCTGCTGCACGCCTTGGCCAGCTTGAAAGCCACCCATCCGTACCTGCGCCTCCTGGTCGCAGGGGATGGCCCGGAGCGGCCGCGCTTGGAACGCCTGGCGCAGACACTGGGGGTGACGGGGAAGGTCCAGTTCCTCGGTTTTGTGCCCGATCCGGGCCGGCTCTTTCCAGGAGCCTACCTTTTTGCCACCGCCCCCGTAAGCGAAGGCATGGGCGTGGCCAACCTGGAGGCCATGGCCTGGGGCCGGCCGGTGATAAGTACCAGGGTGGGGGGTATACCGGAAGTAGTTGTGCATGGGGAAACCGGGCTCCTCGTTCCACCTCGGCGGCCGCTCGAACTGGCCCAGGCCATACGGCTCGTCATCGATGACCCAGTGCTGGCGCGCCGCTTAGGGCGAGCAGGTGCTGCCCGTTCACGCCGGCACTTCGCCGCCGGGACCATGGTGGCGGCGACGCTCAAGGTTTACGAGGAGGCCCAGTGGGCATGTTACAGCACCGTGTCCTGAGAGCGAGCTCGGCAGCAGCCCTGGCGCTGGTCTTTTCCTGTGCTCTGCCGCCTTGTTACACCGCGCCCACGTACGCCGCCGCACCACCACGGCTCGTTATCCTGTGCGTCGATAATCTGAGGCTTGTCGATGTCAACCCCGAGGACCTCCCGGCCTTGTTTAAGTTTGCGCACAGCACCGCCTGGGGTCTTATGAATACCAATGTTGCCGGTCCGCCCAGCTTAGAAAGCGCCTATCTTACGCTGGGGGCAGGGACGCGCTCCCGTGCCGCCGACAACCAGCCCGGCCTCATGGTAGGCGAGACCTCTCCGGAAGAACCAGGCAGCGCCGCCGAGATCTTTGCCCGGCGCAGCGGCCGGGCAGTAGAGCACGGCGTCGTCCAGCTCGGCATCGGCATCCTGCGGGCGGTCAACGCCGATCTGGGCTATGACGTGAACCTGGGCGCCCTCGGGCAGGCCTTGCGGGCAGCAGGCCGCAGGGTCGCCATTATCGGGAACGCAGACACCAACAGCCGCCAACGGCCGCTGGTGAATTTCCTTATGGACGCCGGGGGCCACGTCCCGTACGGTTACACCGGCACCGCACTTTTCAAACGTGATCCCAGCGGTCCCTTCGGCGCCTGGTTGGATACCGATGCTGTTATCCGCGAGACACGCAAGGTTTGGCCGGACGCAGACCTTGTGGCGGTGGAATGGTCTGACCTTCACCGGGCAGAACAATACGCGCCCCTGGCCCTGCCGGAAGCGGGCGCCGGTCTGCGCCGCCAGGCCCTGGCGCATCTGGATGGCTTCCTGGACCGCTTTCTCCCTGCTGTCCTCGACGCCAAGGTCCCTGTGCTGCTGCTGGTTCCAGCCCCCGGTCCCCAAGAGTGGGCTCAAGGGCAGCGCCTTACCCCGATAGCCCTCCTTAGGCCGGACGCACCGGCGGGTCTCCTCACCTCGGCCACCACCCGCCGTTTAGGGCTGGCGGCCAATATTGATGTTGCCGCCACCGTCCTAACTTTTTTTGACCTTACGCCGTCGCCGGCCGTCCTCGGCCGGCCCCTGCGCGCTGTACCCGCCCGCGATTCCCTGGCTTACCTGTCTGCTTTAGAAGAACGGGCGGTGGGCAATTTCCAGCAACGTCCCCTCATCCTTCGGATCTATATCGGGTACCTGATTGTCACACTGGCTCTAACCCTCCTGGCCTTCTGGCGCCGGACACCCTTGGGGACCCGGTGGCTCGAACTCTTTATCCTGGGGGGGGCTACGGTACCCCTTACCTTTCTCCTCCTGGCGGCCCTGCCGCCCTTGCCTCCGGCGCTGACCCTGGCCGCCACCGCCGTCTTAACGGCGCTCCTGGTCGCTGTTTGGCGCCGGGCAAGCGCATCGGCGGCCGCGGCCTTGATGCTGAGCGCTGCCTGTACCCTGCTCGTTTTGGTAGGCGATCTCCTGGCCGGGCAAAACCTGGCCGCCGCTTCGCTGCTCGGCTACTGCTTCATCAGCGGCGCCCGCTATTACGGCCTCGGCAATGAATACATGGGGGTGTTTCTAGGGGCTGCGTTAAGCCTGGCCGCTTACCTTTGCGATCGTTTTGACGTAGGTGCCCGGGTGGTAGGACGGCTCTTGGTCGTGCTGCTCTTAATTGGAGCTTGGCTCTTGGCCGCCAGCCAGCTCGGCAGCAATGCCGGGGGCACGCTGGCCTGGGTGAGCGGGGCGGCGGCCGCTTACCTGGGGCTCAACCGGCGCCAGCTGCGCGCGCCCGCCGTCGCCGGCGCCGTCTTAACCGGCGTCGCCATCCTGGGCCTCTTCGCTTTTGCCGATTGGCGCCTGGCAGCGACCACCTCCCACATGGGACAGGCCTTGGAGGCGGCCACTCGCTCTGGAACCCAGAGCCTCGGGGCCATCATCGTGCGCAAGCTGGCCATGAACCTGAAGCTTCTGCGTTATTCCCTTTGGAGCAGGGTCCTTCTGATGCTGCTCTTGGTCCTGGCCAGCCTTTTCCTAGGCCCTTACCGCCTGCAACCCCGGTTAATGAAAGAGCGCCCCCTGCTGGCGGCCTGCCTGCGCGGCAGTCTGATCGGGTCGCTGGTGGCGCTGGCGGCGAACGACTCCGGCGTTGTGGCGGCCGCCACCAGCCTGCTTTTCCCGGTGATGCTGCTTATCCTCCTCACCCTCCCGGAACGGCTCCAGGAAAACCAGCGAAAACAGCAAGAATTAGCTTTGAGGCGTAATTAAACGCAAGGAGCCTGCAATAGCTCCTAACCGTTCCGGCATACCTTGACATCCCGCCAGAGTCTGCTACAATCTTAGGTGATCAGTGCGCAGACTTTTATCAGAAAGGGAGGGCGGGAAATGAAAGCACTGGGGCGTCACATCCTGGCTGAGTTTTTTGGGTGTGATGGCGCGATTCTGAACGACGTTGCTACCATTGAACGCACCCTAGTCGACGCAGCACTTACCGCTGGGGCTGAAGTCCGTGAGGTGGCCTTCCACCGATTTTCTCCCCAAGGAGTAAGCGGTGTGGTGATCATCTCCGAATCGCACCTCGCCATTCATACATGGCCGGAACTCGGCTATGCCGCTGTTGACGTCTTCACCTGCGGTGATAAGGTGGACCCCTGGGTCGCCTATAACTATATAGCCTCTGCCTTTCAAGCGGACAAGGTTACGGCTGCTGAGATCAAGCGTGGCATTTTCGAAAAAGTGCCTGAGCATACCTAGCCTGGCAACAGGATGTGAAAAGAACGGTGAAACCCCCGCCGGTAGGCCGGGGGTTTTCTTTTCTCTGCACCTTTTACGGCCGGTTTTCATAGGCTAATATGCACAAGCAGCCGGGAGGTGATCAAGTGGCCGACTTTCTTGTACCAGGCAGCAGCGGGCGGGAGGTAAAGGTACTCCAAGCGTGCTTGAACTTCCTTCTCGGAGCCCATCTGGCCACCGACGGCTGCTACGGGGTGCGTACAGAGAAAGTGGTGCGCCGCTTTCAGTTGCAGCACGGACTCGCCGGCACCGGAAGTTGCGACGTCGATACCTGGCTGGCCTTAGCCCAGGAGCTGAGCCCCAACGAGCGGCACTTGCTGGTCCTTCTTCAGTGGTCCCTGCTGCTGGTGAAGGAAGGAGACCGCATTCTCTGGGCGCAGCCGCTGAAAAGACCGGTCGCCGCTATTTCCCCTGGAGTCTGTCACCTGGAGTCAGCGCCGCGCGCCCGCAAAGGCGCGCGCCTGTTAAAGTTCAGCAATCACACGGCGATCCGGCTGGAGTCTGTCGGCCGCCAGGGGAGAGCCCGTCACCTTCAACTGGCAGGTCAAGCGCTGGGGGAGGAGCTCCTAGGGCTTCTTAAACCGCGGATGCCCGTCATCATCCATTCCTTGCGGCGCGTACCGTCCTGCGCCGCCTTTCCGCCGGCGGTAGACCCGGCCCAGGCCGCCAGCCGCACCGGGGTGTCGCTCCGGCGCTTTCGGCACACCGCTGCGGCAGCGGCAGGCGAGATCGTCCTACCGCTGAGCCGGCCGTGCTGGCCTGCCTTTTGGGCCTGGCCGGCCGGGCAACCTGAGGAATGGCTTAAATGGTTGCCCTGGTTTCAAGGCGTGGTACTGGCACCGGAGCTGGGGCCGTCCTGGGTGGGTGCCTTAAGGAGAAACCGCCTGCCGGCTCTGGTATTAACCCAGGGGCAGCGGCGAGGACTCACCGCCAGGTGGCAGGGTTGGTGCTATGCGCCGGCCGATCGCGCGGCCCTGACTGCGCTCAACTTTTACAATTCCCGGCGCAGCAGGATAAAACACCTCACCCAGATCCTGGTTCTGCCAGAGACGGCGGCTGCCGCCTCGATACCGGTACTGGGTTTGAACCTGGATTACTACGCCGTGCCGGCGGCGGGGAACGATACGGACGGGCTGAGTGACCTGCGGTTCTACCTCAGCCCCGAGAGACTACTCCTTGTAACGCCTGGTGCTCAGGCCATGCTTGCCGCCCGTCTGGCCAGAGCGGAGGAACTGGCGGGACTCGTTTTCACCTCCCCGCCGGCTGATACCGAATGGCTGCAGGTGTGGGTGGACTATAGGAAATGATTCCCAGTCACCTCGGCGCACAAAAAGCATAGTTTTTACTGCGCAGGTGTGAAGGGCCGGGTGAAAATCCTTCAGGATAAAGCGAAAAGGAGGTAGGAGGAAAAGTGCAGTCCACCCCCGAAGTCCTACCACCGAATCCAGTCCAGACCGTCCGGGAAGCCTACCGCGACTGGCGACAGGCCCAGTGCTATTTTAAGGAGGTTACCGATCCAACCCTGGTCGATTTCGCCATCTTTTGGGAACGGGCAGCCCGTCTGCGCTACCAGTACTTGCTGCGCTGCCTGAAACAAGAGGGTTACGCCCTCAGTCGAAGCGAACTCATCCGGTTGGCGGTCCATTAGGCGGAAAGCGAAAGGAGCTAGTACCATGGCCAAATTAAAGGTGGGCATCGTCTTTGGCGGACGTTCCGGCGAGCATGAGGTTTCGCTCATGTCCGCCGCCTCGGTCATCAAGTTTATACCCCGCGAAAAATACGACCCTGTTCTCATCGGCATTACGAAAACCGGAGGCTGGCTGACAGAAGGGAACCCCTGGGAAACCCTGAGGAAAGAAACAGCCGAACCAGGTGGGCCGCCTCCCACCGCGCTGCTGGCCGGCCTGGATGTCATCTTCCCTGTTTTGCACGGTCCCTACGGGGAAGACGGTACCATCCAGGGCCTGTTCGAGATGTGCGGCGTCCCCTACGTCGGGGCGGGTGTGCTGGCCTCCTCAGTGGGAATGGACAAGGTGATAATGAAACAGGTTTTTGAAGCCTCCAAGCTGCCCATCGCCCGCTACCTGGTGGTTTGGCGGCATGCCTGGCGACGCGAGCCGGCAAAAACCGGTGACCTGATCGAGGAGCGCTTGGGACTGCCGGTGTTCGTGAAGCCCGCCAATTTAGGCTCGAGCGTGGGCATCAGCAAGGCGCGCACAAGGAAGGAACTTACGGCCGCGTTGCAGCTGGCCACCCAGTACGATCGCAAGGTGGTGGTGGAGGAGTACATCCCCTGCCGGGAATTTGAGTGTGCTGTTTTGGGTAACGATGATCCCGCCGCCTCCGTCATCGGCGAGATTGTCCCGCACAACGAATTTTACGATTATGAGGCGAAGTATACCGACGGGGTTTCGGACTTAATTGTCCCGGCCGCCGTCCCCGCCTCTGTGCAAAGCCGGGTGCAGGAACTGGCCGTAGCCGCCTACAAGGCCATCGATTGTGCCGGCATGGCGCGCGTGGACTTCTTTATGCACCGGGAGTCCGGCCAGGTGATCGTCAACGAGATCAACACCATCCCGGGCTTCACCAACCTATCCATGTATCCCCGCCTCTGGGAGGCGAGCGGGCTGAGTTACCCGGATCTCATTGACCGGCTCATCACCCTGGCCCAAGAACGCTTCAAGGAGCGGGCCCGTAACCTTGTCTGACGGAAAGCACCAGAAAAGGAAGATTGCGGCGCTTGCTGGGCATAATACCACTGCTTCCCCGATCGCCTTCCTCAGTAAAGAAGGAAAAATGCTTGTCTTCACCGAATAAGATGAAAGAGGGCAGTTTGAGCCTTGAGAAGTAAGGGGGAAACGCAGAGTGAAAGACTATGCACCAGACAAGTTACGGAACGTCGCACTGATCTCACACGGGAGCGCCGGCAAAACCTCCCTGACGGAAGCTCTTCTCTTTACCAGCGGCGGTAGTGATCGTTTGGGCAGGGTTGACGAGGGCAATACCGTGGCCGACTACGATCCGGACGAAATCAAGCGTAAAATAACCATCAACACCGCCGTCGTCCCCTGCGAATGGACAGGTTGTAAAGTGAACCTGCTGGATACGCCGGGTTACGCCGATTTCATCGGCGATGTCATCAGCGCCCTCGAGGTGGCCGACGCTGCGTTGGTTCTTGTCTGTGCTGTCTCCGGAGTAGAGGTTAACACTGCGCGCATGTGGCACCTGGCCGGCGAGAAGGGCCTGCCGCGAATCATTTTCATCAACAAGCTCGACCGGGAAAACGCCCACTTTGACCGGGTGTTGGATCAGGTGCAGGCCGAACTTTCCCCCCGTGCCATCCCCTTACAACTTCCCATCGGCGCCGAAGCCAACTTCCGCGGCATCGTCGACCTGGTCGGCATGAAAGCCCTCCTCTTCCAAAACGGCAAGGTGGAAGAGGCCCCGCTTCCTGAGGAGCTTAAGGCCGCAGCGGAAGCGCAGCGCGAAAAGCTGGTGGAAGCCGCAGCGGAAACCGACGATGAACTCACCCTGAAGTACCTCGATGGGGAAGAGTTGACCCAGGAGGAGATACTGCGGGGCCTGCGCCAAGGAACGTTAACGGGCAAGCTGTTCCCGGTGCTCTGCGGTTCAGCTTATCAAAATAAGGGCATGGGCCTGCTGCTCGACGCCATCGTCGGCTATCTGCCTTCACCGCTGGACCGTCCCCCGGCCAAGGCTACCCAAGCAGCCGGGCAGTCGGAGGTGGAAATTGCGCCCGACCCGAACGGTACGCTGGTGGCCCAGGCCTTTAAGACCATGGCCGACCCCTTTGTGGGGAAGCTAACGTATTTTCGGGTTTACCGTGGCAAACTGGTCTCGGACAGCATTGTCTACAACACGGCGAAAGAAAAAGCGGAGCGGGTAGGGCAGGTGTTCATCCCGCGTGGTAAAACCCAAAACCCGGTCAGCGCCGTGGTGGCCGGCGATATCGGCGCCGTGGCCAAACTGCAGGAGACAGCCACCGGCGATACCCTGTGCGATAAAGACAAGGCCGTCCTGCTGCCGCCGCTGGAATTTCCCCGCCCATCCTATTCCGTAGCCGTGGCCGCCAAATCCAAAGGAGACGAAGACAAACTCGGCCTTGGCCTGAGCCGTTTGATGGAAGAGGACCCCACCCTCACCCTGAAGAAGGAGGCTGAGACCAGGGAACTCATTCTCTGCGGCATGGGCGACGTGCATATCGACGTAACCGTAGAGAGGCTGAAGCGCAAGTTCGGCGTCGAAGTGGTGACCGCCACGCCCGCCATCCCGTACCGCGAGACCCTCCGTAAGCCGGTAAAGGTAGAAGGCAAGCACAAAAAGCAGACCGGCGGGCACGGCCAGTACGGCCACGTCTGGTTGGAAATGGAGCCCCTACCGGAGGGCAGCGGCTTCGTTTTCGAGGAAAAGATCTTCGGGGGCGCGGTACCCAAGCAGTATATCCCCGCGGTGGAAAAGGGAGTCCGCGAAGCCATGCGCGAAGGGATACTGGCCGGCTTCCCCGTGGTGGATGTCAAAGTTACCCTGGTGGACGGTTCCTTCCACCCCGTCGACTCCTCGGAAATGGCCTTCAAGATCGCCGCCAGCCTGGCCTTCAAAAAAGGAGCGGAGCAGGCCAACCCCGTCATTCTTGAGCCCATAATGAACCTGGAGGTCACCGTCCCGGAGAACTACATGGGCGATGTCATCGGTGATCTCAACGCCAAACGCGGCCGCATCCTGGGGCTGGAACCCGCCGGCTCTTTGCAGGTTATTAAGGCCCAGGTCCCCCTCTCCGAGCTGTCCAAGTATGCCATTGACTTAAGATCGCTTACCCAAGGCCGGGGCAGTTTCACCATCGCCTTCGACCATTACGAAGAGGTACCCGCACGCCTGGCCGAGGAGATTGCCGCCCAGGCCAAGAAGACAAAAGCGGAAGAATAGCACCCCGGGGGCCGAAGAGCGGCGTGTCACCTCCCACCGCGCTGCCTCATAGACTACTGTTACAAGGCGGCTAGGGGGTGGGCGCGTGACGGGCTATTGTCCGTTTCAAACGCTTACGGCGGCGGAAGTCCGGTGTAAACTCGGGCAGGCGTCCTTTTCCCCCGGCGACAGTGAAGCCGCTTGGGCCTGCGCCGGGTGCAGCATCCCCCGGGTGTTGGCCAATCGTCCGTGCATCTACCTCGAACCGGTCAAGCGTTTTGCCCTCCGTGGCCAAAGCATCACCTTCTTTCGCTGCGCTGTCTATGGTGTTGTCATCGCTGAACCCCTACTCCTTTGTCCGCAGTGCGTAGCACGCTGCAAACCATGAAGGCAAAGGGGAGGCCCACCGGTCAATGTTTGTCCTCCTTAGTAACGATGATGGAATAGATGCCGCTGGACTTACGGCGCTGGCCGGTGCGTTTTCCCCGGCCGATCAAGTGGCCATAGTTGCACCCGACCGGGAGCGGAGCGCTTCCGGTCATGCCATTACCATGGACCGCCCCCTGCGGGTGCGTGAGGTGAAGCACTTCGCCGGCCCGGCGTGGGCCGTAACAGGCACACCGGGCGATTGCGTTAAACTGGCTCTAACCACCCTGCTTCCCCGCAAGCCGGACCTGGTTGTCGCCGGCATCAACCGCGGCCCTAATTTGGGCACGGACGTCTTTTACTCCGGGACAGTGGCGGCAGCCTTAGAAGGGCTCCTGTTCGGGCTGCCCGCACTGGCCGTTTCCCTGGCCACCCACGCCCCGGACGCCGACTACAGCCTGGCCGCCCGGCTGGCGCGGGCCATCGTCCAACGCCTCCTCGCGAAGCCGGCTCTGGCCGAAACCCTGCTCAACGTTAACGTTCCGGCGCGCCCCGCCCGGGAAATCCGCGGCCTCAGCATTACCCGCCTGGGAACACGCCGTTATAAGAATACCTTTGAAGCGCGGCAAGACCCGCGCGGGCAAACTTACTACTGGCTGGCCGGGGAACCCCTGCCGGAGGAGTGCCCTCCCGATACCGACATTGCGGCCGTCGCCGCCGGCAGGATTTCAATAACGCCGCTCAGCCTGGACCTGACCGATTACCGCCGCCTGGCCGACCTCAAGGGGTGGACGGACAAGCCTTTTGACATATAATGCCATCGCTGGTATAATTTGGGGTGGGGAGGGACGAACGATGAACACCCAAACCACCCACGAAGGGGCAGGGCAAAAAGCAGGGCAGCCTGACTGGCAGCAGGCTGTGGCAGCCCTGCGGGCTGCGACAGGGAGGCTGCCCGAGGACCCCGAGCGACTCCTAAAACTCGGACAAGCCTACCTGGAGGGGCGTTTGGTCGGTCCCGCGGAAGAATGCTTCCAGGCCGCACTGCTGCGCGATCCGGAACTCAGCCGGGCGCATTATTTTCTCGGCTTTCTCTACAGCCGCCAGGGCAGGTACCGCGAAGCCACCCTCGCCTTCGGCAAGTGCCTGGCCGCACAGCCGCGCAATGATCTCGTTTACGCTGAGCTCGGTTTAGTATACTTTAAGCAGGGACAGCTGCGCGAGGCGCGCGCTCTCTGGCAACAGGGACTTATGCTGGCCAAAGAAGAGGCACGGCTGGTCGAGCTCCTGGAGCACATGTCCTACAGCGTAAAGCTGGACGGGGAGGAGCGCGTGGTACCGAATCTCTGTCGCATGGCTGCCCTGGCCGCCGGCAGTGACCTGGGCCTGGCCCTCAGCTACCTGGAGCGGGCTCAAGGCCTGGAGTCCTTTAATCCGGCCGTTTTTGTGACCTATGCACAGGTCTTTGGGGCCGGCGGCAAAACGGAGGAGGCGGAAGCCGCCTGGGCGGAGGCCATCCGCCTGTCCCCCTGCGACCCGGCGCTGCAGGCCGATTTCGCTCAGTTCATGCTGGCCTGCGGCAAACACAAAGAGGCGAGGGTTTGGGCGGAGCGCGCCGTAACCCTGGCGCCCAGCGAACCCAACTACTGGCTTATCCTGGCCCGCGCCGAGGAGCAGGCCGGCAATACAGCGGCGGCGGAACAACACCTCAAGAAGGCGCATGAGCTGGACCCGGAACAGCCCACCATCAACTACGAACTGGGGCACCTGCTCTGGCAGGAAAAAAAGATCCCACCGGCGCTTTGCTACTTACGCAAAGCCGCCCGGGCAGGGCACGAAGAAGCCAGGGTTTACCTGGCCTCGCTCTGTCAGGCTACAAAGCGCCGGGCACCGAAAAAAACAGTTGTCCACGGGGGAGGAAGTGCTGTTGAGCAAACTGCTTATTGAAGGCGCAACTGTGGTTACCATGGATGCCGAGAACCATGTTTACGCGCCGGGTGATATCATCTGTGAGGATGAACGCCTGGTCTATGTCGGGCCTTCCCAACAGCGCCTGGCCTGGCAGCCGGACCGCGTCATCCGCGGGGAAGGGAAGGTGGCCCTCCCCGGGTTCATCAACGCGCACACGCATGCCGCCATGACCTTGCTGCGCAGTTACGCCGACGACCTGGCGCTTAAGCCCTGGCTGGAAGAAAAAATCTGGCCCCTTGAGGCCCGGCTCACACCGGAAGCGGTCTATTGGGGGACACTCCTCGCCTGCCTCGAAATGCTCGAAGCCGGTGTCACCACTTTTGCCGATATGTATTTTTACTCCGAGGAAACGGCGCAGGCCGTGACGGAAAGCGGCCTGAGAGCCGACCTGGCCCCCGGTCTCACAGGAACGACCCCTGATGCGGACAAACGGCTGGCCGCAGCGGCCGACTTTGTCCGGCGGCGGCAGCGGAGCGCTGCCGGACGCATCACGGCCCGCCTCGGTCCGCACGCCCCCTACACGTGTCCGCGTCCCTTCCTGAGCGACGTGGTTGCCGCCGCCAAAGAACTGGGCTGCGGCATTCACATTCATTTGGCAGAAACCAGCGCTGAGGTACAGGAGCTCCAAGCTCAAACGGGCTTCACCCCCGTGGGGCTGCTGCATGAAATCCTCGGCCGGGAGGGTCCGGTACCTGTCCTCGCTGCCCACTGTGTGCACCTGAGTGGACAGGACATGGCATACCTCAAAGCGGACGGGATCGGAGTGGCGCATAACCCTGGGAGTAACCTCAAACTGGCCAGCGGGCTGGCCCCGCTGGCGGCTCTGCTTGAAGCTGGAGTAAAAGTCGGCCTTGGCACCGACGGGGCAGCCAGCAATAACAACCTGGATGTCCTGGAAGAAGCACGCCTGGCAGCGCTCCTGCCCAAGCTGGCAACGGGCGACCCTGCGGCCGTGCCGGCCCGGGCGGCCCTGCGCTCAGCCACCCTGGGTGGAGCAGAGGCCCTCGGGTTGGAGTCCCGTATCGGCAGCCTGGAGGAAGGTAAGCAGGCTGACCTGGTGCTCTTGGATGAAGGGCGGGCACACCTGGTGCCGCGCCATGACGTCATCTCCCGCGTGGTTTACAGTGCGCGGGCCGGTGATGTGGATACGGTGCTCGTTGCCGGGAGAATTCTCCTGGAGCACGGCCGGCCGACGACGCTTGACCGCGCCAAAATCCTTTCTGAGGCCCAGAAACAGGCGGAAAAATTAGTCGGTTGATTTCTCCGGCTGCGTGCGGAACAAGCAGTAAGCGCCCAGCGGGCAGCTTGCACAGCGCGGGTTGCGCGCCCGGCACACCCGGCGACCGTGCTGAATCAAGCGATGATGGGTGGCTGTCCAGGCGGTGGGCGGAATCTGCGCCTCCAGATCCTTTTCCACCTCCAGCGGCGTCCTCCCCGCCGATAAGCCCAGCCGGCGGGCGACGCGGAAAACATGGGTATCCACCGCCAGGCCGGGGATACCGAAAGCGTTGGCCAAAACCACCTTGGCCGTCTTGCGCCCGACGCCCGGCAGCGTCAGTAAATCCTCCAGGCGAGGGGGCACCTGACCATGAAAGACCGCGGCCAGCCGCTGGGCCGCGCTTACCAGGTGCCGGGCCTTGGTCCGGTTAAGACCGACGCCGGCAATCTCTCCGGCCAGCACCTCCGGATCAGCAGCGGCGAGGGCCTCCGGGGTAGGGTAACGGGCAAAGAGCAGCGGGGTAACGCGATTAACCTGCCGGTCGGTGGTCTGCGCCGAGAGCATGGTAGCCACCAAAAGCTCAAAGGGCGAGTGAAACACCAGTTCCGTGCGCGCCGCAGGGTAGGCCGCGGCCAGGGCCCCAAGCAGGTCGGGTATCCTTTTTGCCATCTAACTTCACCTCCTGAAAGGAGTTACAGACATGAAGCGCATCGCGCTCATCGCTCACGATCGCATGAAGAGCCAACTGGCAGAATTTGTGGCCCGGCACCGGGATTTTTTTGCGCAGGCCCAGCTCATCGCCACCGGCAATACGGGGCGCCTGCTCCAAGAGCGTACCGGCCTTGAGGTGGAACGCTACCAGTCCGGACCCCTGGGAGGAGACCAGCAGATTGGGGCTGAGATCGCCTCCAGGCGGGTGCACGCCGTCTTTTTCTTCCGCGACCCTTTAACCCCGCAACCGCATGAGCCGGATATCACCGCCCTGCTACGCCTTTGTGACGTGCACTACGTTCCGGCCGCCACCAATCCAGCCACCGGTGAAGTCCTGCTCCAAGGCCTTGAGCAAGGCTGGCCGGAATTGCCGTCGAAACAGTATGAGCCCGATCGCTTTATGGCGGAAAAAAACCGCTAACATATTTCTCGCTCCAGCAGGTTTTCCCTTCCGAAAAGGCGAATACTTGGCTATAAATCCCAGTGTTGCCTTTTATTGGGAGGGATTGGAGCGTGAGCGGATCATCCCCGCAAGAGCACAGGCCGGCTCAGGAACTACCCTGGCTGGAAGAACTCCTCACAGCCATGGAGAAGCTCCCCGGTTGCGAGAACCTACCGGCCACCAGTGTGGTGGTGTTGACAGAACCCGCCGACCGGGACTGGTTGGCCGGCTTAACCGAATGCGACTGGCCACGGCAGGCAGCGGTGGGTATGGTCTTTTGCCTGGACTACTTTGCCCTTAAGCAGACCTGCCCTCACGAAGCCGGTTTTGCCCTCGCCGGCCTAGCAGGTTTCATCTACGGTGTCGGTCTGACCGCCCGGAGCGCGCAGGCTGCCGCACAGGCCGCCGAGAAGCTGGGGTTAAGTTGCATCTTATTACCTCAGGCCTTAGGCGAAGCCCCGGCGGTGCGCACCCGGCTGCAGCTGCCTCCTTACGTTTTTCCCGTTACCGCCCTGCTGGTAACGGAAAAGAGGATAGGGAAATCGAGGCTAACGGGCGTTAAGATCCACCGCGGGCGTTACCGTGAACCTGCGGCCGCCGAACTGGCCGCCGCAGCCGCCTGGTGGGAAGAGGAAGCAGGCGGTTTCTTCCGGACGCGGGTAGCCGGTTACCTGGCTGCCAAGAAAATGGCCGCCGCCTTGGTTCAGGCCGGCTTTACCTTTACAGCAGCCGCCGCCCCCGAACAACAGGCAGGGGCTCTTTCCCGTACGGATGCAGCCGCCGCCCTCGGCCGCATCGTCCGAACCCAGCCGTCCCGGCGATCGTTTTTTAACCGGACGGGCGTTCAGCTCCGCCTGGCCCAGCTGGCCCTGTTCGCCGGCCGGGTAGAAGGCGGCGTCAAGCTGCTGCACGCTGCCATGGCGGCTGAGCCCGCGGCGGCTGATATTCCGGCGGCGTTGGCCGTGGTTTACCAGTACCAGGGGAGCCTGGACAAAGCCGTCTCCTTGCTCGAGCAGGCTACTGCCCGGGCCCCGGGGAACGCGTACCTTATCCACTTGCTGGGTACGGTTTACCAGCAACAAGGGCAGGACGGCCCGGCTGCAGCCTGTTTTCGCCGGGCCGTAGAGATAGACCCCAAGTTAAAACCTGCTTGGCTGGCGCTGGCGCAGGTGCTGGAGGCAGGCGCAGGGTTCGCGGAAGCGGCCGCCGTCTATGAAGAAGCGCGCGCAGCGATTGGACCCGACGTCACCCTGCTCAACAACGAAGGGCTCTGCCTTAGCAACCTGGGCCGGCGCCAAGAAGCCGCCCGACTTTACCGCGAGGCCTTGAAGCTAACGCCCGACGATCCCGTAATCCTGGGTAATTTAGCCCTCCTGCTCGGCCAAGAAGGCCAGTTCGATCCGGCCCTGGCGTATTACAATCGCGCCCTCCGGCGGCGCCCGCGCGATCCGAACCTGCTCAACAACAAAGGTTTTTGCCTGGGCAAACTGGGCCGTTACGAAGAAGCCCTGCGCTGCTACGAGCTGGCGCTGCGGGTGGAAGGTGACGACCTCAACCTGCTGCACAATAAGGCCTCCTGCCTCACGCGGCTGGGGCGGTACAAAGAAGCGCTGGCGTGCTATGATCAAGTCTTGCAGCTCAACCCGACCGACACCGGCATGCTCAACAACCGCGGCCTTTGTCTTATGGCCTTGAACAGAATGCGCGAGGCCTCCGAGTGTTTCAACCTGGCACTTAAGCTTGAGCCTAACAACGCCGTTTACTGGGGGAACAAAGGGGCCTGCCTCTTTAAACAAGGAAAGTATCAGGAGGCGCTGGCGGCTTACGAACGCGCGCTCGCCCTGACGCCCGAAGAACTGGTTTACTACAGCGGCAAAGGTATGTGCCTCGATTATCTGGGGCGTGCTGAAGAAGCGGTGGATTGCTACAACCGGGCCCTGCGCCTGGCATAATAAAGAGGGGCCCCTGGGACAGGGCCCCTTAGCGCCGTTATTTCTTGGTGGAGAGGGGTGGATTTGAACCACCGAAGGCATCGCCAGCAGATTTACAGTCTGCCCCCTTTGGCCAACTCGGGAACCTCTCCACACAGTTTCCTTGGTGGGCCCACCAGGATTTGAACCTGGGACCGACCGGTTATGAGCCGGCTGCTCTACCGCTAAGCTATGGGCCCACATTTGGTGACCCTAGGGGGATTCGAACCCCCGTTACCGCCTTGAAAGGGCGATGTCTTAACCACTTGACCATAGGGTCACAAAATGGTCGGAGCGACTGGATTTGAACCAGCGACCCCTTGGTCCCGAACCAAGTGCGCTACCAAGCTGCGCCACGCTCCGATCGCTGACACAGCTTATTTTACCGCATACCGGGGCGCAAGTCAATAACCCTAAGCACCGCGCCGGCCGAACCCGGCGAGCGGAACGGTGGAACCTGCGCGCCCTTGACGTTGCCAGGCCCTTTCCCTATAATGAGGCTGTAAGCCGTACAGCCTAAGGAGGCGGAGTCCTATGCCTTACTACGAATACCGCTGCCGTGACTGCGGCCAGCGCTTTGAGGTGCGCGCACCGATGAATGCCAAGCCCGAACACCCCGCCTGCAGTCACTGCCACAGAACCAACACCCAACCCGTTTACAGCACCTTTGCCATCGGCGGGGCAGGAGCGAAAGGTTCCAGCTCCGGCTCCTGCGCCACGTGCAGCGGCGGGAGTTGCAGTACCTGCCACTAGCAGATATGCAGAAAGGCGGCTGCTCGCCGCCTTTCTGCATATCTGGCAGGGGAGGAGGGACTCGAACCCCCAGCGGGCGGTTTTGGAGACCGCTACTCTGCCAGTTGAGCTACTCCCCTGTGACAATGCCATTATAGCAAAGAAGACCCGCCAAGTCAACAGCGAAAGGAAGGAAGCTATGGACCTGTGGGCTAAGCACGCACCACTTCCCCTGCTGGCCGAAGGCAACTTTCGCCTGCCGGAAGAAGTGCCCCGGTTAGTGACCATGCTCAACCGCACCCTCAAAAAAAGAGGGCTCATTTTCGGCTTACGGCGGCAAGACGGCCGATATATCTTGAGCATTTATGGTACGGATGGGGAGAAGGGTAATGGTGATTAATAAGTTCGGTATCCTCGGAGCCCTTGACGTGGAGGTGAAGGTCCTTAAGGAATGTCTGACCGTTCGCCCTCCTGCGGGCCATTTCCGACCGCGCCGACGGCGGTGCGCCGGCGGACTTTCGCGCCTTCAGCAAAAGGGCCGCCGAGAGGGCGGCCCGGGTGATCTCCGGCCTTTGCCGGCGCCTGGGTGGTAAGGCTTAATGGGTCTCCACGTCGGTGGCACCCTGGTTGCGTAGAACCTGCGCGGCTTTATCCACTTTGTTGTCTTCGGCGCGGATGGTGGCCAGGATCTTGCCTTCGCGCACCTTGCCCTCGTAATAACGGCCGCGTTCTTCCGGGATACCCCAATCGAGGAGTCCGCCGGCGATCCCGCCCGTGGCGGCCCCGGAAATAAGACCGGCGATGGGGCCGGCCGCGATTAACGGTCCTATTCCGGGAATGGCCAAAGCACCTGCTCCCGCCGCCAATCCGGCCAAGCCGCCGAGGACGCCGCCGGTGGTGACGCCGCCGCTGATGTCGTTGCCCATACCCATGGTGGCATCGCCGCCCCGGCCGGCACCTTCGCGCGCCACGATGGAAATCTCGTTGGTGCCAAAGCCGGAATTACGGAGCTCCTCGACGGCACGCCGAGCCGCATCCTCACTGCCAAAGATCCCGATCACGGTTTTACTCACGGTCATCCTCCTTTCCTATGAATCTTTTTTTAGTGTGGCACGGAGCGCCGCGACTATCCCTGCCAGTTACTGGACGGGTAGAGAACTCCGCACCGGACACACTAAAAAGGAAATCGAAAAGGAGGGGAAGCAATGCCCGGGCAGAACAAGTCTTTTCTTGACACCTTGTCACCCGAGGAGCGCGTGCAGTTTCTCCAAGGCTTCTTTAGCTCGGGCGGTACACCGCCCGCCGCTGAACAGTCGGCGCGGGCTGATCTCCTGGCCCGGCTTTTGGGAGAGCAAGAGCCTGATGCCGCGGCACTTAAAGCCTGGCAAAGCGAGCGTTTCCGGCAGGTAAAGTTGGGAAACAGGCAACCGGGCGTGCGCCCGGTTGAAGACCAGCGGTAGAGTAAAATCATCGTACACCACCCATGCCGCGGGCGGCACCTGGTACCATCGCCGGCCAAGAGCAGTGGCCTCTTTCATCCGTATTGACCTACGCTGCCTTGACACTATCTTCTCACCTGGCTTATACTGGGGTCAGTAAGGAAAGAAACAGGTGAACCAGGTGAAGGATCTACAGGCGGTCCTGCGTCAACGGTTGGAGGAACAGAATATCCGTTTGACCCGCCGGCGCAAGGCCGTCCTAGCAGCGCTGATTCAGGAGTCGGACAAGCACCTCAGCGCTGAAGACGTCTATCTTAAGGTTAAAGAAGCTGAAGGCGACATCGGCCTGGCTACGGTGTACCGGACTTTGGAGCTGTTTAATATGGCTGGCATAATCCATGCCGCCGATTTCGGTGACGGGTGCAAGCGCTTCGAGGTGGTAGCCGACAACGCTCCCCACTACCATCATCACCTGGTTTGCCTGGGGTGCGGACGCATCATTGAATTCAGCCAAGACCTGTTGGAGGATCTGGAGCAGCAGGTAGGGGAGAAAACCGGCTTTAAGATCGTCAACCACTCGCTGCGCTTCTACGGTTACTGCCGGGAGTGCCAGGAAAAAAACCCGGCCGCGCCGGCCAGCGGCCGGAGGCACACCACCGTGAGGTGAAAAAGCCTTGACCACCCCGGGACCAGCATCTTGTAAAGAAATCCTGCAACGCCTGCGCACCCTTAAGGGCCACGTAACCGGCGTTGAAAAGATGATTGAAGAAGGAGCAGACTGCAGTGCCCTCCTGGTGCAAGTCGCCGCCCTCGACGCCATACTCGGTCGTATCCGCGATTACCTCCTGGAAGAGCAGCTGGAAAGCTGTCTACGGGAAGCAGCGCATCTGCCCGAAGAAGACCGGTCACGCCGGGTCCACGAGGTGGTCAGCACCTGGAGTAAGCTGCTGAACAAAAAATAGGGGTGGAAATTTCCGCGCGCTTGATGTATAATAAGTGTTGTTTGAGATAGGCGCCCGTAGCTCAGTGGATAGAGCACCAGACTCCGGATCTGGGTGCGGGGGTTCGATTCCCTCTGGGCGCACCAGTGAACATAATCGCGCTGCGGCGCGATTTTTTTATGCCTCGGCCGGTTTGGGGCAGTTTAATTTGTGTAGAAAATCATGGTCCTAAAGGAGGATTCTGGTCCCACATGGCGAATAAGACTTAGGTGATGAGGTGGGCAACGTGGCTGAGACAACAGTTTTTTCCCAACCGCCGCGGTTGGGGGATCTGCTCGTCGACCAAGGGCTTCTCACCCGGGACCAGCTTGCCCAGGCCCTCAAGCGGCAGCAAGAAACCGGTGAGCGCCTGGGCCAGGCCCTGGTAAGCCTTGGTTATGTTACACCTCGGCAGATCGCCGAGGTGCTCGAGTTTCAGCTCGGTATACCCCATGTCACGCTGGCCGATTTCCCGCCGGAAGAGGAGGCCCTCCGGAGTATTCCGGGGACCTTGGCGCGGAGGCACCAAGTGCTGCCGCTGAGAATAAGCGGGTCCGCGCTCCTGCTCGCCATGGCCGACCCGCTCAATGTTGTGGCCGTCGATGAGGTGCGGTTGGCCTCCGGGTACGAGGTCCGGCCGGCCGTGGCAACTGAAGAAGAGATTGCCCAGGAGATTCGGAACCATTACGGCGCCCTGGAAAACGTGGCCCAGGAGTCGAGGCGCCTCAGCCAAAGCAGGACAAGGGAAGAGCCCGTCCCAGGCAGTCCGAGCGGGACAGACTCGGCGGCCGCGATCAACATAGTTGACTCGCTCTTTGCCCAAGCGGTCGAGGCGCGGGCCAGTGACATTCACATCGAGCCCCTGGACGAGGACCTCCGTGTCCGCTTCCGCATCGACGGGGTGCTGCAGCCGGTGATCAACCTTAACTCCAGCGTGCTGGGGCCCCTCGTCTCCCGCATCAAGGTTATGGCCGGCATGGACATCGCCGAGCGCCGGGCGCCCCAGGACGGGCGCATTGAGCTGAAGCAGGGTGGGCACGAAATCGATGTGCGCGTTTCCACCCTCCCTACCATCCGCGGCGAGAAGGTGGTGCTGAGGCTCCTTGACAAAACCACGCGCATCATGAACCTCTCCGCCCTGGGGTTTGCCGCCCAGGCGCTGACCGGTTTCCGCCAGCTGATCGCCCGGCCGTACGGCATGGTGCTGGTAACCGGCCCTACCGGCTGCGGCAAAACGACCACGCTGTACGCCGCACTCCGCACCTTAAACACCCCGCAGCAGAACATTATCACCATCGAGGACCCGGTGGAGTACCAGATACCCGGTATTAACCAAGTGCAGGTCAACCCCAAGGCCGGTATCGACTTCGCCAACGGCCTACGGGCCATCCTGCGCCAGGATCCTAACATCATCATGGTGGGGGAAATCCGGGACAGCGAAACGGCCGACGTCGCCATCCGCTCGGCGCTCACCGGGCACCTGGTGCTCTCGACGCTTCATACCAACGACGCAGCCGGGACCATTACCCGGCTGCTCGACATGGGCGTCGAGCCGTACCTGGTCGCTTCCGCCCTGGCGGGGGTAGTGGCCCAGCGGCTGGTGCGCTGCGTCTGCCCCCGCTGCGAGGAAGAGTACCTGCCTGAGCCCGAAGAGTGGACCCTCCTCGAGCTGGGCCCGGACCGGCCGCCTGAGCCCCTCAAACGGGGGCGCGGTTGTCCCGCCTGCCGCTATACCGGCTACTGGGGCCGCACGGCGATTCAAGAGAGCATGGTGGTCACCCCGGCACTGCGCCGGCTTATTCTGGCCAAAGCCAGCGCTGAAGAAATCCGTGCCGCCGCCCTCCAGGAAGGTATGATTCCCCTCTTGCAAGACGGCGTGGCTAAAGTCCTCGCCGGCCGAACAACCATCGCGGAAGTAATCCGCGCGGCACTGTAAGGAAACGGGGGAAGAACGTGTTTCGGCAACTTCTCGAACTCGCGGCCCAAAAAGGCGCTTCGGACATTCATCTCGTCACGGGTGAAGCCCCGCTCCTCAGGGTGGACGGGCGCTTGGCGCGCACCAACCTGCCTGTGCTAACGGCGGAGGGCTTCCGGGAGTGGTTGACCACGCTTCTGCCGGCCGGCCAGCTGGAAGAGCTGGGGAAGAAAGGGGAGCTGGATACAGCAGCCTCCACGGCCAGCCTGCGCCTGCGCCTCAACATTTACCGCCGCCTGGGCGGTTGGGCCGCTGCCATACGCCTGCTGCCCCAGCGGGTCCCCACCCTGGAAGAACTGGGTCTACCGGCCGGCCTTACGGTTTTGGCCGAGCAGCGGCAGGGGTTGCTGCTGGTCACTGGGCCTACGGGTTCAGGCAAATCCACCACCCTCGCCGCCTGTATCGAACACCTCAACCGCACCCGGGACCTTCACATCATCACCATTGAAGACCCGGTGGAGTACCGGCATGTGAACCGGCGCGCCCTCATCAACCAACGTGAGGTGGGGCGCGATACAGAAAGCTTCGCCAGCGGCCTGCGTGCCGCCTTGCGCCAGGATCCCGATGTGATCCTGGTGGGGGAAATGCGGGATCTTACCACCATCGCCACGGCCCTTACCGCCGCCGAAACCGGCCATCTGGTGCTCTCTACGCTCCACACGGCCAGCGCCGCTCAAACGGTGGACCGGATCATCGACGTTTTCCCCGCCCACCAGCAGCCCCAGGTGCGTAGCCAGCTGGCCGGGGTGCTCGCGGGCATCGTCGCCCAGCGCCTGCTCCCCCGGCAGACGGGCAGCGGCCGCGTGGCGGCCCTGGAGATTCTCGTGGCCACGCCGGCGGTGCGCAATCTCATCCGGGAGGGGAAAACCTTTCAACTTCCTTCTGTCATCCAGGCCGGCCGCCAAACTGGTATGCAGGCGCTGGAGCACAGCCTGACCCGCCTGTACCAAGCCGGTAGCGTAGCTTACGAAGAAGCCCTGGCAGCCGCCAACGACCAGGCGCTGTTTGTCCAGCTGGCGCGGGCAGGGATGTAAGGATGCACGTGCGCTACCAGGCGTGTACGGCCACCGGGAAGCTCGTGCAGGGCGATCTGGCCGTGGAAACGGTGGCGGAGGCGGTAACAGAGCTGCACAACCAGGGGCTCTTTGTGGTGAACATTGAAGCAGTCCGTAAGACGCGGCAGCGTACCCCGGCCCGCTGGCACCCGGCCCGGCGCGGCGTGCCTCTTAAGACCCTGGTCGTCTTCCTGCGCCAGTTCAGTTCGCTGTTTCGCGCCGGGTTACCGCTGCTCGCCTGCCTGAACCTCCTCGCACGAGAAGCCGCCAGCCCGGTCCTGCGGGATGCCTGTCGCTCGCTCCGGCAGGAGATCGCCCGCGGGCGGTCCCTCAGCCAGGCCCTCAAGAGCCAGGGCCGCCTTTTTCCGCCGCTCCTCGTTCACATGACAGAAGCGGCCGAGGCCACAGGCAACCTGGACGAAGTTTACGACCGGCTGGCGGCCAACTATGAGCGCGAAGCCCGCCTCCGGGAGAAACTCGGGAGCGCCGCCGCCTACCCGGTCTTTGTCCTCTGTTTGGCCGTCGCAGTTTCTCTGCTCATGGTGCGGCTGGTCCTGCCCCAGTTTCTGAGCCTCTTGGGCGACGTCCAGGCGGCACTGCCCGCACCCACCCGTCTTCTTTTAGCCCTGGGGGAGCCCCGGCGGCAGCTCCGGCTGCTCCTGGCCGGCGGCATTTTGACCGCTTTGGCCTCCATTCTCCTGGCGACCCGGCGCGGCTCCAGGTGGCGCGACGGCCGGGTGCTGAAGCTCCCGCTCATCGGCCCCCTTCTGCTCCGCGCCCACCTGGCCCGCTTCTGCCGCAGCCTGAGTCTCGCCCTCCGAAGCGGCATTCCCCTGGTGGCAGCGCTGGATCTGGTGAAACGAACCGCCCTTAACCATGTCTTTGTGAGCGAACTTGAGCGCATCCAAGCCGGCATTCAGCGCGGTGGGACGCTGGCCGACCTGTTCGCACAGAGCCGGATCTTCCCCGGGCCCCTGGTACAGATGGTGCGGGTGGGGGAGGAAGCCGGTAATCTGGAAGAGATGTTGGCGGAGGTAGGAGCGTTCTACGAGCGCGAGCTCGACCACTACCTGGCCGTGCTCACCGCGGTGGCCGAGCCGGCCCTGATCCTATTCGTCGGCGGCATTGTCGGCTTTATCGTTCTCGCGCTTATGCTCCCGCTGCTGTCGTCGCTGGCCATGGTCACCTGACCGTTGCCGCGAGTATCCCCGCGAAAGGAGGTGAAAAAGGTGCGCAGACTGCTGAAGAACCAGGGCGGCTTCACCCTGATCGAGCTCCTGATCGTCGTCCTCATCATCGGCGTGCTGGCCGGGATCGCGGTGCCGCAGGTCGCAGGCCGCAGCGACGAAGCCAAGGCCACGGCCTGCAAGGCGAATATGAAGCAGATTGAAACGGCGCTCGAATCTTATTATTTAGACAATCAGAAGTACCCCTCTACCGACCACTTGGATGATCTCACAGATCGGTATCTCAAAGGCATTCCGCAGTGCCCGGCAGGGAAGAAGCAATATGAGTACGAAAGCAAAGATGACAAAACCTTCACACTGACCTGCGAACACCATGAGTACGAAGTAACCCAAAGCTCTGAAACGTGGGGCGAAGATTCCAGTGAAGGCGGAAGCGGCAACTAAGCTCTTCATGGAGTCCCGGCTGCACCGAATGCACACCGAGGAAATAAACATGGCCTTACCTGTACCGCCCTTGAGTTTCTTGCTCGCCCTCCTCGGCCTTACGGTAGGGAGTTTCCTCAACGTGGTGGCCCACCGCCTGCCGCGGGGGGAGTCGCTCCTTAGGCCGCGGTCGCGCTGTCCTAAATGCGGGCATACCCTGGCGGCTTGGGACCTAGTACCGGTCCTGAGTTTTCTCTGGCTTAGAGGGCGCTGCCGCTTTTGTCGCGCTCCTATCTCGCCGCGTTACCCGGCAGTGGAGCTCTGCACCGGGGCGTTTTTTGTCGCCGCCGGGCTTCTGCTTGCCCCGACGTGGCAGCTCCTGCGCACCCTGGCCCTGGGCAGCCTCTTTATCACTGCCTCTCTCATCGACCTTGACACCCTGGTACTCCCGGACGCCTTCACCCTCGGTGGAGCGGCCCTCGCCTTGCTTTTACCGCCCGGGCCGCGCCCGGCCTACCTCCTGGGAGCGCTGGCGGGCTGCGCCCTGCTGCTTTTTATTGCCTGGGCCAGCCGCGGCGGCATGGGGGGCGGGGATGTGAAGCTGGGTCTCGCCCTGGGCGCCTTTCTTGGCTGGCCCAATGTCTTGCCCGCGCTCTTTCTCGCCTTCTTTCTGGGCGCGGCGGCAGGAATCGGGCTTATTCTCGCGAAAAAGAAAAGAAGATCCGATGCCGTCCCTTTCGGCCCTTTCCTGGTGGCGGGCGGCCTGGGCGCCGCTCTGTGGGGTACGGAGCTGCTGGAGCTTTACTTTCGGTACGTGTGGAGGTAGGCCATGCGCAGGCGGGGTAACGCGGGTTTCACGCTGGTGGAGCTGCTTTTCGTACTGGCGCTGATCGGCGTTTTGTCTCTGGCGGCCGTCCCGCAGGGAAGCAGGCTCTTGACTTTTTTCAGCCTGCAGCAGGCGGCGCGTGAGCTGGCCGGCACCCTGCGCGAGCTGCAAAACCGCGCTGTGGTGGAGGAGCGGGCGTACTACATACAGTTCATTTACTCGCTGGACCATGGCCGCGACGGCTACAGGGCCGGGCCTTTCGGCGAAAAGGGCGTCTTCCACCGGCTGCCGGAAGGCATCAGCATCGCCAACAACTACCTGCAACCTAAGACGCCGCTCTTGTTTTACCCCAGCGGCTCTCCCAATACGGGGGCCAGTATACCGCTGCAAAATAAGCAGGGGGGCCTGCTTACCGTCAAAGTCATGGTGGCCACAGGTCGGGTACGGGTGGTGCAGGGATTAGGTGGTTGAAGAAAGAATGGCCAGGGTAGGGCGGCACAAAAGTGGGGCCATCCTGGTGGAAGTACTGCTCGCGGTCGCGGTCCTGGCGCTGGTTCTTACCCCGCTCACGGCCCTTACCCTCACCAGCCGCCGAACCACCGCCGGGGCTGAGGATACTGCCCGGGCCGTATCCTTAGCCGCCAGCCGTCTGGAAGAACTTCTGGCGCTCGGCCCGGCGGCCTGGCAGGATGAGGATTTCGCGCCGGTGCCGACGGATCCGCTCTTTGAGCGCGCCGTGGCCATAACCCCCCGGCCCGGCGGCGTGCGCGAGATCAAGGTCAGCGTCAAGTGGGAGCAGGGTGGAAATGAAAAAAGGATTGAACTGGTTACCCTGGCGCTGCCGGCAGAGTAAGGCCGCCGGCGGGAGGGCCGGTTTTACCCTGGTGGAAGTGCTGGTGGCGGTTTCCTTGACGGCCCTCCTCATGACCGGCTTAGCCAGCCTCTTTCAGGCGCAGCTTAAGGCGGTGCACAATGAAAACCTGCAAAGCGACGCGCTTCAGAGCGCCTGGGTGGCGCTGAGCTGGCTGGAACGCGACCTTAAAGCGGCGCGCGCGGTGACCCTGGCAGGCGATGGCACGAAGATTTACCTTGAGGTACCCCAGGTGCAACGTCCTGTAGAAAGCTACCTTCGGCCCCACTGGGAGGAGGTGACCTACACCTTGGTGGGGGACCAGTTGCAGCGCTCCCTCCACGGCTCGCATAACCCGGTGGCGGAAGGTATAGCCGCGTTTACGTGCTCCCTGGCGGAAAACGGCCGGGTGGTGGCCGTACGCTTGGTGGCGCGAGCGGCGGGGCGACCGGTGGAGGTGGCGACCAAGGTGTGGCTGCGCAACAAGAAAGGGTGAGCCCATGGAGAAGCAAGCGCAAAGGGGGGCCGGCCTCATCACGGTCCTGGTGCTCACCAGCGTCCTGCTCCTCCTGGGGCTGGCCCTGGCCTCGGCGGCCCGCGTCAACGCCCACCTGGCCGGGAACCGCCTGCGCGAAGCCCAGGCCTTTTACCTGGCGGAAGCGGGTCTTGCGGCCGCTGAGGCGCGGCTCCTGGTTAACCCCGCCGACCGTTCCTCCTTCAGCGGGGAGCTCAGTACCGGCTCTTACGCGGTCAAGTTTGAAGAAGAAGCAGCCTTCGGCCCCCAGCGGCGGACCGTACGAGTTACGGCCAAGGGGCAGGCCGGCAACGCCCAGAAAACCCTCACCGGGCTCTTTACCCTCGAACCCTACCCGCAGCACCGGGCCTTTGACTACGCCCTCTACATGGGGGATGAGGGTACCTTAAACCTAAGCGGTAACGTCACGGTAAACGGGGATGTCTTTGCCAACGGCGACATCGACGTGCGCGGCTCAGCCGCGGTTACAGGGAGCGTCAGCGCAGCCGGGCAGGTCTGGAGCAAAAAAGAGGATAGGGTGGAGGGCGGCATGTTTTCCGAGGTGGATCCCATCGCACCGCCCTGGGGCGGGGCGGCGCAAGAGGGGTTCGCACTTTACCGGGCCCTGGCTCGAACTGCGTTGCCGGGGGGGACAACCGTCCAAGGCCCCGCTGCCGCACCCGGCCTGACCTTTGTCGAGGGCGATGCCACGGTTACCGGCACCTTTCCCGCCGGGGCCGCGGTAGTGGCCGCCGGTACCCTTACGCTGAGAGGCGATGTCAGGGCGGCCGGCGGGGGGGTGCTCTTTCTCGCTGCGCGGGAAGGAATCGTGGCGCATGGCAACGACCATCTCCGCGCTGTTTTATACACCCCCGGCAGCTTGACCTTCACCGGCCGCGTTTCCTTGACGGGCACAGCGGTGGCCGGTACCATGCACCTCGCCGGGAATTCCAGCTTCACTTACGTAAAACCGACAACCGGCGCGCTGACTGTGCCCTTGCCTGGGTTCGTGGTTACAAGGTCAACCTGGTATGAGAACTTCGCCACCATTACCACCCGGTGAAACCACCCAATAAAAGGGAGGAGAGCGAGATTGCAGCTCGTAAACTGTATGGAGGCCGCCGTAGCGGCGCATTTTTCTGAAGTGGCGCGGCGTTTTCCAGAGGCATGCCGCTGCCCACGCTGCCGGCTCGACGTGCTGGCCCTGGCGCTTAACGCCCTGCCGCCGCGCTACGTGGTCAGCGAAACGGGGGAGGTTTACGCCCGCGCCGAACAGCTGAGCCAGCAGTATAACGCCGATATCGCCATTGCGCTGACGCGCGCCTTCAGCCAGGTGCTGGCGGCCCCGCGCCATCAAAAGGGCGAAGGGGAAGCCTGATGGGGCAGGTGCTCGGTCTCGATATCGGCAGCGCTGCGGTAAAGTTCGCCGAGGTGGCTTGCGGCCGGAGGGAGCCGCAGCTGGTGCGGAGCGGCGTGATCGCCACCCCTGCCGGAACGGTGGCCGATGGACAAGTGCTTCAACCGGCCGAACTAGGGCGCGTCATACAGAAGGCCCTGCAGCGCGCCGGCTGCCGGGCCCGCCGCGTGGCCTGCGCGGTGAACGGTTCCGGTCTGCTCCTGCGTTTGGTGGAGCTGCCGCCGCTCTCGCCGGCGCAGCTCAAAACGTCCCTGCGCTGGGAATTGGAACGGTACGTCCCTTACGCGGCGACTGCAGTGGAATACGATGTCCAGCCTTTGGAAATGCTGCCGGATAAGGCGGTGGCGCTCCTGGCGACCGCTCCCCAAGCTGTGGTAACCTCCCTCCTCAGCACCCTGGCAGCAGCCCGCCTGGTGCCGGAGGTGCTGGAGCCGGGCCCGCTGGCACTCCTGCGCTTCATCGGTTCCCACTCCGCAGCAGACGCCAGTGCCGACCCGTTTCTTATTTTAGACCTGGGAGCGGCCAGCGTGAAGATCATCGTTCAAAATAAGGGAAGGCTGGAGTTTGCGCGCACCATCACCCTGAAGGAGTTTGGTACCGGCGCGGATGCCTGGGAAAGGGTGGTGGGGGAGATCCGACGGAGCGCCGATTACTTTTTCCTCCAGCAGCACAGGGGTGCCCCACATTTCGGTACCTGCCTGTGCACCGGCGGGCTGGTGCACGAGACGGCTTTCCTCGCCCAGCTGGAGGCCGGTCTGGGAATCCCTGTCCAGGTGGCCGGAGAAAAGGCGGTGGGGGAAGGCAATTCGCACCAGGTTCCCGGCCATCTCCTGGCCACCGCAGTGGGATTAGCTTTGGGTGAGGTAGAAAAGCATGCATTCTCACACCGCGCCACGACTTAATCTCCTTCCGCCGGCCTATGTGGCGGAGCGCCGCCGCAGAAGAAAAGTCACCGCCTTTTTTCTCTCCTGTTTACTTCTCGCCGCCCTCCTGGCCCTTCCTGCCGGCCGGTTTCACCAGGAGGCGACTCAACTAAGGCGCGAGCAGGAGGCGCTCGCCGGGAAGCTGACGCCCCTGCGCGCCCTGGCCGCTGCGCGGCAAAAGCTCCAGGCAGAAACGGAGCGGGCCGAAAAGCGCGAGGCCTTTCTGCTGCAGAAACAAGAGGAAGGATTAAACCCGCTCCCACACCTGGCGGCCCTTGAAGCCCTCCTGCCGCCCGGAGTAACCTTAGCCTCCCTTTCCCTTGAGAAAAACGCGCTCTCCCTGACCGGAACCACGTTGGAACCCCAAGAGGTTGCTGTTTTGCTGGCCAACGTTCAGGCGACCTTCGGCTCCGGCGTGCGCCTGCAAGGCTGGGAGAGGCGGGAAGATGGACGGTACTACTTTGAGCTGGGCGGGGAGGCGCGGTTCAAATGAAGTACCCGGTCTTGGCCGGAATTCGCTGGCGCGAGCTTTGCTTCCTGGGCGGTGCCGCCCTCGTGCTTGCGCTGACCGGCCTTTACACCGCCTCGGAGTGGCTCACGGTGCGGCGCCTGTCGGCAGAGCTGGTTCAAGCCAAGGCGTACCTGACGCAGCAGGACCAGCTGGCCCAGCAGCAGGCCGACCTCGAGCAGCGTCTAGACCAGGCGAGGAAGAAAACCAGGCATACACTCGGGGCGTTGCCCACGGAAGAAAAACAGCCCGCCCTTCTCGCCGCGCTTAATCGCGCCGCGGCAGAAAACGGGGTGGGCGTAACTAAGCTCACCGTTCATTCTCCCACCCCAGCCGGCGGAGCGGCACAAGAGGTGGAGATCGAGGCGATCGTACACGGCGGCTATGCCAACCTAAAAGGGTACCTGGCAGAAGTTACGGCCGGGGAACGCTATCTCGCCCTTAAGTCCCTTGAATTCTTTCGCCCCGAGGGCAAGGGTGCAGGCGTCTTAGAGGCGCGCTTCGTTTTGGCCGCCTATTTCCTGCCGGATCCCGATCTCCCGGAGCCGTCCGGTGCGCCGAGACCGGCTCAGTCTTTTTCCCCGCCTTTGGGAAAAAGCGATCCCTTCTCGTAAGCAACAGACCCGCTGGGTTCCGAAAGAAAGGATGGTGCAACCTGTGCAACCTGCAGCAGACAACGAGCTCGACCGGGCCCGGGCGCTCCTTACGGCTTCTTCCCTCGTGGCGGTGAAAGGGGAGCGGGTATGGCGCAAGGCAGGGCGCGGCATCCGCCCGCTCTTTTCTTTAATAGAGGAGGTGGGGCCGGAACTTGCCGGCGCTGCTCTGGCCGATACAGTGGTGGGTAAAGCAGCCGCGCTGCTGGCCCTCTATGCCGGCTTCGCCGCCGTCTACGCCCGCATTTTAAGCGCGCCCGCCCAGGCAGTATTGCAAGGCGAGGGGCTGGCTGTTGCCTACGACCGGCTGGTACCCAACATCCTGAACCGGGAGAAAAGCGGCCTTTGTCCCATGGAATCCCTGACGCTGCCCCTGGCTGACCCCGCCGCGGCTTACCAAGCGGTGGCCGCCAAACTGCAGGCATGGGAAACCCAGAAATCAGAGTAGATACCAAAAGGCAGGTACAAGGCAGCAAGAAAGATCTACAACGTTCCCGGTTGGAAAAGTTGGAAAACCGGTTTTTAACTTGCGGCGCAGAGAGGGCAAGTGAGGACTCGTGGCTCTTACTTAACATAATATATATTATCGGACGTTCAGCTAAAATCGAACCGACGTGCTGCTGGCAAGCCATGCTGCCTTAGGGGTCTGGGCTCACTACGAAATATACCGAGGGGATGTGTATCTGGGCAGCCGTCGTGAGTACCTCAAGTACGCGATTCAGGTCTTAAAAATGGCCAACTCATATTTGAGCGTTTGCATCCGGTATTACTGCCCACAGCTGAGCTTCTGGCGAGCCACACTACCTCTCTTCACGCTACCGAGGCCAAAAAAAAAAATTATATTGGCCGTGAAACCGGCATCAGCGAAACGGGGCTAAAAAGAAAAACGGCCTCCCCCGAAGGAAAACGGCCTGGTAGTGCCGAATTCTGTCGGTAGAAACCGATACGCGCACACAGAGATAAGGATAAAGGAGGCCTCTTGTGTGAAAAGCCTGGTGTTTTCCCCCGCCGAGCAAAGCTGGCAGCCGCACCCCAACAAGGCCAATAAGGGCGTACTGGTGAAGCCGCTTTTAAGCCCAGAGGTTGATCCGAACCTGCGCACCATGCTGGTACAGGTGAACCCAGGGGGCGAAATCACCCCGCACACCCACACCACCCTGGAATTTTTCAGCGTACTGGCAGGCGAGGCCTCAGCCCTGGTTAATGGCTCGATCGTAAAGCTTGTCTGCGGTATGAGCGTTTATACTCCGCCCGGCGAGGAACACGGTTTGCGCAACGCGGGCACGGAGCCGCTCCTTCTTCTCGCCTGTTTTGCGCCGGCGGAATAACCGGGCGCCGCTATCCGTTCCGATGCTGAACAAGTGTTTGTATAATATATATTCTATGTTATACTGAGGTCAGCAAAGGTGCTAAGCTGAAGGGGGTGTGCTAGGGTATGCGCAAACGGGCACTGGGACTCAGCCCCCGTCAGGCGGAAATGCTCGGCTTTATCCAGCGGTGGATAAAAGACCATGGCTACCCGCCCGCTGTACGGGAAATCGGACAGGCCTTGGGGCTGCGATCGAGTTCCACCGTGCACATGCATCTGAAACAGCTGGAAGCAAAGGGTTACCTGAAGCGCAATTCCAGCAAGCCGCGCGCCATCGAAATCACCGCTAATCGTTCGGTGCCTACCGAGGACGTGGTGGAGGTACCTGTTTTAGGCCGGGTAGCCGCGGGCCAGCCGCTTCTGGCCGAAGAAAACAGGGAAGGTACTTTCCCCCTACCCGCCTCCCTGGCCCGGCGCGGCACAACTTTCCTGTTGCGCGTTCGCGGGGACAGCATGGTTGAAGCCGGAATCCTGGACGGCGACTTCGTCCTCGTGCGCCAGCAACCTGCGGTGGAAAACGGTGAAATCGCTGTGGCTCTGCTGGGGGACGAGGCTACCGTTAAGCGTTTCTACAAAGAGAACGGCTACGTGCGACTGCAACCTGAAAACCGCGTATACGAGCCCATCATGGTGCGCTCGGTGCAGATCCTGGGCAAGGTTATCGGCGTCTTCCGCTTGTTGTAGTCTCACAGGCACATCCCCCGTGGCCGGGGGATTTTTTATAGCATGCTTTCCCAGCGGCCGCAGCGGTCGCCCCAGCGGGCAATCACTTTTCCTTCCACGCTGATGCTGACCACTTCGCACTGGTTTGAACACCCCGTGCAGTCGAAACTCGAGGTCTTGTACTCGAGATGTGCCGCCTGGAAGCCACGAAAGCGCGTGGCCTCCGGCTTAAGCGCCGTCTTTTCCTGGGCCAGCAGGGCTGCGCCCCAGGCGCCCATCACCCCGTAATTCTTGGGAACATGCACCTTAAGATTGAGGGCTTTTTCAAAGGCCGCCTTAATGCCCACGTTGGCCGCCACGCCGCCCTGGAAAACAACGGGTGGCAGGATTTCTTTGCCTTTGCCCACGTTGTTCAGGTAGTTACGCACCAAGGCTTCACATAAACCGGCGATGATGTCCTCCAAGCTGTGACCCAGCTGCTGCTTGTGGACCATGTCGGACTCAGCAAACACGGTGCAACGCCCGGCGATCCGCACAGGATTTTTCGCCCGCAGCGCATAATTGCCAAATTCTTCAATGGGAACGTTTAAGCGCTCGGCTTGGTGATCCAAGAAAGATCCTGTCCCAGCGGCACAGACGGTGTTCATGGCGAAGTCCGTCACTACGCCGTCGCGCAGGATAATGATCTTTGAATCCTGCCCCCCGATTTCCAGCACCGTTTGTACGTCCGGTACCAGACGGGCGGCCGCCACCGCATGACAGGTGATCTCGTTCTTCACCAGATCCGCCCCCACCACTACGCCGGCCAAGGTACGCCCGCTGCCGGTGGTACCGGCGCCCAGGATGGTAAAACGCGGCGGCAGCATCTTTTCCAGCTCCTGCAGGCCTTCCTGCAGAGCGTTGATCGGCTGCCCCTGCGTACGGATATATAAACTGGCCACAATTTCTCCCTGCTCATCGGTCACCACCAGGTTCGTGCTCACCGAACCCACATCCACCCCTAGATACCCAGCCACGCCGGTTGCCCCTCTTTCTTCTTACGACGTTGTGCGAGTAAATCGACGAAGGCCTCGAGGCGCGTCCTGATGCCGGCTTCACCCGTCTGTTCGTCCAAAAAGAGCGTAAGAATGGGAATGCCCAGGTCCCGGCTGACGCGCGGCAGCAGGCTCTTGGCCACTATCTCAGGGATGCACGCAAACGGGGCCAGCTGAATGATACCGTCAAAGCCCTGGCGGGCGTAGAGCACCGTCTCCCCGATGCTGTTGACCCCGTGCCCGCCGATAAGCTCGCTAAGGTACGGCCGGGCCGCTCCTTTAATGTCCTTTTCGCCGGCCACAATGGCGTTGCCCCGCGTCCACTCGGCCAGGTAAATCGACCGTTCGGCCAGGACGCCCATTTCTTCCAACACCACCTGAACGTTGTGGTTGGCAAAAGGCTCAAGAACCACATATATCTCGCCGATCAGTCCCACCTTCAGCGGACACCGGCTCCTGTCCTGGGGAACCGCAGCCAGCTGCTCCAGCGCCGCTTTCTCCGCCGCGCGGATTTCCGCAGCGGTGGCGGCGGCATCCAACTGCTCCAGGCAGGCCGCATAGACCTTACTGGTTTCGCCCTTAACGAGTTCATAAGGGCGGATGTGATGAGCTGCCTTCTCCACCCGGTCGATGGCATTGAGCTTCATCCAGACGTGCCGCAGAATGCCGGGCAGACGCAGCCAGGTACGGGGACCGCCGATGATTTTGCTCAGCGCCCGTAAGAAGTCGCCGGGCCGTCTCAGAGGCGGTTCCAGGATTATCAAGCGCACATCATAACCCAGATCACGCAGGATGCCCCGGTGCAGTTCGCCATAGTAGCCCGCCCGGCAGGGCCCCACGCCCCCGGTGCTGACGATGGTATCCGCTCCCAGCTGGATGGCTTCCAGGTAAGTCCCCAGCAAAATTTTAAACGGAATACAGGCAAACTCGGGGGCGTATTTGGTTCCCAGGTCCAGCGTATGCTTACTGGGCGGCGGGGGCACCACCACCTCATGTCCCAGTTCCCGGAAGAGCTGTTTGAAAACGGGCGGTGAACTACCCATGTAGGGAAATGTTATGCGCACGGGTCTTCCTCCTTGCCAGCATATCGACAAAGGCCTCCACGCGCGTCTCCAGGCCGGCCTGGCCGGTTTGCTCGTCCAGCGTAAGGGCCATCAGGGGAATACCATGCGCCTTGGCCTCCAGCTCCAGCAGTTTGCCGACCATGGCATCCGGCCCACAGGCAAAGTTGGTTACGTGAATAAGCCCTGCGATGCCCTGCGCGCCGTTCAGCCAGAACTTTCCCGCCTGCAGGACCATGTTGCTGTAATGCCAAAAAAGGTCTTTATGCAAGCGGTAACGCCGGCGGGCCTGCGCCGGCACCATGTCGGCGGTGTAAACTTTCACTCCCATGTGCTGGAGCTTTTTCACCAGATCCCCATTGAGAAACGCATCGTGGACGGCATAAGGATAGCCGAGCACAGCGACCTTCAGCTCACGGGAGATAAGCCCTTCTTGTGCCTCCGCCGGGGCCGGCGCCGCCGGACCGGCGGCATTGCCAACCAAGGCGGCCAAAAGGGGTCCGGCCAGTTCGCCCTGGGCAAGTTTTCCCTCGAACGTCCTTTGTGCGGCGCGGGCATGCTGGTAGGCGGCCCAGAAGCCTTCGCCGGGTGCCCATTCCCGCTGCAGCTCCCGGCACAAATTAAAAAGATCCCAGGGTTTCCCTAGGTCGAGTCGCGCTTCCACCAGGGGAGGAAGCCCGGACATGCTGTACTTGACCATTTCCGGCAGGGCCAGGAACTTGGGGCAAAAGGTTGCACCTGAACCGACGTTCACCATGCGCGGGAGGAAAATCGCGTCCACCTGCTGCGCCAAGTAAGCCACATGTCCATGCAAGATTTTTACGGGAACGCACAGATCGGTGGACGCCTCTTCCACACCCAGGTCGAGGATCTCCTTGTTGGTAACGGGCGAAACAACCACTTCCCAACCAAGCGCACGCCAAAAGGCCTGCCAAAAAGGCAGGTACGAGTAAAAAAAGAGTGCGCGCGGGATGCCAATTCGTTTTCTGGCCACGCTGAAGTCCCTCCTAAGTGCGGTTGCTGCACCTGAGGATTCAGCCCTACTATACTTCTGTACCGTTACTCCGTCAAACACCGCCAAAATAGCCCAAATGCGGTAATAGGCTGCAGCGAGCAGCAACCCTAAACGGCGGCTCACAAGATCAATAGACCGCGTTCTAGCAACACCTGGGCTGCCCGGAGAACGGCGAATTCCACCTGGTAACGCGAGACGCCGCCCTGCAGGAAAACCGTGTACGGCGGACGCAGGGGTGCATCCGCGGACAGCTCCGACGAGGCTCCTTGCACAAAGGTTCCCGCCGCCATTATAATCGGCGTATCGTAACCCGGCAGCGGCGCGGCCTCGGGACGGGCAAAGGAGTTGACCGGCGAGGCTTCTTGGATGGCCTGGCAAAACGCCAGGAGCCGTTCCGGTCGTTCCAGGGAAATGGCCTGTACTAAATCGTGGCGCTCCTCTTCCGGGGCCGGCTGGACGGCAAAACCGAGGCGCTGAAAAAGCTGGGCGGCAAAGCTTGCACCCACCAGGGCTTCCCCCACCATAAGGGGAGCCAGGTAAAACCCCTGGAACAGTAGACGGTTAAGGCCTAGGCTGGGCCCGCACTCGCCGCCCAGCCCGGGCACTGTCAAGCGGCCGGCCGCCCGCTCCACCCACTTCTTCTTTCCCACCACGTACCCACCCGAGGGAGCTATCCCTCCCCCTGGGTTCTTGATGAGGGAACCAGCGGTGAGGTCGGCCCCCGCCGCCGGTGGCTCCTCGGTTTCCACAAACTCGCCGTAGCAGTTGTCGACGATGGTGACGACGTCCGGCTTTACCGCTTTTACAGTCTGGATGATCCTGCCTATCTGCCTTACGCTCAAGGCCGGGCGCAGGCTGTAGCCGCGTGAGCGCTGGATGAGCACTGCGCTGGTCTGGGGGCCAATGGCACGCTCGATGCCCTCCAGGTCGACTTCGCCCCCTGTCCAGGGCACCTCGCGGTAGTTTACCTGCAGGTCGCGCAGGGAGCCACTGCCCGCCGGCCCGTGAATGATTGCGCCAAGCGTGTCATAGGGCCGCCCGGTTACCGAGAGCAGTTCTCCTCCCGGGCGCAAAACGCCGAAAAGGCAAAGGCCTAGGGCGTGCGTTCCCGAGACAATCTGGCTGCGCACCAACGCAGCTTCGGCACCGAACACTCGGGCGAAGACTTCCTCCAGCTTCTCCCGCCCGGCGTCGTCGTAACCGTACCCTGTGGTGGGCGCAAAATGAAACTCGCTGACCTGCGCTTCCCGGAAGGCCGCCAGTACACGCAGTTGATTCCGCTGCACAACTCTTTCCACGCGCCGCCGTGCCTGTGCGAAAGCCGGGCTTTCCTTCACTTCCTCCGCCTGTTGCAACAAACGGCGATCGAACTGGTCCCGGTAGAGTTCGTCGATCGGGTTGTTCAAACCTGCTCCTCCTTGTGCGTTGACAACTTGCTATCCCTTAAGCAATTATACCTCCTTCGGCCAACAAGGAAAATCTTCCCCGGTTACTTCCGCCTGGCAAATCAGGCAGCGGCCGGCTAAAAGCGATGCCTGGCGCCACACCAGCGGCGCTTCCCTGAGACCCAAGCGTTCTCCCTCCGCCCTCCCCCGGCGCCGTCCCCAAGCAAAACCCGCCAGAAAAAGTAGCAGCCAAGAGACAAGGATCACCCCCGACCAAGCACCGCCCATGCTCACCCACGCTCCTTTCCCCACGGTGCTGCCGCCACATAGAGCACCCACGGCAGGACCAAAAGTCCCAGCAGCGTCTTGGCCGCTGCCAGAAAGAGAGCAATAAAAAGCAACGCCGTACCCGCCAGTGCCGCCTCCACCCGGCCCCAGCGTTGGGCCAGGTTGGCACGTGTCAGGTAGCGGTCACGCGCAAAATCGACCACATCGTCCCACAGCTGCACCCCCATAACGAAGGCCGTGGAAGAAGCCATCTCCCGCCAGCCCGCCGCCGTAACGCCCAAAGCGAAGGCCAGGACGGTCTCGAGCCAGCCCGGCAACCCGCTGGGCAAACGCCAGGCACCGCTTCCCAACATGCCACAGGCGTAACTGGCAAGAAACAGGGTCCAGGCCCAGGAAGGCTTGAGCCAGGCCGCCAGGGCATAACTCAGTACGGTGTAAGCACAGACCCCCCGCCCCAGCCTTGCGGCCAGGGGCAGGCGCGCGCCGTCCGCTTCCTCCCGGTCCAGGTGATCATCCATGAGCTTTATGGCCAGGCCAACACTAAAGAGCGCCAGGATATCCCGGCAGGCTTCAAAGATACCGCTGGACAAAGCCTTTCACCTCCCGAAAACCGCGCTTGTAGAGAGCCGAGATCGGGAAGACGGCGTGCCCCGGCAGTTCCAGCTTCAGCCTCTCCAGGCCGCCGGCTGCACCGGGCAGGTCCATTTTATTGGCCAAGACGGCGTACCCACTGCGCAGCTGCGCGAACTGCGCCACCTGGTAGTCAACCTCCCCCAGCGCGGAAGGCGCGTCTGTCCTGCCCACGGCCGCCGCGTCCACCAGGTGCAGGATAAGGTCTGCCTCCCGGATGGCCCCCAAGGTTTGCGCAATGGCCCGGCGGACCTCGACGTCGGCATGAATGTGGTCGATCAGCCCGCTGGTATCCGTAAAAGTGCAACGCTTTGCCCCTTTACCCACCGGCAGATCCAACACAAAGCTTTGGAGGGCCCGCGTCATATGCGGCGCCGGGCCTACCAGCTCACGGCGTGCGGCCGCAAGGCTGTATGTTTTCTTAGCAATCAGGCCGTTCGGGTGGCGGAAGGTGATCTCGAGATTCGTCACTCCCAAGTAGTGGGCGAAGTTGAGGGCGAACAGTGTCTTGCCGGCGTGGGTCTTCCCGATGACCAGGCACTCCTTCACGCCGCCGCCCCCCCTTCCAGGTCTACCCGCTCAATGGCCATCAATTGGTCACGGCTCAAGCTGCTCTGCCCGGCGAGGCGCACAGCTTGGCGCCGGATGGCGCGCTCGATTATGTTGCGCACCAGGCGCGCGTTCCCGCTGTGGCGGAAGTTATGGGTTACCTGCAGCTGGCGCAGCAGTTCTTCCCTAGCCCCGGGGCTCAGGTAATAATCCCTTTGCGCTAAAAAAACCTGGGCAATCTCCAAGAGCTCATTCAGCGAATAGTCAGGGAAGTCGATCTTAATGGGAAAACGAGAGCGCAGGCCGGGGTTTGTCTGCAGGAAGTAGTCCATCTCCTCCCGGTACCCGGCCAGGATGAGCACCAGGTCACCGCGGTGGTCTTCCATGGCTTTGACCAGGCAATCGATGGACTCTTTACCGAAGTCTTTATCGCCACCCCGCGCCAGCGAGTAAGCCTCGTCAACAAACAGGATGCCGCCCAGCGACCGCTTTATCTGCTCACGGGTTTTTTGCGCCGTATGGCCGATATACTCGCCCACCAGGTCGGCCCGTTCCACCTCAACCAGGTGCCCCTTGGAGAGGACACCAAGCTCCTTGAACAACGTGCCCAGGATGCGCGCCACCGTAGTCTTTCCGGTGCCGGGATTTCCCCGGAAAACCATATGCAAGGTCAAGGGCTCCGTGGCCAGCCCTTCTTGCCGGCGCCGCTGCTGGATTTCAATGAACGCCTTGATCTCGTAAACGAGCTGCTTAACCTCTTCGAGCCCGACCAACGCGTCCAGCTGGGCCAGGGCTTCGGCCAGGGGAGAATGTGCGCCCGTCGCTGAGGCCGTCAAGAGAGGTTCATCCACCTGCCGCAAGCCGGCCAGCGCTGCGGGCGGAGCCAGCTCGCCCTTTTCCACCAACAGGCTGATGCGCTCTACCTGGGGCGGTAACCTCCTCTCCCCCCATTTCATCACAGCTGTCACCTCCGGCCGCCTGAGTCACTATAATATACGCCCGGATGGGCCCAGGTGTGAGTGGGAGGAAGAGGCCGGTCAAAGAACACGCAGGCCCTGGCTGCGCCACGGCGCGTCCAGGGCCATAATCCGGCCGAACCAAAACGAACGAACCTGCCCTCCCCGGGCAGCACCAAGCAGGAGGCTTACTCAGCCGGGTGCTCCGGAGGGACACTATAGTTGACGGGACGCACGGGTGTTATGGTGGAGATGGCATGCTTGTACACCAGCATCTGCTTGCCATCTGATTCGAGCACTACCGTGAAGTTATCAAACCCACGTACCATGCCGCGGATTTGAAAGCCATTCACCAGATAAACCGTGGTGGGTACGTTCTCCTTGCGCACCTGATTCAAAAACACGTCCTGCAGATTGGGCTGCGGTTTTGTCATCCTCATCGCCTCCAGTTCTTTCTCTACACCGACTCCACCGAAATAGCTATTCGTGATCGGTCAGAAGTTTTCCTTCTGCCAGGCGGCTAATTTCCTCGGCCAAAGCGGACTCGCTGGGGAAGCTATCCCTATTCAGCCAGATGATACGCTTGTCGCGCCGAAACCAGGTCAGCTGGCGCTTGGCAAAGTGCCGCGTCTCGCGCTTGAGGATCCGGCAGGCTTCAGCCAACGTGGCTTCTCCTTTAAGGTAAGGAACCAGCTCCTTATAGCCCAGTGCCTGGAAGGCCGGCAGCGTCGGCGGATAACCCTGCGCCAGCAGCCACCTGGCCTCCTCCACCAGGCCGCGCTTTATCATTTCATCCACCCGGGCATCGATGGCCGCATACAGACGTGCCCGGTCGCGCGTTAGGCCGATCTGCAAGGAACGATAGAGCGGCGGACCCTTTCCCTGTTCTGAAATCGGCCGGCCGGTAAGCTCACGGACCTCCAGCGCCCGGATCAGGCGCCGCACGTCCGTGGGTTGAATGCGCGTCGCCGCCGCCGGGTCCACCCGGGCCAGTTCCGCATGCAGGGCGGCCGCCCCCTCTCTCGCCGCCCGTTCTTTCAGCCGGTGCCTCAGGTCGGGATCCGGTCCACCCGGGCTGAAGTCGTAGTTGTCCACTACGGCCCGGATGTAAAGCCCGGTTCCTCCCACCAGCATGGGGAGATGGCCGCGGGCGACAATGGCAGGGATGATGCGTTTCACCTCGGCTTGAAAACGGGCCACATTGAATTCCTCATCCGGCTCGACGATATCCAGCAGGTGATGGGGAACCCCCTCCCGTTCGGCCGCCGTAGGTTTAGCCGTGCCGATGTCCAGGTGGCGGTACACCTGCATGGAATCGGCGGAGATGATTTCCCCGCCCAGGAGTTTCGCCACCCGGATGGCCACCGCCGTCTTGCCCGCCGCCGTCGGGCCTAAGAGCACCAGTAAGGGCAACATCGCCTGCCACCCCCTAAGCCAGGAGGCGTAAGAAACGCTTGTCAAGCTCCCGCTTCGTCAGGCAAAGGCAGGTGGGCCTGCCGTGCGGGCAGTTGTAAGGATGCCGGCAGCGCGCCAGCTGAGCGAGCAGTTCTTTCCCTTCCGCCAACGAAAGCGGCCGGCCGGCACGGATCGCGCCATGGCAGGCCAGCAAAGACAGCAGCCGGTGACGCTCGCGCTCCCAGGCGCCCTGTTCCCCTGCCGGGGGTTGTTCCAAGAGGTCCTGCACCAGCCGTACGGCCGCCCCGAGTGTGAGCACCTTGGGCGCCGCACGGAGAACCAGGGTATCGGCGCCGAATTCCGCCAAATCGAACCCGATCCGTCGCCAGGTGTCACTCCCCTCCCGCCAGACCGCAAGCTCCGGCTCGGTTACCGTTATGGTCTGGGGTACCGCCAGCTGCTGCACGGCTACTGTTCCCCTTTCCGCTTCCGCGAGCAGCTGCTCGAACAAAATCCGTTCGTGGGCCGCGTGCTGGTCGATCAGGTAAAGCCCCTCCGGGCCGGACGCCACCAGGTAAGTGTCCAGTATCTGGCCGAGCAACGTAAGGGCCGGAAAGCTGCCACAGCCTTCCACCTCGGTTGGCGCCCCTTCCGCCGGCCCGCCAGGGGCAGGAAGGCCCTTTCCAACCGGGTCGGCGGCAGGGAATGCAAAAGTACGCGGGCTTCCCGCCGGCTCCTCCCGGGGATAGGCGATTGCTCTTTCCTTTACCACCCAGGCCGCCGGTTGCCGGAAGTCCTCCTTATTGTCTCCGAGCGCCGGGGCCGGCATGCGGGAAGATGCCGCCGGCAAAACGGCGTGGCGGCGCAGCGCCTGGCGCACCGCCTGACCCACCAGCGCTTTAAGTTCCTGTTCGTGGCTGAGGCGCACCTCAAGCTTCGCCGGGTGTACGTTGACATCCACCAACGCCGGCTCGGAACTGATCTCCAGGCAAAAGACCGGCCGGCGGCTGTTGACCAAAAACGGGCCGTACCCACCCTCCACCGCCAGGGCCAGGACCGGGCTTTTTACCCAGCGCCCATTGATGATAATGATTTGTTGCTGCCGGCTTGTCCGTGCCAGTTCGGGCGGTGCCAGCCAGCCGCGCACGTGAAAGAGGCGGTTGTCCGCTTCCAGGGGCAACCACCGAGCGTCCTCACCCCGGCCTAGAACCAGGCCCAGCACCTCACGCCGGTCACCGGAACCCGAGGTCGTAAAGAGCTCCCGGCCCTCGTGCGCGGCCTGAAAAGAGACGTCCGGGCGCACCACCGCCAGACGCGTCAGCACCTCAACAATATGCTTCAGCTCCGTGGCTTCGCTCTTGAGGAACTTATAGCGCGCCGGCGTGTTGAAAAAGAGTTGCCGTACCTCAACCAGCGTCCCCGGCGCGGCCGCGCAGCTGGTTACTTCCGGCCCGCCCCCGCCCGTGCAAGCCACCTTAACCCCGGCCACGGCACCGCGCACGGCCGAAACCAGCTCGAGGTGTGACACTGCGGCGATGCTGGGTAAAGCCTCGCCCCGGAAGCCGAAGCTGACCACCGCCGCTAAATCTGTTGCCGTACGGATCTTGCTGGTAGCGTGACGGGTCAAGGCCAAAGCCGCATCCTCAGCCGTCATGCCTTCCCCGTTGTCGCGGACGGCGATCAGTCCCAACCCCGCCCGCTCCAGGCGCACCTCGATGCGCGTCGCTCCTGCATCGAGGGAGTTCTCGACCAGTTCCTTCACCACCGAAGCCGGCCTTTCCACCACCTCACCCGCGGCGATCTTCTCCACCACCTCAGCCGGCAGCACCTTAATCTTTCCCACTGGCTGCACCCCCGCGTCGCAATTCCTCTTGCAGCTCCGCCACCTGGAGCGCCAGCTCCAGGGGAGGGGTTTTGGCCAGGTCCAGCGCCAGCAGCCGCCGCCCCACCCGCTCCCACACCGAAGCGGCCGTATCCCAGGTGGCTGCAGCCTCCCTGGCCGCCGCCTCCTGGCCGCTGAGAGACGCCAACACCTCGGCGGCCCGCCGCAACACTGCTTGGGGTAGGCCGGCCAGGCGTGCCACCTGGATGCCGTAGCTGCGATCGCTGCCGCCCGGCACCACCCGCCGGAGGAAGAGAAGGTCCTGTCCCTTTTCTGCCACCGCCATGCTGAAATTCTTAATCCCGGAAACCCTCCCGGCCAAAGCTGTCAGCTCATGGTAGTGCGTGGAAAAAAGCGTCTTGCAACCCACCTGCGCCGCCAGGTGCTCCGCAATGGCCTGCGCCAGGCTAAGACCGTCCAAGGTGCTGGTTCCGCGTCCTACCTCGTCCAAGATAACCAGGCTTTTGGGGGTGGCCTCCCGAAGAATCACCTCGCACTCGCGCATCTCCACCATAAAGGTGCTGTCCCCGGCCGCCAGGTCGTCGGCCGCTCCTACCCGAGTGAAGATGCGATCGACAACACCGATTTCCGCCTGCCGCGCGGGGACAAAGCTTCCCACTTGCGCCAGCAGCACGTTCAGGGCCACCTGGCGGATGCAGGTCGACTTGCCGGCCATGTTCGGTCCGGTGAGCAGGATAAAACGGTTCTCTCCGCCATCGAGATAGACGTCGTTGGGTACAAAAGGCACTTCCGGGCGGAGCCTTTCCACCACCGGGTGCCGGCTCTCCACCAGCCGGATGACATCGCCGGCATTGACCTCGGGCCGGGCATAATTGTAGCGGGCGGCCGCTTCCGCAAACGTAGCCAGCACATCCAGCCGCGCCAGTGCCTGGGCCGTCCGGCGCACCGCAGCCGCCTCCGCCACCACTTCCTGGCAGAGGCGGCGAAAGACAGCATACTCCAGCTCCGCCAAGCGTTCCTGGGCACCCAAAATGCTGGCCTCCTGCTCTTTCAGGTCCGGCGTGACGAAGCGCTCGGCTCCCACCAGCGTTTGTCGGCGGATGTAGTCTGGGGGTACATTGTCGAGGTTGGCCCGCGTCACTTCTATGTAATACCCGAACACCTTGTTGTACCCAACGCGCAACGACTTAATGCCGGTACGCTCCCGCTCGCGTGCTTCCAAGGCGGCAATCCACTGCCGCCCGCCCTGGGCCAGCTCGCGCAGGCGGTCAATCTCAGCGTCGTAGCCCGGGCGGACAAGCTTACCTTCCCGGGCGGTGGCCGGCGGGTCGTCCACCAGAGCAGCCGCCAGCCGCTCCCGCAAATCCGCCAGCGGCGCAAGGTCGGCGCACAGCCGCTTGGCGGCCGTCAGTCCGGCCAGGCAGGCAATAACATTTGGCAGCACGCCGAGACCGGTGCGCAAGGAGGCCAGGTCTTTCGGTGTGGCCGTGCCGTAAACAACCTTACCGAGCAACCTTTCCAAGTCCGGTATCTGGCGCAGCAGGCGCCGCAGCTCCTGGCGCAAGGTGTCGCGGCCGCGCAGCTCCGCTACGGCGCTGAGGCGCCGGTTGATGGCCCGGGGCGAACGCAGGGGCTGCTCCAGCCACTGGCGCAGCAGCCGGCCACCCATGGCGGTAACGGTAAGATCCAGCACTCCCAGCAGCGAACCCTGCACTTTCCCTTCCCTCAGGGTGCGCACCAGTTCCAGGTTCCGCCGTGTATAGGCATCCAGCTGCATGTAGGCGCTGATGGTATACGGCACCAGTTCTGTAACGTGCGCCGGCAGCGTCTTCTGGGTACTCGCCAGGTAATTCAGGGCCGCGCCGGCAGCCACCCGGGCCGGGCCCAATCCCTGACAATTGAACCGTTTTGCGTAGTCGTCGCCCCACACCTTGGCCAGCGCCGCTTCCGCCTCGGCCTTTTCCCAAGAGTGTGGCCCCAGCTTCCCACAGGGAAACTTAACCACTTCCTCCAGGCGCGCCCGGAACGCTTCATCCGCCGCCAGTACCGGCGCCAGGAGACCCTCCGCCGGCTGCAGGCGCACCAGTTCCTCGAGGAGCTGCTCCTCCTCTGCGAGCGCCAGCTCGGTCACCTTAAGTTCCCCTGTACCGGCATCCAGCACCGCCAGGCCCCAGCGTTCCTCGTCGCGCGCCAGCGCCACCAGGTAGTTGTTCCGTTTTTCTTCCAAAACGTCGCTGTCGAGCAGGGTGCCGGGTGTCACCACCCGGACCACCTGGCGCTCCACCAAACCCTTGGCCAGCCGCGGGTCCTCCACCTGCTCGCAGATGGCTACGTTATGCCCCTTCTGTAAAAGGCGCGCAATGTAACCATCCGAGGCGTGGTAGGGTACGCCGCACATCGGCACCCGCCGGCCCTTGCCGGCCTCACGGGAGGTTAGAGTCAGCCCCAGTTCCTGGGATGCCAGTTCCGCATCCGCAAAGAACATCTCGTAAAAGTCGCCCAAACGGAAGAAGAGGATGGTGTCCGGGTACTCTTTTTTAATCTCCCGGTACTGCTCCATCATCGGTGTCTCCGCCACCGTCCTCTCCCCTCCCTCGACCAAAGTCGTCGCTCCGGTCACGCCCCCGCACTTCAGTTGGGCGGCGTCACCAGATCCCCGTCCAGCGTCCACGTAAAGGCCCTCTTGATGCGTACCTTCACCTGCTCCCCGCGCAGGCTCGCCGGTCCGGTAAAATGCACCAGCTTGTTGGTCCGCGTCCGGCCGGCCAGCCGGTCGGGGTTGTTCTTGCTCGGGCCCTCCACCAGGATTTCCACCACCCGGCCGACCAAAGCCTCGTTCAGCTCCCGGCTGATGCGGTTCTGCAACGCGTTCAGCCGGGCCAAGCGTTCCTTCTTTACCGCCGCCGTAACTTGGCCGGGCAGAGTAGCCGCCCGCGTTCCTTCGCGCGGTGAAAAGATGAAGGTGTAAGCGGCGTCAAAGCGCACCCTTTCCACCATGTCCAGCGTGGCCTGAAAGTCTTCCTCCGTCTCTCCGGGAAAACCGACGATCAGGTCGGTGGTTATGCTGGCACCCGGTACCAGGGAGCGCACCTTCGCAACCAGTTTCAGATAGCGTTCACGTGTGTAACCGCGGTTCATCGCCGCCAGGATGCGGTTACTACCGGCTTGCAGCGGCAGGTGGAAGTGCTCGCAGACCTTTTCTGTTTCCCTTACCGCTCGGATCATCTCTTCCGTAAAGTCACGCGGGTGGGAAGTCATGTACCGGATCCGCGCGAGCTGTGGCACCTTATCCACCCGCCGCAGCAGGGCGGCAAAATCAGTAGGCTCCTCAAGGTCCCGCCCGTAGGTGTTCACGTTCTGTCCTAGAAGCATGACCTCACGGTAGCCGGCCTGCGCCGCCTCCTCCACCTCGGCCAGCACCGCCGCCGGCGGGCGGCTCTTCTCCGGCCCGCGCACGTAGGGAACTATGCAGTAGGTACAAAAGTTGTTGCAGCCGTAGCTGATATTTACGTAAGCCCGTACGCCCTCCGCCCGCGCTATGGGAAGTCCCTCCAGGTTCGCCCCTTCGTCCACATCCACGATCCCCTGGCAGCCATCCCTGAGGGCGGCGAGGATTTGGGGCAGATCGCCCAACCGCTGCGTTCCCAGCACAAAGTCCAGGTGGGGGCACCGCTGCAAGGCCTTTTCCCTGTCCTTTTGCGCCAAGCAACCGGCCAGACCGACGATGAGCCCCGGCTTCTCGCGTTTTAAGCCGCGCAGCTCGTTGACCTGGCCGTAAAGTTTGCGTTCCGCCGTCTCGCGCACGCAGCAGGTCTGAAAAACAATAACGTCGGCCTCGGCAGGCGCAGCCGCCTCCGTGTAGCCGGCCTGCTTAAGGAGCCCGGCCAGCACCTCGGCATCGTGAAAACTCATCTGGCACCCGGCCACCTTCAGCAAGAACTTTCCGCGCGCCACCCATCTCACCCTTCCTGAAACCCTGTCTCCTATTATAACAAAAACCTGGCCGCCAGACAAAAGAACGGCCAGGGTGAGGGATCAACCCACGTGCTGGGCCAGGTCGATCCGTGGTCGGGCCAAAGCGGGGCAGCTTTGGACCACTTTGATTCGCCCTACGGTTGGATCCTCGGTGCCCTGTAGGTTAAGGCGTTCGCGTTTTAAGATATTGATATAATCAATTACCTCACGGCTCAGCCGCTCTCCGGGGCAAATCAGAGGGATGCCCGGCGGATACGCCATAATCATCTCCGCACTGACCTCGCCTTCCGCCTCATCCAGTGGGACCGAGCGCGTTTCACCGTAGAAGGCTTCTTCGGGGGACAATACCTGCTCCGGCAGCTCCGGCAGGTAGGTGGGGTACTTGACCACATTGAACCGTTCGCGCCGGCCGGCGATGGTCTTCAGGCTCGCCACCAGGCGCTCCACCAGCCCTTCGTCATCACCGATGGTAATTAAGAAGAGGGCGTTGTAAAGATCAGAGAGCTCGGCCTGGACGCCAAAGTGCCGGCGCATCAGTTTCTCCAGTTCGTGGCCGGAAAGGCCCAGCTCGCGGGCATTGACCACAATCTTCGTCGGATCGAAAGCATAGCAACCGCTGTCGTTAAGCACCGTTTCGTCCAGCACCACCAGGCCGGGCACTTCCGCCAGCTGAGCCCGCACCCGACGAGCCAGGCGCAGCGCCTTGTCCACCAAGCGCCGACCCTCAGCCGCCATCTGCTTGCGCGCGACATCAAGCGATGCTAAAAGCACGTAGGAAGGGCTGGTGGTCTGGGTAAGGTTGAGCACTGCTTTCACCCGTTTGGGATCCACCCGGCCTTCATTTACCAAAAGGAGTGAACTCTGCGTTAACGACCCGGCCAGCTTGTGAACACTGGTGGCGACAAGATCGGCTCCCGCCTCGGCACCGCTCACCGGTAGCTCCGGGTGAAACCGCAGGTGGGCGCCGTGCGCCTCGTCAACGATGACCGCTGCCCCGTATGCGTGCGCAAGGCGGATGATCGCCTCCAGCGGTGAAGCCACCCCATAGTAGGTGGGGTTGATCACGAACACCGCTTTGGCGTGCGGGTGTTGTTGCAGCGCCCGGGCCACCCGCTCTACACTGATTCCCATGGCGATGCCGAAGTAATCATCAATATCCGGCTCAATGTAAACCGGGCGTGCCCCGCTTAAGATAATCCCGCCGATGGCCGACTTGTGCGCGTTGCGCGGCAGGATGATTTCATCTCCCGGAGCGCAGACGCTCATGATCATGGCTTGAATGCCCGACGTGGTGCCGTTGACCAAGAAATGAGCATGGTCTGCCCCCCATACCTCGGCAGCCAGTTCCTCTGCCTGCTGGATAACCCCCCGAGGGCTGCAGATGTTGTCCAGGTCCTCCATGCAGGTCAGGTCGATCCCCATGACATTGGGCCCGACGAAATTCGTAAACTCCGGCAAACCGCGCCCTTGTTTGTGACCGGGAACGTGAAAGGGCAACACTCCAGCGTCGAGGTACTTCTTGAGGGCCGTAAAGAGGGGGGTTTCTTCCTGTACGACCGTCACCAGTGTCACTCCTTTCCTTGACAACACGTCTATTTAAGCATAAACCAGAGCTAAATGCAAGATAGAAGGAGCCCTTCGCCAATAAAAATTCTTGGCACAGGATTGGCGCTCTGTATGCTGTTTTAACAGGATCAGGGCACGAAAAAGCCCCCACCGCCGGGTGGAGGCTTTAGGTAAAGGCCGCTTTCTTATTCCGCTCGTCTTTCTGACCCCGGTCGGGCCGGCTTCTCTACCGGCTCGACACTCAGCCTGCTTTTTTCCCAGAGGAGCCGGGCCAGCGCTCGGTTGCGGCGTTTTAGACGCGCCACCTCCCGCTCCAGCTGCTGCACCTCTGTGCGCCGTCTTTTCTCGAGCAGCTCAATGAGATTCATGAGTACACGCCTGCCCAGGCGCAGCCCGGCCAGCCGCGCTTCCAGGCCGCTGATCTCGCGGTGCAGCGCTTCAACGCCGCCGGCACATTCTTCTTGCATCCTTACCACCTGCTCACTCTTACTAAGCAGTATATTTTATGCAGGTGGCCGTCTTCTATGCCGCGCGGCCGCTGCCTTTTACTGCAGCAGAGCCAGCATCACGCCCGCCGCCACGGCCGTACCGATGACACCGGCGACGTTGGGCCCCATGGCGTGCATTAAGAGGAAGTTGCCCGGGTTTTCGCGCTGCCCAACCACCTGGGAAACGCGAGCCGCCATCGGCACCGCCGATACGCCGGCAGAGCCAATGAGCGGGTTCACCTTGCCGCCCGACAGGACATACATGACCTTGCCCAAAAGTACTCCGCTGGCGGTGCCGCCGGCAAAGGCCACCAGGCCCAGTAGAATAATCTTGATCGTCTGTGCGTTGAGGAAGCTTTCAGCATTCATGGTGGCCCCGACGGAAGTCGCCAGGAAAATGGTGATGATATTGATCAGCTCATTCTGGGCCGTCTTCGAAAGCCTTTCGGTCACGCCGCTTTCCCGTAACAGGTTCCCCAACATCAGCATCCCGAGCAGGGGCGCGATCGGGGGAAGAAGCAATGACACGGTAACGGTGGAAACAATGGGAAACAGAATGCGCTCGGCCTTCGACACCGGCCGCAGCTGCTCCATCACCACCTGGCGCTCTTTAGGCGTAGTCAGCGCCCGCATGATGGGCGGTTGAATAAGTGGTACCAGAGACATGTACGAGTAGGCGGCAACCGCAATCGGTCCAAGCAGGTGGGGAGCCAGCTTCATGGTGAGGTAGATGGCGGTAGGCCCGTCGGCACCACCGATGATCCCGATCGAGGCCGCTTCTCTTATGTTGAACCCCAAGAGTTCAGCACCCAAAAGCGAGACGAAAACGCCGAATTGGGCCGCCGCCCCCAAGAGTATGGTGCTGGGGTTGGCCAGAAGCGGCCCGAAGTCCGTCATCGCACCGACTCCAAGGAAGATGAGGGGAGGGAAGATCTCGTGCTCGACGCCAAAGTAGAGATAACGCAGCAGTCCACCCTCGTCCATGATGCCGGTGAGCGGCAGGTTGGCCAGAACACAACCAAAACCGATGGGCGCCAAGAGTAGCGGCTCAAACCCCTTGGCAATGGCCAGGTACAGCAACGCACAGCCCACCAGGATCATAACGACGTTGCCCCATGTCAGCTCTGCGAGGCCCGTCGTTGCGGCCAGGGTCGCCAGATTGTCCAGAATGCTCATTTCCTCACTCTCCCGGTGCGCCTTTTACTCCAGGTTCACCAGCACATCGCCCGTGTTCACCGACTGCCCGGCGCTCACAAAAACATCTTTCACCGTCCCCGCGCGCGGCGCCACAATCTCGTTCTCCATCTTCATGGCCTCCAGCGTGAGCAGCACCTGGCCGCTCTTCACCTGGTCGCCCGGTTTAACCTTCACCGCCAGGATATTGCCGGGCATGGGGGCCTTAACGCTGCCGGCAGCGGCCGCCGCTGGTTGGGCCGCCGGTTTTGGCGCCGGAGCCGGCTGCGGACGCTCCGCTGCCCGGGCTGCCGGAGCCGGAGGCGCACTCGGTGCAGCCGCCTTGGCGGCGGGAGCGACGGCCTCCACGGCCCCGGTCTCTTCCACCTCTACCTCGTATGTCTCGCCGTTGACAGTGACGCGGAACTTTCTCACTTACGAAAACCTCCTCATCTGTAAGTGGCTTCTTCCTGCAGTGTTCTCCAGGCGACCGGCGGCGCTCCAGCTTTCCGCCGGCTCCAGCCGTCGGAGGGAACTCAAGCGCAAGTCAGCTGGCCCGTCACCCAGATAGGCCGCCAGAGCCGCGGTGATGGCGGAGAGTACAGCCGGCGTGACCCCGACCCCGTCCGCCGCCACTGGTCCCGCCGCAGCCGGGGCTTCCTTTGGTTCAGTCACCACCACCGCACCATCCTCCCGGCCGCGCTGCCCCTGGGCCAGTACCCATTTCGTGAGTCTAATCACCAAGGCTAAACCAAAAAGGACGGCAAAGACTATGGTCATGTCGATAATGGTCAAGGCTAAGGCGCCGATACGCGGTTCCACTCCTATCACCTGCTCTCTATACCGGGATGTTCCCGTGCTTCTTGGCGGGCCTGGTTTCCCGTTTGCTGGCCAGCATCTCCAGGGCACACCCTAAGCGTGAACGTGTCTCTGCCGGATCGATCACGTCATCCAGGTAGCCGCGGGCGGCAGCGATGTAGGGATTGGCGAAGCGCTCACGGTATTCGGCGATCTTTTCTTCCCGCATCGCCTGCGGGTCACTCGCCGCCTCGATGTCTTTGCGGAAGATGATGTTGGCCGCACCCTCCGGGCCCATGACGGCGATTTCCGCCCCCGGCCAGGCGAACACCTGGTCCGCACCCAGGTCGCGGCTGCACATGGCCAGATACGCACCGCCGTACGCCTTGCGCACGATTAGGGTGATCTTTGGCACAGTGGCTTCCGAGTACGCGTAGAGCATTTTTGCCCCGTGACGGATGATGCCGCCGTACTCTTGGTTCGTACCGGGAAGGAAGCCCGGGACGTCCACAAAGTTAACCACCGGGATGTTGAAGGCATCGCAAAAGCGTATGAAGCGCGCAGCCTTGTCCGAGGCATTGATATCAAGACACCCGGCCAGCACCCGGGGCTGGTTGGCGATGATCCCGATGCTGTAGCCGTTAAGGCGGGCGAAACCGGTGAGCATGTTGGGCGCGTATAGGCTCTGGGTCTCAAAGAAAACGCCCTCGTCCACCACCCGGGTGATGACATCCCGCATGTCGTAGCCTCGATTCGACTCGGCCGGAACGACGTCGCGCAAAGAAAGGTCGGCCCGGGTCAGCGGGTCGGCGCTGGCGCGCCGCGGCGGTGCCTCCAGGTTGTTGCTGGGCAGGTAGGAGAGCAGCGTGCGCACCTGGGCAAAGCACTCATCTTCACTGGCGGCCATAAAGTGGGCGACCCCGCTCGTCCGGTTGTGGGTCTGGGCGCCGCCCAACTCTTCGGCCGAAACGTCTTCCCCCGTGACCGCTTTAATTACCTGCGGGCCGGTGATGAACATGTTCGCCCCCTGCACCATAAAGATGAAGTCCGTGAGTGCCGGCGAATACACCGCGCCCCCGGCGCAGGGGCCCATGATTATTGAAAACTGCGGAATGACACCGGAAGCGATGGTGTTGCGAAAGAAGATCTGCCCGTAGCCGGACAGCGCATCCACACCTTCTTGAATGCGGGCGCCCCCGGAGTCGTTGATGCCGATGAGCGGTGCCCCCATCTTCAGGGCCAGATCCATAACCTTCGTAATTTTTTTGGCATGCATCTCGCCCAATGAACCGCCGATAACGGTAAAGTCCTGGGCGAAAACATACACCAAACGCCCGTCGATGGTGCCATACCCGGTGATGACACCCTCAGCCGGCGCCTCGACCTCGGCCATGCCGAATTCGGTGCAGCGGTGGCGGACGTGCATATCCAGTTCCACAAAACTGTTTTCATCCAGCAACCGCGCCAGACGCTCGCGTGCCGTAAGCTTGCCCATACCATGCTGCTTCGCGATGCGCTTCTCCCCTCCGGCCGCCAGCACCCTGGACCGTTGCTCGGCCAGATCGGTTAAGACATCCTTTGGCAATTCGCCCACCTCCTGGCACATTTTGCTTCCATTGTATCTACTACCTTATGATCGGTCAAGGGGAGCCTAAGCGCGTTCTGTCAGTTCGAGCAACACCCCGCCGGTGGCCTTGGGATGGAGAAAGGCGATCCGGGCGCCCCCGGCGCCGTGCCGCGGCACCTCATCCAGCAGGCGCACACCCGCCGCCTTCAGTCTCTCCAAAGCCGCCTCAATGTTATCCACGCGCAGGGCGATGTGCTGGATCCCCTCGCCCCGCTTTTCGATAAAGCGGGCGATGGGGCCTTCCGGGCTGGTGGATGCGAGGAGTTCAATTTCGCTGTCTCCCACCGGCAAAAACGCCGTGCGCACCAGCTGTTCCGGTACTTCTTCCTCACCGCTGGCCTTGATGCCCAGCACCCCTTCATAAAACTTGAGGGCCTCTTCCAAGCTTCGGACCGCAATACCCACATGATCTATCCGGCTGATCTTCATGCTTCCTTCGCCCCTTTCCAGACGCTGTACAGCCTTTCTTCCAGGGTATAGGGGTCAAGTCGCCGCGCGGCCAAATCCGACCACAACCGTGCCAGCTCCTCCTGGGACCAGCTTTGCAGGATTTCCCGGCGCACCCTCTCCGCCAGGCGCAGGAGCAGGGCTTCCTTTTCACGCGCCAGACGCCGCTTGACCAGTTGGTCTGCGCGTACGAGGGCGGCAAAATGGTCTCCCACCGCCTGCACCAGCTCCGGTATGCCCTTGCCGCTCGCGGCGACGGTGAGCACCACCGGCGGCCGCCAGGCCGCGTGGTTGCCCAGGTCCAGCATCATCTCCAGCTCGGTGGCCACGCGTTCGGCACCCGGTAGGTCGGCCTTGTTCACAGCGAAGACGTCACCAATTTCGGTAATGCCCGCCTTGCTCACCTGGATGTCGTCCCCCAGGCCCGGAACCGCCACCACCACCACTGTGTCGGCCACGCGGACGATGTCCACCTCGGACTGCCCGACGCCCACGGTCTCCACCAAAACGTAATCGAACCCGGCCGCATCCAAGAGCTGTATTGTACCGTAGGCAGCCCGGGCCAGGCCGCCCAGGCTGCCGCGCGTACCCATGCTGCGGATATAAACGCCGCTGTCGCCCGTCCAGCCCTGCATCCGCACCCGGTCGCCCAGGATGGCTCCCCCGCTGAAGGGGCTGGTCGGGTCAACGGCCACCACACCTACAGTCTTGCCCCGGCCGCGCAGCTCGCGAATCAGCTTGTCCGCCAAGCTGCTTTTCCCCGCCCCCGGGGGGCCGGTGATCCCTACGATGTGCGCCCGGCCGGTGCGGGCGTAAAGCTCCTTGAGGGCCGCCACCCCGCAGGGATCGTCGTTTTCTAAAAAGCTGATGACGCGGGCCAGGGCCCGGCGGTCACCTCCGGCCACGCGCGCCGCCCAGGTATCAGCCGGGACACAATAATCCTTGTGTTCAATCACCGCTTAACGTGCTCCTTAATGTACTCCACGACCGCCGCCGTGGGCGTGCCGGGCGTAAACACGGCGCTGATGCCGGCGGCGATAAGGCCGGGGATATCTTCCTCCGGTATAATCCCGCCGCCTAACACCAGGATGTCCGTCGCCTCTTTTTCCCGCAGTAGCTCTGTAACACGTGGGAAAAGGTGATTGTGGGCGCCGGAAAGGCAGGAAAGGCCGATAACGTCAACATCCTCCTGCAGCGCCGCCTCAACAATCTGCTCGGGGGTCTGCCTCAGCCCCGTATAGATGACCTCCATGCCCGCATCGCGCAGGGCCCGGGCCAGAACCTTGGCGCCGCGATCGTGCCCATCGAGCCCTGGTTTGGCAATCAAAACCCTGATTGGCCGTTCCATACCCGCACCTCCTAAAAGATCACCGCCGGCTGGTATTCCCCGAATACCTCGCGCAAGACGCCGCAGATTTCGCCCAGCGTTGCGTAGGCCCGCACACACTCGAGAATGTAAGGCATCAGGTTAGCCTCGCCTTGCGCGGCGGTCTTAAGCTGAGTCAGACTGGCGGCAACGCGCCCGTTGTCCCGGCTCGAGCGCAGCCCGGCAAGCTTGGCGCACTGCTGGCGTTCCACCTCTGGATCCACCCTGAGAAGCTCCGGCAGCTTTTCGTTTTCCACCTGGAACTTGTTAACGCCCACAACAATGCGCTCGCCGGCTTCCACCGCCTTCTGGTAAGCGTAGGCGCTCTCCTGAATCTCGCGCTGGATAAAGCCTTCCTCGATGGCCGCCACCGCTCCGCCGAGCTTATCGATCCGTTCCAGGTACTGACCGGCTTCCGCTTCGATCCGGTTGGTAAGACTTTCCACCAGGTAAGAGCCCGCCAGCGGATCAATGCTGTTGGTGACGCCGCTCTCATAAGCGATGATCTGCTGGGTGCGCAGCGCAATGCGTACCGACTCTTCCGTGGGCAGTGAGAGCGCCTCGTCCCGGGAGTTGGTGTGCAGTGACTGCGTGCCGCCCAAAACGGCCGCCAGCGCCTGCAGCGTGACACGGATGATGTTGTTGTCCGGCTGCTGGGCGGTAAGCGCACAACCGGCGGTCTGGGTATGGAAACGGAGCATCAACGAGCGCGGGTTCTTGGCGCCGAAGCGTTCCTTCATGATCCGGGCCCAGAGCCGGCGTGCAGCCCGGAATTTGGCCACCTCTTCCAAGACATCCATTTGGGCGTTGAAAAAGAAAGACAGCCGGGGCGCAAAGGCATCCACGTCCAGGCCCGCGCGGACCGCCGCCTCGACGTAAGCGATGCCGTTGGCCAGGGTGAAAGCCACCTCTTGTACCGCCGTGCAGCCGGCCTCCCGGATGTGATAGCCGCTGATCGAGATGGTGTTCCACTCCGGCAGGTGCTGGGAGCAGTAGGCAAAAATGTCGGTAATGAGGCGCATGCTGGGTTTGGGCGGAAAGATATACGTGCCGCGCGCCGCGTACTCCTTGAGAATGTCGTTCTGAATCGTTCCCGAAAGCTTCGTCGAGGGAACGCCTTGCTTCTCCGCCACCACGATGTACATGGCCAGAAGTACAGCGGCGGGGGCGTTGATGGTCATGGAGGTGCTGACCTTGTCGAGGGGAATCCCGTTAAACAGCGTCTCCATGTCGGCCAGCGAGTCGATGGCCACCCCCACCTTGCCGACTTCGCCGCAGGCCAGCGCATGGTCCGAATCGTAGCCTATTTGCGTGGGAAGGTCAAAGGCCACGGAGAGGCCGGTTTGCCCTTGGGCCAGAAGGTACTTGTAGCGCTCGTTGGATTCTTCCGCCGTTCCGAAGCCGGCATACTGGCGCATGGTCCAGAGTCGCCCGCGGTACATGGTCGGCTGTACACCGCGGGTGTAAGGGTACTGGCCTGGGAACCCCAGGTCGCGCTCGTAATTTAGGTCGGCCGTATCCACCGGGGTATAAAGGCGCTCCACCGGAGTACCGGATAAAGTGGTGAACTCAGACTTGCGTTCCGGAAAGCGGGCTGTGGTCTTCGCCACTGGCCCGTTTTCCCAGGCTGCCTTTGCCGCTTGTATCTCCTTTAGGTCCGCCACATTCACTCGCCTCCCTGGTGCAGGAGTCCTTCCGCCGCAGCAAAACCGGCGGCCAGCGCTTTTTTATTCAGGTCCTTGGTCTTCGGCGGTACACGGTCGAGGACCGCCGTCTCCAAGGCCTCGCGGCTCACGAGGCCGGTGAGACCGACGATGACGCCCAGGGCGACAATGTTGGCCACCAGGTCCTTCCCCGCCTGCTCCACCGCTATTTTAGTTATCGGCACACGGTAGATTTGGCCGGTGAAGGCGGGAACTTTCTGGACATGATCCGTATCCACCACAAAAACCCCGCCCGCGCGGATGCTGGAAGCGTACTTATCGCAGGCCTGTTGACTCATCGCCAGGAACAGGTCTGCCTCGCCCACCTTCGGGTAATCGATGTCGCCGTCGCTGATGATAACCTCTGCTTTGCTGGCCCCGCCCCGGGCTTCCGGGCCGTAAGACTGGCTTTGTACGGCGTTTTTTCCATCGAGAATCGCAGCTTCGGCCAGGATAATGCCGGCGGTGATCAGGCCCTGCCCGCCAAAGCCGCTCAAACGCACTTCGGTTTTCGTCACTTTTGTTCCCCCCTTACCCTGGCCACCACTTCGGCGTAGACCTCTGTGTACTCGGGTGCATCCTGGTGGTACAGTTCCCCAATCAAGAATTTGCCCTCCAGCTGCTCGGGCGAGAGCTTGGCTGCGGCTTTAACGGGAACGGCGTGTTCCTTTTGCCACTCCAGCATCGCCACCGGCGAGGCCAGCTTGTTTTTGCGCCCGTAGTACATGGGGCACTGGCTGACAACCTCGATGAAGGAAAAGCCCTTGTGCTCCAGCCCCTTGGCTACCAGGTCGATGAGGGGCCGCGTATGGTAGGTTGTCCCCCGGGCCACAAAGGTACCCCCCGCCGCTTTGACGAGCTCGCAGAGGTCGAAATTGCGGTCCACCGTACCGTAAGGGGCCGTGGTGGCGTAGCTGCCGCGCGGGGTAAGCGGGCTGTACTGTCCGCCCGTCATGCCGTAGATGTCGTTGTTGAAAACCACCACGGTAAGGTCGATATTGCGCCGGGCGGCGTGAATAAGGTGGTTCCCCCCGATGGCTGCACAGTCCCCATCGCCGGTCAAGACCACAACCTTAAGTTCCGGTCGGGCCAGCTTGACACCCGTGGCGTAGGCAATCGCGCGCCCGTGGGTGGTGTGCAAGGTATCGAACTTCATGTAGCCGGGAGCGCGGGAAGAGCAGCCGATGCCGGAAACGATGACCGTCTTCTTCTGGTCTATCCCTGCCTGGTCCAAACCACGAACCACGGCGCCCATGATGATCCCGTTACCGCAACCCGGGCACCAGATGTGGGGCAGCTTATTCACCCGGAAATAGCGCTCCATGAGCTCCTCAACCGACATGTGCCGCCACCTCCTGAATCCGCTTTAAGATTTCCGCTGGCGTTATGAGCTCGGCATCCAAGCGGTTGAGGGGCGAAATCTCCGCTTGGCCCATCGCTATCCGCTCAACTTCGCGGACGATCTGCCCGAGGTTCATCTCGGCCACGATGATGGTCTTGGCCTGCTTCGCCGCCGTCCGCACGGCATCCTCCGGGAACGGCCAGGCAGTCACCGGACGGAGGAGCCCTGCCTTGAGTCCCTGCGCCCGAGCTTCACGCACCGCCGCCCGCGCCGAACGGGCCACCGAACCAGCCGCCACGACCACGATCTCCGCATCCGTCAGCTCCCATTCTTCCGCCCGGGCGACCGCGGGCCGCCGCTTCATGATCTTGGCGTGCAGGCGCCGCACCAGGCGGTCGCCGTCTTGTCCCCGCCCGGAAGGAAAACCGCTCTCATCGTGAACCAGCCCGGTGACATGGAAGTGGTAACCATCGCCGAAGGCCGGCATCGGCGGAACCAGGTTGGGGCCCGGTTCGTAAGGCAGGAAGCTCTCCGGGTCCACACTGGGTTTCACCCGGGAAACCACGCGCACTTCCCCGGGCGCGGGCAACTCGACTCGTTCACGCATGTGCCCCACGACCTCGTCCAAGAGCAGGATCACGGGGGTCCGCAGCTCTTCCGCCAGGTTAAAGGCCTCCACCGTCAGGTCGAAGGTCTCGCGGACGGAGGAAGGCATCAGGGCGATCATCGGGTGATCGCCGTGCGTACCCCAACGCGCCTGCATGATGTCACCCTGGGCCGGCGAGGTGGGCAGGCCGGTGCTCGGGCCGTAGCGCTGCACATCGACAATTACGCAGGGGACCTCCGTCATGGCCGCAAAACCAATGTTCTCCTGCTTCAAAGAGAATCCCGGACCGGAGGTGGCCGTCATCGCCTTCAGCCCGGCCAGGGAAGCGCCGACAACGGCGCTCATGCTGGCTATTTCGTCTTCCATCTGGATAAAGGTGCCGCCGATTTTCGGTAAAGCAGCGGCCAGACCCTCTGCCACTTCGGTGGACGGGGTTATGGGGTAACCGGCAAAGAACCGCACGCCCGCAGCCAGGGCGCCGCGCACGCAGGCTTCATTGCCGGAAAGAAGCTGCGCTTTCCGATCATTCGCCATGGGCTTTACCTCCTAAACTGATCGCGAAGTCCGGGCACCTGAGTTCGCAAAGGCCGCAGTTTGTGCAGGCAGCTGGATCAGCTATCACCGGTTTCCCATCGGCACGGGCCGTGAACACCTTCGCCGGACAAAAGGCGATACAGATGCCGCAGCCCTTGCACCACTTTTCGTTGAGTTTTATTTCCGCCGGCACTTTCGGCATAAATTTCACCTCATTCCCTTTCGTCAAGGCTCCCGTTCCTGCTTTTTTAGGTCCAGAAGCAAGCAGCGCAGCATGTTGATGGAACCGGTATCCAGGCGGTACTGCAGCGGTATTACCTCTTTGTCGGTGAGCCTCTTGACCTCGGCCAACCGGTCCAAGGAGCTGGCCACAGCATCGCTGCCGGCCAGGATGTCCTTAAGCTCGGCCGTCGTACCCGGTCGGATGTGGATGCCGATGATGCCGGCACCCCTTAAAGCCTCACTCACACCCTGCGCGAAAGCCGGATCCCGGCACACCAGGGCCAGCGTGCTTCCTTCCGGAAGGCGCGCAATGCGTACAATGGTCTCAAGCTCCAGCTCCAACGACACGCCCACCACCGGCTTCTCCAGGGGGTAGGCCAGCTGCTTGACCGCTTCCACATGCGGCAAGGTGGTAACAATCAGGTCGACGCTGCGCCACTCCTGGCGCGCCTCCTCCGGCCGGTTCTTAACCCGGCTCAAAAGGAAAGGCACAACCTTAACCCCTGCCTCCGCCACGAGTTCTTGCCGAAAGTACTCGCTTTGATCGTCAGCAGGGGCAACAAAGGCGAGGCGCACTGTGCTTAAGAGCTGCTTGCGCTCGCGTGCCCGGCCTACGGTAAACGCGAGAAAGTCGTCCGGGCTAAAACCTAGCTCGGCTGCTTCTTCCAGCGCCAAGTCAATAACTTTCAGCAGGCGTTCCTTACGGCTTGTTTTCTTTCTGTTTGGTGTCTCTCCCGCTACAAAGGTCCCACGTCCTTGCAGGGAAACCAGAAATCCTTCTGCTTCGAGTTCCTTGTAAGCCGCGCTCACCGTATTGCGGCTTACAGCCAGGGTCTCTGCCAGCTCGCGCTCCGTCGGCAGCTTCAAGCCGGGTTCCCAGACGCCGGTATTGATGAAGTGCTTAATTTGATTTTTCAACTGTACGTAGAGGGGAATGCCGCTTTTGGGGTTAATCAGGAGACCCGGATTGGTCGCTGCCACCCACCTCACCTCCTTTCTGCTCTTGGAACCATCCCCCGCTAGGAGTGGTTGATGGTTCCAATTGGCCCTTCAGGTAGGCCCTGCCTTCCGGCAGGGCCTACCCCGCTTACACCCTTACTCTAGTACCAACCGCGCAGTTTCATCGCCCGGGCTACCTTGTCGATAGCCGTCATATAGGCGGCATCGCGCATGCTGACGTTGTACTTTTCGTGCATGGCCCACACATCGTTGAACGCCTGCACCATCTTAACCTCGAGTTTGGCGTTGACTTCTTCTTCGGTCCAGTAGTAGTTCTGCAGGTTCTGGACCCATTCGAAGTAAGACACCGTCACGCCGCCCGCGTTCGCCAGGATGTCGGGCAGGACAAGGATGCCACGCTCGTTAATGATCTTATCCGCCTCGGGCGTGGTGGGTCCATTGGCCGCTTCAGCGATAAGCTTCGCCTTGATGTTCTTGGCGATCTCCGGCGTAATCTGGTTCTCCATGGCCGCCGGAACCAAGATGTCGCACTCGAGCGCGAACATCTCTTCCTTGCTGAGGTTGGCGGCGCCAAAGCCGGCAACACTGCCGTGTTCCTTCTTGTATGCCTCCAGAGCCTTAATATCGAGCCCGTCGGCATCGTAGGCGCAGCCCTTCGTGTCCGCAATGGCGATAACCTTGGTACCGGCTTCGGCAAAGAGTTCGGCCGCAAAGCCGCCGACATTCCCGAAGCCCTGAATGACCACCCTGGCGCCCTTTACGTCGAAGCCCAGTTTACGCGCCGCTTCACGGGCCACAAACAGGCAACCCCGGGAAGTAGCGGAGGACCGGCCCAGCGATCCGCCAACGGCTATGGGCTTACCGGTGATCATGCCCGGGTTGGGGTAACCTTTGATCTTGTCGTATTCATCCATCATCCAGGCCATGATCTGCGGGGTGGTATACATATCCGGAGCCGGTATGTCCTTCTCCGGCCCGACATAGGGCGCCAGCGCGCGGATAAAGCCGCGCGAGACGCGTTCCAACTCGCCTTGAGAAAGCTCCTTCGTATTGACGATGAGGCCGCCCTTGGCACCGCCGTAGGGCAGTCCCAGCGTGGCGCACTTGAAGGTCATCCACATGGAAAGGGCCTTTACCTCATCGGCGTAGACATCGGGATGGAAGCGGATACCGCCCTTGGTCGGGCCCATGGCGTCGTTGTGCTGCGAGCGATAGCCCTTGAAGACGCGAATGCTGCCGTCGTCCATCCGGACGGGGAAGGTCACCTCGTGGAAACGCACCGGCTCCTTGAGGAGTTCGTAGACGACTGGTTCCAGCCCCAGTTTGCCACACACCGTCTTGATTTGATCCCGCACGATGTCAAGGACATTCAGTTTTTCTTCCACGACTAAGCCCCCCCATTCTTAAGCTGCACAGAGAACTTACTCAGCCGAACCGGACCTGCTTCACCCCCTTTATTGGCTTAAAGGATGGATCAATGGTTCTTTTCCTATAACGTATATTCTCCCCGCACGCCAAAACTCCTCCTGGGTTAGAAAACTTTTCTTTTACTGGCTCTTTTGTAGCTGAGGCGGCAGGGCGATGGTAAGCGGTGCATCATGGTCGTAAACCACTAGATCGATTTCTAGTTTATCACCTGGTACGCTCCGGTTACTACCTTCCAGCCGCAGCCTGTGAACCTTAAACGTGGCCCGGCTGATCCAGCTCTCCAGGGTGAAGTCCGAAAAGAAAACGCGCCAGTACGGATTGGCTACTTCCCCCAGCTCCGAACGCAGGCGATAGCAGCCAGCCCCTCCCACTTTTTCCCGCCCTACCAGCTCGAACGAGGGTGCCTGAAGAAAATCCACCAGCGGGCTGGTTCCCAGGCTCACGGCCTCGGTCACCAGGTTGGGACCACCCTGTGCCTCCTTCCAGGTCCCATCGGCGGGATCCTTAAAAAAGATGCGGCGCCCCAGCTGGTACAGTTCCAAAGGGTAATCATAACTTCGCCCGCGCAGGTGGTAAGAATCGGGATGTACATACTCCCCCTCCACCTCACTCACCACCGCTTCCCGGCCTTCAATGACGCTGCGGATGGCCAACCGAAAGCGGTAGCTGGCCGTGCGCCGGAGCTCTTCCTGGGCCCGCCGGCCGAGCTCCTCCACCGCCGGGCCGGGTCGACCCAGGCCGCGCACAAAAAGGAGCGCCAGGACAAGCAGCACTGCGGCCGGCACCAACAGCACCGGGCGCGGCCGCACAGTCAAAAAGAGGCGCATGTTCCCCCCCCCTTTCTTCCTGGAACCAGTGTATGGCTCCAGGCCAAGGGTTTAGAACCTGCGCCTTCTCCTGAGCTCCGCAAGCACCTCGCCGCCCACGCTGCACGCCCCCAGCTGAGCCTTGCCCGCGCCGTGAAAGTCGCTCCCACCGGTAGGCACTAAGCTATGCATCCTGGCGAGCGCGTAAAGCCTCTCCTCGACTTCTTTGCTGTGTTCCGGGTAGAACACCTCTATCCCCTGCCAATTGAGCTCCAGCAGTTCTTCCAAAAGACCTGCTCCGGACAAGAGCCCGGGGTGCGCCAGCACGGCGACACCGCCGCTGCGCTGCACCAAAGCGATGGCACCGGCCGGAGTGAGCTTGGCCCGCGGCACGTAGGCCGGCCGCCCGCGGTCCAGATAGCGGGCAAAGGCCTCCTCCACCGACTCCACATATCCCGCCGCCACCAAGGCGCGCGCAATGTGCGGGCGCCCCACGGCACCCGTGCCGGCCTCCGCCGCCACTGCTTCCCAGCTGAGCGGCAGGCCCAGCGCGCGCAATCGTTCCAGCATCCGGCGGGCGCGGGTGAGCCGCTGCCGTCGTAGCTCGGCTAAACGGCGCTGCAGCTCCTCCGCCTGGGGGGTAAGGAAGTAACCGAGCACATGCACCTCTTCAGCGGCCGCCTCGGTACTGAGCTCCAGTCCCGGTATCACCGTAACGCTCAGTTCACGCCCTGCCTCAACGGCCTCGCCGATACCAGCCAGCGTATCGTGGTCGGTGAGCGCCACTGCCCCCAGGCCTTTCTCCCGGGCGGCAGCCACCAGCTCTCCGGGGGAGAGCGTGCCGTCGGAGGCGGTGCTGTGGGTATGGAGGTCCGCCCGGAAGTCCACCTTATCCCTCCCTATTCCGCAACTACGCTTTCACGGACGCGCTCGATCCGCATCGTGCGGCCGGAAGCAGGGTCAATGTCCGCCAGGATGCCGCTGAGCTCCGTATCTCCCTTGGCCACCGTAAAGCGGGCCGGCAATTGATTGAAGAAACGCTTTATGATGATCTCGCGGTCCACACCGAGCACTCCATCCCGGGGGCCGGTCATACCCAGATCTGTTATGTAACCAGTCCCGCCGGGTAGGATGCGTTCGTCCGCCGTTTGGACGTGGGTGTGCGTACCAAACACGAGGCTGGCCGCTCCATCCACGTACCAACCGAAGGCCACTTTTTCTGAAGTGGCTTCTCCGTGAAAATCAACGATCACCACCGGCGTCTCTTTTTTCAGCTGGGGTAGGAGATCACGGATCAAGCGAAACGGGCAATCCAGGGGTTCAAGAAACACTCTCCCGGCCAGATTGACGACGGCCGCCGCCTGCGCACCCCGCCGCCAGATGGTCCACCCTTGACCGGGAGCCCCAGGCGGGTAATTAGCCGGCCGCAAAAGCCGGCTTTCCTGGTCGAGCAATGGATAGATCTCCCGTTTGTTCCAAATATGATTGCCGCTGGTGATAATGTCTATACCGGCCTGCCACAGCTCCGCAGCCACCTCCGGGGTAAGCCCAAAGCCACCCGCCGCGTTCTCGCCATTGGCCACAACCAGATCCACATTAAGTTCCTTTCTAAGCTTTGGCACGAGCGTTTTTGCCGCCAGGCGCCCCGGCTTGCCCACGATATCCCCTATAGCTAGGACCAGCAAGCTTTGTCCTCCTCGCTTATGATTTTGGCCGTCTCCTTCCGATTCGACTTACCATAACGGTAAACCCGGAGCGTCCCCGCGGACATGTCACCCGCCGCGAACCCCTTTGTGGCCCCCATGCTCACCTTCTCGCCCCGAAATCCTGTCCCCTCTTCTATTCTCTTCTATTCGCCGCCGCGAAAGCACATCCCTGCCCAGCCGGGCCGGCCCTTATTACCAAAAAGAGGCGGGTCCAACCCGCCTCTACTTTGCGTACTCCACCGCACGCGTTTCCCGGATAACGTTTACCTTTATCTGACCAGGGTATTCCAATTCACTTTCGATACGCCGGACAATGTCGCGGGCCAAGCGCACCGCGGCCAGATCGTCGATCTTTTCCGGTTTAACCATAATGCGCACCTCGCGCCCGGCTTGAATGGCGTAAGACTTCTCCACGCCATCGAAGGAGTCCGCAATTTCCTCCAGCTTTTCCAGGCGCTTGATGTAGGCCTCCAGGGTTTCACGGCGGGCCCCCGGCCGCGCCGCCGACAGGGCATCCGCCGCCTGTACCAGGATGGCCTCGACCGTCCGTGGTTCAATATCGTTATGGTGCGCAGCGATAGCATGGATGATTTCTGCCGATTCGCCGAACTTCTTCGCCAGGTCTGCACCAATGGACACGTGCGGTCCCTCCACCTGGTGGTCGACGGCTTTGCCGATGTCGTGCAAAAGACCGGCTCGCTTGCACAGTGCCACGTCGGCGCCCAGTTCCGCCGCCATGATCCCCGCCAGGCGGCTAACCTCGATGGAGTGATTGAGCACGTTCTGGCCATAGCTGGTGCGAAACTTCAGCCTGCCCAGCAGCTTAACCAGGTCCGGGTTGAGACCGTTGACCCCGGTTTCAAAGGTGGCCTGCTCGCCCTCTTCGCGAATGCGCGTTTCAACCTCTTTCTTGGCCTTGTCCACCATCTCTTCAATGCGCGCCGGGTGGATGCGCCCGTCGGCGATCAGCTTCTCCAGCGCTACCCGCGCCACTTCCCGGCGTACCGGGTCGAAACCGGAGATGATTACGGCCTCTGGCGTGTCATCGATGATAAGGTCGATCCCGGTCATGGTCTCCAGCGCGCGAATGTTACGCCCTTCCCGGCCGATGATCCGGCCCTTCATCTCGTCATTGGGCAACGCCACCACCGAGACCGTTGTCTCGGCCACGTGATCGGCGGCGCAGCGCTGAATGGCCTGGGCGATAATGTCGCGCGCCCGCTTGTCTGCCTCTTCCTTGGCCTCCGTCTCGATATTCTTGATGAGCTGAGCTGTTTCGTGCCGAATCTCGTTCTCCACATTGGAAAGCAGCAGGTTACGCGCTTCATCCGACGTCAGCCCCGAAATGCGCTCCAGTTCCCGGACCTGGGCACGGTAGGTTTCTTCCAGTTTGTCCTGCGTAGCCTGAATGACCTTCTCCCGCTTCTCCAGGAGCTCTTCCTTCTTTTCTAACCCTTCCAGCTTCCGGTCCAGGCTTTCTTCGCGCTGTACCAAACGTCGCTCGAGCCGCTGCAGCTCGGCCCGGCGTTCACGGTTTTCCCGCTCGAGTTCGCTGCGTACGCGGTGAGCCTCTTCCTTGGCCTCGAGCAGCGCTTCGCGTTTTTTGGCTTCGGCGTCCTTCTTTGCCTCTTCCAGAATCCGCCGAGCTTCCTCTTCGGCTGAGGCGATCTTGGCCTCTGCGATATACTTGCGCGCGGCATAGCCGACAATGAGCGCTGCCACGGCTGCGCCGACGCTGATCATTATTGCCAGGTTGATCTCAATAATGCCCATTCACCTCCTTTTATGCAAAGAAGCCGAGCAAGAACTCGGCCGCAGACATGCGCTGGTACTTAGGGCGTACCTCACAGCTCACCTCGTTCACCGGGTATAACCCATGGTTAATTGTAAGCTAACGTTCTGCACTTGTCAAGGAGTACCAGTTTCCGATTCCTCCATCGGCAACCGGTTAAGGCACCACTCGATAACGTCGAGCGGGAAACCCCGGCGCGCGAGGTAATGCCACACCCGTGCCTTCACCCGGCCCGCCCCCACCGGCCTTAACTGGCGCGCCTTTTTCTCGGCTGCGGCCAGGCACAACGCGCGCACCTTGTCTTCATCGTAGGCGGCCAGCACATCGGCGATGAGCTCGGAGGTAAGCCCCCGCCGCCGAAGGCGTTCTCTCACCCGGTAGGGTCCCCAGCCCTTTTCCGTAAAGCAGCGCTCCGCTTCCCGCCGGGCCACCTCAACATCATTGAGGTAGCCGCAGCGGGCAACAAACAGGAGGGCCGCCTCAATCGCCGACGCCGGGAGCCCCTTCTCGGCCAGCTTCGCCTTAAGTTCTGCCCGGGTATAGGCGCACCGGCCCAAGAGCCGGAGGGCATGCTGCCGGGCCGCCCGCTCTAAAGCCCCGGGCGCATCGTCTCCTGCCACAGCCTATTCCTCCGGCGTCTCACTCTCGGCGGCAGCCGGCGCCTTAACGGTACCCAGGTTAAAGGCTTCGCGCACCTTGGCTTCAATCTCGCAGCAGACATCGGGGTGGGAGATAAGGTAATCGCGCGCGTTTTCCTTACCCTGGCCCAGCCGTTCGCCGCCATAGGAGAACCAGGCCCCGCTCTTGGTGACAATGTCCTGTTCGGCAGCCAGCTCCAAAATGTTTCCTTCCCGGGAAATTCCCTTGCCGTAGATGATGTCGAACTCCGCTTGTTTAAAGGGGGGCGCCACCTTGTTTTTGACCACCTTGATTTTCGTCCGGGTGCCGATGACATCGTTCCCCTGCTTCAGGGACTCCTGCTTGCGCACGTCGAGCCGGATGGAGGCGTAAAATTTGAGCGCGCGACCGCCGGGGGTCACTTCCGGATTGCCAAACATCACCCCAACCTTTTCGCGGATTTGATTGATGAAAATGGCCACGGTGTGCGATTTGCTGATAGCCCCGGCCAGCTTCCGCAAGGCCTGGGACATGAGGCGGGCCTGCAGGCCGACATGGGCATCGCCCATTTCGCCTTCGATCTCGGCCCGGGGCACCAGCGCCGCCACAGAATCGACAACGATTATGTCCACCGCCCCGCTGCGCACCAAGGCTTCGGCGATGTCCAGCGCCTGCTCGCCGGTATCCGGCTGCGAGATGAGGAGGTCATCGGTGTTAACGCCCAGGTTGTGCGCATACACCGGATCAAGCGCGTGCTCGGCATCGATGAACGCCGCCGTACCCCCCAGCTTTTGCGCTTCTGCCACCATGTGGAGGGCCACAGTGGTCTTGCCCGACGACTCGGGGCCAAAAATTTCGACGATGCGCCCGCGCGGGATTCCGCCCACCCCGAGTGCAATATCGAGGCTCAGCGCCCCCGTGGGAATAACGTCGATGTTCAGGCGCCCGGCCGCCTCACCGAGCCGCATGATAGAGCCCTTACCGAACTGTTTTTCAATCTGCAGCAGGGCCATTTCCAAAGCCTTTTGCTTCTCGATCATTCTCCTGCCCCCTTTTGCCACTCCTCACTTCTTTCCCAGCCCGAACTCGGCCAGCGCCTGGTAAAGAGGTCCGTGCGGTGTCAGTACACTGCGGTAAAGGACAACCTCGGTCAACCTTACCGGTACCCCCTCCACCGGCAGGGCGGGGATCGTCACCGCTGCAGGCTGCCGCAGCCGGCCCAGGGTCAGATGCGGCGTAAAGCCGGCTTTTCCCGGTGAAAAATTCAGCGGAGCCAGCTCTGCGTCCAGCCGCTGGGCCATGAGCTTAAGCCGCTCTCCTTCATCCTTAAGCCCCACCCAGAGAACGCGACCCTTCCGTGCGCTGGGAAAGACGCCCGGACCGCTTAAGTTAACCGAGAAAGGAGGAAACTCCTCGGCCACCCGGCCGGCCGCCCTTTTTACCGCCACCAAATCCTGCTCGGAAACCTCACCTAGAAACTTCAGCGTCAGGTGCAGGTTTTCCTGCTCCACCCATTTGACGTTGCCGATCATTTTAGCCCAAGCCTTCTGGCAGCCTACCAACTGTTTCCGCACGCCGGACTCCAGGGGTAGGGCAAGAAACACGCGCATGCCTTCACCACCTCAGACAGTTATTGGCGCAGCGTGGCACCCACAGTGGTCCGGGCCAGCTCAAACCTGCCCGCACGGGGATAGAGGCGGATGATATCCACCGCATCCAGCTGCGGCGCCGCTCCCTGGGCATGGACATAAAGAAGCGCTGCCGTAAGCGGCACCTCCTTTTCACTCTGCACGCCCCGCACCCCCGCCCCGCCCGTGGTACCGGCATTCACCAACACCGAGCCGCCTTTTACCTCCACCCGTGCCTGGTGGGTATGCCCCATGAGGATCACCGGAACAACCCCGGCAAAGTTTTCGCCCACCCGGGGGTCATGGACCGCCAGAATAAAGGGGGCCTGGCCCTTTTCCTGGATGAGGGCGCTCAGATCTGTCACCTGGGCCAAGACGGCTTCCTCACCGGCCGGTTTAATGTCGGCGCTTAAGGAGGTTGGATCTGCCCGGCCGGCTAAGGTCAGCCCCCTCACCGCCTGCCATCCCTCAAGCAGGTGCACCCCGGAAAGTGTCCTTACTTCCTGGGCGATCACCGGCGAATCGTGGTTACCAAGCGCCACGTAATACGGTACCTTCAGAGCAGGCAGCCGCGCCAAGAGTCCTTCTTCCAACGGTGTACCGAAATCGGTCAAGTCCCCGGTATCGACGATAAAATCCGGCCCGAAGTCCGCTTTTATCTGGGCGATAAAGCTCAGCCCCAAGGGATTGTTATGGAGGTCGGAAACGTGGAGCACCTTAATGTCATCCTGGAGCCGCTCCAGAGGTGCCGCCGCGTTGGCCCGGTCCAGCGCCTGGCGCAGGTTTTGCGTGAGAAAGCGCACGTCCGCCCCCAGCTTGTCCAGCCGCTCCCAAGCCGTCTGGGCTAAACCCAGCATCCAGGGGGCGCCCTTTAAGATGCCGCTGTAAGAAGGATTCTGAAAGGCCTGGACGTTAAACGTGGCCGCGGCACCCGTGGCCACCAGCACCCACACCGCCGCACTCAGCACGGCCCCTTTGCCCCGGTCCGGCCAGCTGCGGCGCACCCAGGAGGCTCCCCAGGCCCCGCCGGCGGCAGCCAGCAGGAGCGTGCGGAGCAAGAAGTGCGCCGCAATGCGCCGTCCCCCTTCCCTCAAGGTGGCCAGCGCGGCCTGCCTCGCTCCCGGGGACCCCAGCAGGCGCTGCAGTTGGTCTGGATCCACGCTCCTTAAGGTTAACACCACATCCAGGGGCGTCAAGTGCGTGCGCGCTTCCACCGCGCCGACGGGCGGCAGTTCTATCCTGGTGCGGCCCAGGCCCGGCAGTACCCGGACGGCAAAACGGAAGGCACCCAGCCTGTAGAGCGCCGGGCTCAGAAAAAAGAGAACCAGCGCTGCTCCCAAGAGGGAGCAGGTCCAGAAGAGGAGCGCCTTCCGCTTCATACCTTCCTCCTTGTACAATATAGTCAGTCAGGTCCTTGCTAAAAGGAACCTGATGGGGCACAATTCCACGTAGGAAGGGTGGGGACAGCGAATATCCTCCAAAAGCATTCAAGTGCCCACTTGACTTAGCTTGAAAGAAAGAATGCTGCCCCGCCCCTACGGGGAACTACGATTGAGCACGTTGAGCAACAGGTTTTCCTGTCTAGCTCGAGTAACGAGCAAGGTTGTGGCTCCGTAGGGCACCGGGAACCCGCCCTTTACTCTTTGAGAAGGAGCCTTACCTGTGTACTACTGTGGCATCGACATCGCCAAACGGGAACATAAAGCGTGTGTTTTGAATGACCGTGGTCAGGAGGTCTTTCACCAACGGTTTAAGAATCGGCGCCTTGATGCGAACCGATTCGTCCGGCAGCTACAAGAAAAGCTAGGGGCTAAACCCGAAGAAGTCACGGTAGTAATGGAAGCCACCGGCCATTACTGGCTAAACCTCTATGGGTTCCTTACCCAGCGCGGGTTCCAGGTCCGGGTCCTTAATCCCATCCAGTCGGATGCCGCCCGGAACCTGTACCTGCGTAAGACCAAAACCGATGCCAGAGATGCTTTCATCCTGGCCGATCTCCTCCGGATGGACCGGGTATCTGACTCGCGACAGCCAAACGACGGCTTACTAAGACTCCAAGCCCTAGAGCGCTTTCGTTATGAACTGGTTAGCCGAATTGGTAGTCTTAAACAGCGTGTGCTCGGCATCCTGGACCGCATCTTTCCGGAATACGAAATCCTCTTCTCTGAGCCCTTTGTCCGTAGTTCCCGGAAACTTCTCATGAACTACCCCACGCCAGAAGAACTGGCTGCCGCCGACCTTTCTGAGCTGGCGGCCCTCCTTTCCAAGGCCTCCCGGGGACGTTTGGGCGAAGAAAAGGCGCTCGAAGTACAAAACCTCGCCAGAAATAGCTTCGGCATTACTCTGGGCCTTGACAGTTTCGCCCTGGAGCTTAAGCTACTTCTCGCTCAGATCGAATTCCTCGAAGGACAAGTAGAAACCGTCGAAGCCGCCATCGACCAGGCGCTTACCGAAGTGTGCGCCCAGGATAAGGTTGAAGAAAAGAAGACCGAAACGACGGCTGAGAAGTTGCCTCGGCATGTTCTAGAGACTGTGCCTGGTGTAGGCCCTGTGGTGCTCGCTACTTTCCTGGGAGAAGTTCCGGACATCTCGACCTTTACCAATCCCAGGCGCTTTGTGGCTTTTGCCGGTATTGACGCCAGCGTCAAGGAATCGGGAGAGTTCCAGGGTACCCGTATGCACATATCCAAGCGCGGTTCTCCCTACCTCAGGCGAGCTCTTTGGTTCTGCGCACAAGCCGCTAAACGCTGCGATGAACGCTTTAACGCTTACTACCAGCGCAAGCTTCAGGAAGGCAAGCACCCTAAAGTCGCAACGGTAGCTCTCATGCGCAAGCTCGCCGTAGTCATCTACTACATCTGGCGAAGCGGAAAGCCCTACGATCCTGAGTACGTCTGGAAACCTACGCCATCCCTGAGCAACTAAGAAAGATCCACCTCCTCGTCGTCGAAGCTCGTCCCTTGGAGCGGGCCGGGCTTGTTTGCCATGCCCGCCACCTGCAGCCGGCAGTCAAGGCCGGCGGCTTAAGCCGCCGCCCGCCAGGGCCGGAGCGTAGCGGAGGGCCTTGACGGTCCGGCTAAAGGTGGCCAGAATCCTTTAGGCCCGGCCCGCTCTCACTTGGCAAGGTCACTTGCCGGGAACCCTTGACTTTTGCTAGCACGTCTTTCTTTACTGCTCGAGGCCGGCCACCAACCGGCGCAGCAGGTTGAGGGCAGCCTGTGCTGCGCGTCGCTTAATCACCAGTCGCCCGCCGCGCCACTCGTAGCGTTCGCTCACCACCCGGCCGGCATCGGCAGCCGCCACGAACACCAGTCCGACCGGCTTTTCCGGGGTTCCGCCGCCCGGCCCGGCCAGCCCGGTGACCGCTGCACCGTAATCCGCGCCCAACAGGGCGCGCACCCCCTTGGCCATCGCTTCGGCCACTTCGGCGCTCACCGCGCCCTGTTGCGCCAGCAGGGCGGGCGGTACCCCCAGCACCTTTTCCTTGGCCGCGTTGCTGTAGGAAACAACGCCGCCCAAAAAGTACTCAGAGCTGCCCGGCACATTGGTGAGCCAATCCGCCACCAGCCCGCCCGTGCAGGATTCGGCCACGGCCAGCGTTGCCTCCCGGGCTTTCAGCAGCCGGCCCACCACCTCCTGCATCGTTTCATTGTCCCGGGCGAAGATGTACGGCCCCAGCCGCTCCTCGACCTCTTTTTCCAGGCCGGCCAGGAGCGCATCGGCCTCCTCCTCACTGCCCGCCTTGGCGGTAAGGCGAAACTGGATCTCCGTCTCCTTGGCATAGGGCGCCAGGGTGGGATTTTCCTGCTTTGCTATGAGATCGCGGACCAGCTCTTCGGCGTGGGATTCGCCGATCCCGTACAGCTTGAGAACCCGCGACTTTATTACCCGGCGCTCGCCGCCGCTCAGCCGGGCGCGCAGCTTAGGGACAACGGCGCTTTCGAACATGGGTTTAAGTTCAAAAGGAGGTCCGGGCATGATGACCACAATGTGCCCGTTTTTCTCCACCCAAACCCCGGGTGCCGTACCGTTGGGGTTCGGCAGCACCTGCCCGCCGGCAGGTATCAGGGCCTGTTTGACATTGGCCGGCGGCATTGTCCGGCCGGTGCGGGCAAAAAAGCAACGAATGTGCTCCAGCGCGCCCTCGTCCAAAATAAGCTCCAGGCCGAGGAATGCGGCCGCCGTCTCCTTGGTAAGGTCATCCTGCGTCGGCCCCAGTCCCCCGGTCAAAAGGATAAGGTCCGCCCGTCCCCAGGCGGCTGCGAGAGCCGCTTGCAGGCGCGGGGCGTTATCCCCCACGGTGGTTATTCGGTGCAGGTCAATGCCGAGTGCAGCCAGGCGCTCGCCCAGGTACTGGGCGTCGGTGTTGACGATCTGGCCGAGGAGAAGTTCGGTCCCCACAGAGATGATTTCAGCTTCCAATCTCTCACCGTCTTTCCAGGTTTCTAAGTTTCCAGCCGTTCGGGGCTCTGTTAGGGTGTTTCCTCTCTTTTTTCGCTATACTTCGGCCATCTCCTGCTAAAAACAAAAAGGAGTACCGGCTAACTTGCCAGTACCCCGGTTTGGTCGGCCGCTTCGGCTGGATAGGCCGGTTCGTGGCCATCCTGGAGCCGGGCGCGCAGCTCTTCGCCCGCCAGGCGCTCTTTCTCCAGGAGCTCCCGGGCCAGGGAGAGCACCAGTTCCTTCTTCTCGGTCATGATCCGCCGGGCCTCCGCCTTTTCCTCGTTGAGGATGTCGCGGATGGCCCCCTGCAGTTCTCCGGCGGGCAAATCGGCCACCGAGACAATCCCCAGCGATGACATGCCGGCCGCCACCATCTTTTTCACGGTACTGATCGCCTGCTCCAGGTCTCCCTGCGCTCCCGTGCTGCGATTGCCGAGGAGAACCTCTTCGGCCGCCATCCCGGCGAGAAGAATGCGCAGCTGCCCGCGCAGGTAGCTTTCCGTATACAGGTAATAATCGTCCTCCGGAACTTGGCGCATGTAGCCTAGGGCCTGCCCGCGCGAAGTAATGGTCAGGGACGCCACGGACCCGGGGCGGAAGGCCTCGCTGACCACCGCATGACCGACTTCATGCACCGCCACGCGCCATAGTTCCTCTTTCTGCGGCCGGCGATCCAGCTTCTCGCCCAGGCTCACCTTATCGATGGCTTCCAGGAAGTGACGCTGCCCAATCTGGGCGGCGTTCTCCCGCAAAGCCAAAATGGCGGCCTCGTTGGCCAGGCTTTCCAGGTGTGCCCCTGAAAAGCCGAAGGTTTCCCGGGCAATCTGCTTAAGGTCCACATCCGGAGCGAGGGGCTTATTGGCGGTATGGAGCTTGAGGATTTGGAGGCGCCCTTCCTGGTCGGGCAGTTCCACCCGCACCAAGCGGTCGAACCGCCCAGGGCGCAGCAGGGCCGGGTCCAACATATCCTCGCGGTTGGTAGCCCCTACCACCAGGACCCGTACCCCATCCGTGCTCTTCATGCCGTCCATCTCCGTGAGGAGCTGGTTCAAGGTCTGGTCGTACTCCATGTGCCCCTGGTACTGTCCCCGTTTGCTGCCCAAGACGTCAATCTCGTCGATGAAGATAACGGCATTGCTGCGCCCTTCGCGGCGGCCCGCTTCGCGTGCCCGTTGAAACAGGCTGCGCACGCGCTGGGCCCCTACCCCCGCGTACATCTCGATGAATTCGCTGCCCGCGGCAGCAAGGAACACCGCATCGGTATAGGTGGCGGCGGCCTTGGCCAGCAGAGTTTTGCCCGTTCCCGGCGGGCCGGCCAAAAGTATCCCTTTGAGCGGTCTGATACCCAGGGCGGCCGCCTTGTTGCCGTCTTTCATAAATTCGAGCGCTTCCAGGAGTTCCTTCTTGGCGGCGGCTTGTCCGCCGATCTGCTGAAACGTCACCTGGTTCTTAACTTCCTGCCCGCTGCCGCCCAGCTGCCGGCGGATGATTCTCAGGCCCCCGGTTTCATAGAGCAGGTAAAGCAGGAAGCCGAAAAGCAAAGCAGGTAAGGGGTTTAAGCCGGAAATGGAGGCGAAGAAAAACACCCCCGCAGCCACCCCGAGGAGGATCTCCCGCTTCACGCCGGTTCTCCCCCCTCCTGGGAGCGGTCCGGCCGCTGGTGCACTTCGTAGAGGTAGCCGGGCCCCTGGGTGAGTTCCACGTAGACATGCCCCTGGTCGACGTAAAACTTCTCCTCCACGCCGGCCGCACGCGCGGCACTTTGTATCCGTTCCGCGGCTTCGCTAAAATTGCCGCGCACCAAGGCCTCTTCCACGTAGTAATGGATCTCATAGTACACCTGCTCTAAAGCAGGGGTCCGCTCATCGGCCAGCATAAGGTTAAAACCGCCGGGGCCCAGGCTTGCCGCAGCGAGCTCCTCCGCCTGCCGGTAAACCTCTGCCAGGTTGTCCACCCGGCCCAGCGCCAGCTTTACGTTATACCGGCCCCGGGCCTGGCTCAGCTTGACATCCTTTACCCCCGGCAGCGCCTGAAGTTCGTTAACCAGTGGTCGTTCCACAAAGTAGCGCACATAGGCCAAGCGGACCCCCAGGAGCAACGCCACCGTGAGCAGCGCCACCGCGGCGACAACATCCACCCTGTAACCCCTATACTTCATCCGCCAGTTTCTCCTCCCTCTTAACCTAGTCCCTATTATAACATAAAAAAACCTACCACTCGTCAGGCAAAGCCTGGTGGTAGGGGTAAAACCTGTGCTTTACTCGGCCGAAGGCAACCAGAGCTCGCGCCCCTTGAAAAAGTAATCCAGACCAGAGGCTACCGTAAACACCACCGCCAGGGACATGGTAATGCCGGCAAAGGGAATATGCCACGTCCGAAACGGATAATCCCGGAGCAGAAGAGCAGCGATGGCGATGATCTGAAACACCGTCTTTAGTTTGCCGAAACGGCTGGCGGCAATGATGATACCCTCGGCGGCCGCCACCGCCCGGAGCCCGGTCACGGCGAACTCGCGCCCGATGATAATCATCGCGACCCAAGCTCCCAAGCGTCCACCTTCCACCAGCACCAGGAGGGCTGCGCTCACCAAAAGTTTATCGGCCAAGGGATCCAGGAGCTTACCGAAGCGGGTTATCTCCTGCCGCCGCCGCGCCAGGTAACCGTCCAGCGTGTCGGTCAGAGCGGCAACAACAAATACGGCGGTCGCCAGGTAGTCGGCATACGGCAGCCGCAACCAGGCCGTAACCATGAACACCGGCACCAGGATAATTCTGGCCAGGGTCAGCTTATTGGGTAGGTTCATTCTCTACCCTCCCCCCAAGGTCATAAAGGCCCGCCCGGTCGATCGTCACCTGGACAAACTGGCCGGGCCTAAGGCCCCGGCCCCGGACGAAGGTTACCCCGTCGACTTCCGGGGCCTGCCGGAAGCACCGACCCCGGCCCCGCCCCTCACCTGCCTCCTCAATAAGAACCGCGAGTTTCTTCCCCAGCCAAGCGCGGTTGCGCTCCAGCGAAATATGCCGCTGCACCCTGAGGAGTTCGTCGCGCCGCCTTGTTTTTTCTTCTTCCAGGATCTGCCCCGGTAAGGCAGCGGCCGGCGTCCCCTCCTCCGCTGAGTAGGCGAACGCCCCCACCCAATCAAACTTCTCCCGGCGCACAAAACTCACCAGCTCGGCAAATTCGGCCTCCGTCTCGCCGGGAAAACCAACGATGAAGGTGGTTCTAAGCGCCGCCTCCGGCAGGAGGTCACGGATCCCAGCCAGGAGCCTGACCACCTGTTCCTGGCGGCTGGCACGGCCCATCGCTTTTAAGAGGCGATCGTTGACGTGCTGCAGGGGAATATCGAAATACCGGCAAATCTTGGGTTCTTCGGCCATGGTGGTAAGCAGTTCACTTGTGATGCGTTCCGGGTACAGGTAAAGAAGGCGAAGCCACTCAATCTCCGCACAGGCGGCCAGCTTTTTCAGGAGTGCAGGCAGCCTGGCCTCACCGTACAGGTCCAGCCCGTAGCTGGTGGTGTCCTGGGCAACCAGGATGATCTCCTTTGCCCCCCGCCGGGCCAGGGAGCGCGCCTCCGCCACCACTTCTTCTTCGGGCCGGCTCCGCAGCGGCCCCCGTAGCTGCGGGATCACGCAGTAGCTGCAGCGGTGATTGCAGCCCTCGGCGATTTTTAAGTAGGCCGTGCCCGGGCGGGTAGCCAAAATCCGGGGTCCGCCGGTCAGCCCTCCGGGTGCCTCCACGGCCACCACGCGCCGCCCTGTTTCCAGCTGGGCCAAAACTTGCGGCAGCCGCTCCAGCGCCCCTGTCCCCAGAACGGCATCCACCTCGGGAATCTCCCGGGCGATCGCCTGCGGATACCGCTGCCCCAAACAACCGGTCACCACCAGCTTCCGGCAGCGTCCTTTTTCCTTGTACGTCGCCATCTCCAGGATGGTGTCGATCGACTCCTCTTTCGCCGCCTCGATGAACCCGCAGGTATTAACAATGATAATCTCGGCCTCTGCGGGGCTCGTTGTCAGTTCGTAACCGCTCCTCACCAGGGCGGCCAGCAGCCCCTCCGAATCCACCAGGTTTTTCGCGCAGCCCAGCGACACCAGTCCGACCTTTTTCTTCTGCAAAGTAATGCTCCTTCACCTCTTACGTACCGCCCGCACTGCAAGACGCTGTTTCCGGCCACGCGGCACCCTCTTACTTAAGGCAGGCGTTCGATGGAAATGTTGCGCGGCCGGCCGGGCACCCCCGCCGGCCCCAGGTTCACTCCGTTGATGGTGAGCTCCAGGGCGCCGGGATCGCCGGCCCGCAGCCATATTTTATCCCTGGCTGTAAGGCTCTCTTTTGCTCCCCGCACCAGGGTTCGTGCCTGCTCTGCACCGCCGTCCGTGCGCACAGCCACCCAGCACCGCTCACCCACCACCTTAAGCTCCACCGTAAGTTCGTTCCCGCGCACCTGGTAAAGCGCCTCTTTGGGCAGGTCTTGGACCAGATGCACCTGATTCTCCGGCGTGCCCTCGACGGCCGGGGCTTCGGGCGCCGGAGCCCCTGTGCCCCCAGGCGCTGCGGGAGGGGGAGAAGCTTCTGTCCCTGCTCCCGGCTGGGGCGGCGAAGTCCGCACTGCCGGCCCCCGCGCAACGAAGAAGATGGCCGCCGCCGCCAAAAGAACAGCTAAAACCGCCAGCGTCAGCAGGCCGCCCGGATGCCTCGGTTGCGCTACCGGCGCACCGCCGGGCGGCTTTTTCCTCGGCGCCTTCTCTTCCTCGGGTACCTCCGCGCAGGCCCGCACGTACCGGGCCACGATCTCTTCCCCGGGAAGGCCCAAGAATTGGGCATAATTCTTCATGAAACCCTTGAGATACACCTCCCCTGGGAAAACCTTAGGGTCGCCCCCCTCGAGCGCTTCCAGGTAGCGGCGGCGGATCTTCGTTTCTTCTTGCGCCTGCTCTAAAGAAATCCCCCGCCGCTGTCGCTCTGCGCGCAACAGCTCTCCAATCGCCACCAGTTCTTGCCCGACCCGCCCGCTCGTGTTTTCCGGCATCAGCTCTTCACCCCTTAGTAGCGCCGGCCCGTGTCTCAGAACCCACCAGGTGCTGGTATCTTTCCTTGCTGATCAGCACTGGCCGCGGTTTACTGCCCTCCGCAGGGCCCACGTAGCCCTTTTCCGCCAACTGATCAATGATCCGCGCGGCCCTAGTATAACCAATCCTAAGGCGCCTCTGCAGGTATGAAGCCGAAGCATGGCCGCTCTCCACCACGATCTCGAGCGCCTTGCCGAACAGCTCGTCTTCTTCGTCCTCGGCGACGGCTTCCTTGGCCTTCGGTTGAATGGCCAGGATGGCTTCCTGGAACTCGGGCTCCCCCTGCTCACGCCAGAAGCTCACCAGCTCCTCCACCTCGTTGTCCGAGACAAAAGCCCCTTGTACGCGCTGAGGCTTGCTGGCGCCTACGGGGAAAAACAGCATGTCGCCGCGCCCCAGGAGTTTCTCAGCCCCGTTCATGTCTAAAATGGTGCGGGAATCAGTTTGCGACGAGACGGCAAAGGACAAGCGGGAGGGGATGTTGGCCTTAATGAGGCCGGTGATCACGTCCACAGAGGGCCGCTGGGTGGCCACCACCAGGTGCAGTCCGGCCGCCCGGGCCATCTGCGCCAGCCGGCAGATCGCTTCTTCCACTTCGGCGGGAGACACAATCATAAGGTCCGCCAGTTCGTCGATAACGATCAGGATGTAAGGCAGCGCATTACCTTCCGGGCGTGTTTCGTTGTAGCGCTTGATATCGCGCACCCCGGCGGCGGCAAACAAGCTGTACCGGTTTTCCATTTCGGTGACGGCCCAGCTGAGCACCCCGGCCGTCTTTTTCACATCGGTGACCACCGGCGCCATAAGGTGCGGTATGCCGTTGTAGCTGGTCAGTTCTACCATTTTCGGGTCGATGAGGAGCAGCTTCACCTGAGCCGGTGTCGCCTTGAAGAGGATGCTGCTGATGAGGGCGTTGATGCACACGCTCTTGCCGGAGCCCGTTGCCCCGGCAATGAGCAGGTGCGGCATTTTCGCCAAATCCGCCACCACCGGGGCGCCGCTTATATCCTTGCCCAGGGCGATGGTGAGCGGTGAGGCAGCGTGGGAGAAAACCGGCGTATCAATTACCTCGCGCAGGTAAACGGGAGAAATCTCCTTGTTCGGCACCTCGATCCCGATGGCCGCTTTGCCGGGGATCGGCGCCTCGATACGCACGTCGGTGGCAGCGAGGCTCAAGGCGATGTCATCGGCCAGGCCGACAATGCGGCTCACCTTGGTGCCGGGAGCCGGATGGATCTCATAGCGCGTTATAGCCGGGCCGCGGCTGACCTCGGTAACCTTGGCGCTGATGCCGAAGTTGTGCAGGGTTTCCTCAAGAAGGCGGACGTTCTCAGCGATGTCCTTCTCCAACCGGTAATTTTTCAGGCGCACCGGCTTGCGCAAAATCGTCACCGGCGGAAGCTGGTAAGGACCCACCACCTGCGGTATCTCCAGCTGCAGGGGCGCAGCGTTGGTCTCCACGCCGGCCGTCTTCACCACCGGACTTACCGCCGGCAGGGCCTCCTCCGGCGCCGCCGGCACTGCAGGGGGAGACGGCTTGTCCGGAGCTCCGCCGCCACCGCCGGGCTCGGGCCGGTCAAGCTCGCGCGCACCCGTCCCGGCAGCGCCCAGAGCCAGCGGCCGGTTCAGCCGGGTCCGCAGTCCCTGCACCACCCGGAGCAGGACTCCCTCGCTGACAAACGTCACGCTGCTCATGGCGATGGCCGCCAGCACTATCCAGGCCCCCACGCGGCCGAACAGGCGCAGCAGTCCGGTCGCCAAGGCGGCGCCCACCAGGCCGCCGCCTTGGCCCGCCCGGCCGGCGGCGAAAAGGACGTCGGGCGGCAGCGAAAGGTGCAACCCGGTGATGAAGGCCAAAAAGAGGAGCCCCAGGCCCGCTGCCTGGGCTTCGCCCCAGGCGCGCCTGCCCAGGCCGAAGAGGGCCCCGCTGAGCGCGAGAACCGGCAAAGGATAAGCGCCCCAGCCGAAGAGGGTGATGAGCACACGGCGCAAAAAGCCCCCCACAACGCCCGTTCGTTCCGAAAGGAGGCTGGCGATCACCAAGAGCGAGAAGCCTGCTGCGGCGATGGCACCCACCAGCGGCGGCGTTTGTCCAGTCTCCTTTTTTTCTTTCCGCGCCATTTGTTCACCTCCCTGCCCGCACCCCTTCTCCAGCCTCTATTCTACACCGGCGGCTTGGAATCCTCCCAGAAACGCCCAGAAGGCGTTCCTTCTCAAAAGCCGGGTAAGAGAGCGATGGCCAAGTGCTCCAAAACGCCGACCCAGGGAAGAAACAAAGCGACGCTCATTAGGTTAAAGAGGGTGTGCGCATTGGCTATCTGCCGGGCCAGGTCCGGTGAGGTAAAGGCTACCAGGCGTACAAACTGGGGTAAGAAAGGCATAAGGACTGTCACACCCAAAACGTTAAAGAGAAGATGCACCAAAGCTGCCCGCCGGCCGTTTACGCCCGCAGCCAAACCGGCCAGGAGGGCCGTCGCCGTGGTTCCGATGTTGCTCCCCAGTACCAAGGCGACCGCCTCAGGTAACTGAAGCAACCCGGCGTCGGCCAGGGCAATGATCATTCCGGTCACCGCGCTGCTCGACTGCATCACCCCGGTGACCAGGGCGGCCGCCGCTATCGCTGCCGGCGGCCGCCGCCCCAGGTTGGTAAGGAGGGAAAGGAAAAAGGCATTCTGGCTCAAACCCACCAGGTTCCGGGACATAATGCCGAGCCCGCCGAAGATGAGCCCCAGGCCGACCAGGAGGCGGCCCAGGTTACGCGCACCTTCCTGCCGGCCCGCCTCCAAAAGCACCAAGCCGACCGCACCGGCGGGAATCACCACGTAATCCAAATCCAAGGCTACCAGCTGGGCCGTAACGGTGGTGCCGATGTTGGCGCCGAGAATAACGCCAATGGCTTCCCGCAGCCTGAGGAGACCGGCATCCACCAGGCCGACCACCATCACCGTGGTGGCACTGCTGCTCTGCAGCACCGCCGTCACCGCCAGACCAACGAGAACACCTCGCGCGGGGGAACAGGTGAGCCGCTCCAGCAGGCGCCGCAGCCTTTTTCCGGCCATCCGTTGCATACCCCGGCTTAAGAGGCGAATCCCGTAAAGCAAAAGGCCGGCACCGGAAAGAGCGCCCAGTAGGTACCGCAGCTCCCTCCCCCCCTCTGCCCTTCTCTCCCTTAATGTATAGGTAAAAAAACGCGACGGTAGAATACCGTCGCTTGCGGATCTCTACTTTGTCTTCCCCGTAAAGGTGATAATCGCTCCGGGAAAGAAGGAGGGGTCGAGAAAATCGTTCGGGTTGGTGCTGAGGAGGCGTACCAGCTTGGCCTGGTTGACCCCTGTCCGCTCCACCACGACCTTATGGCCCCGAACCGTAACCTCCTCGTACTGCGGCCGGTAGGCATCCAGGCCGTCGAGCACCAGCTCCAGCGGCATGGGGGTGTAAAGGATCATTGCACCGGCTCCTTTTCTCCTGTTGCTTTTGCCGTCATCTCGTTAAGCTTGGCCAGTGCCGACTCAATACCCCCGACGGCATCCACCAACCCGACGTCCACCGCCTCTTTGCCCACCAGCACCGTCCCGATGTCGCGGGCGAGCTCGCCGGTACGAAACATCAGCTCCCGGAATTTGGCCTCAGAAATGCGCGCGTGCTCCGTGACAAACCGGACCACCCGGTCCTGCATCTTGTCCAGGTATTCATAGGTTTGCGGTACGCCAATCACCAGACCGTTGAGCCGGATGGGATGCACCGTCATGGTGGCCGTTTCCGCGATAAAGGAGTAATCGGCGCTCACCGCGATCGGCACCCCGATGCTGTGCCCGCCCCCGAGCACAAGGGAGACGGTGGGCTTGCCCAGGGTGGAGATCATCTCGGCGATGGCCAACCCGGCCTCCACGTCACCCCCGACCGTGTTTAAGATGAGCAGCAGTCCGGCAATCTTGGGGTTTTGCTCCACGGCCACGAGTTGGGGAATGATGTGTTCATACTTGGTGGTTTTGTTCTGGGGCGGCAGCACCAGGTGCCCCTCGATCTGACCGACAATGGTGAGGCAGTGGATGCTGCTCTCCGGCTGTGCCGGCAGGTTCATTTGCCCCAGCTCCTGGAGGTTACCCGCCGCCGTTTCCGGAGCCGGCCGGGGTTGGGCACCCGGGTTCCCCGGGCCGGGCGGCGGCTGTACCCGGGGGCCGGGCGGTGGAACCACCGTCGGTACCGGCTGGGGAGAACCCAGTTTAGGGAAAAGATTCGTCAACACCATCAGCCGTCCTCCCTTACTCATGTCCCGTGGCTAGTATGACGTAAGGCGGCGGACAGTATACCCTGCCGCCGGCAAGAAAAAAATGCCCCGGCGCTGCCGGGGAGGTCTATATAATCAGGAGGGGGTAACCTTTGGTCACATGTCTATCATACCGCCGCTTTGTTACAGGGCCGTGTCAGAGAAATTACTTCTCCTTTAAAGCAGCCGGCCCTGCTAATCACACCTCCATGATGATGGGCAGGATCATGGGACGACGCCGCGTGCGCTCGAAGAGAAACTTGCCCAGGGTATCCCGGACCTGGCTTTTGATCGTCGACCATTCGGTAGCGTGGGCGGTCTCGCACTTTTCCAACGCCTGCCGCACCCGGTCCTTGGCCTCCTCCAGGAGCTCTTCGGCTTCCCGCACGTAGACAAACCCACGGGAAACGATATCCGGACCGGCCACCACCTGGCCCTTTTGCTTATCCATGGTAACCACAACGATCAGGATGCCGTCTTGGGAAAGCTGTTTCCGGTCCCGCAGGACAATGTTGCCCACGTCACCCACACCGAGCCCATCCACCAAAACCTTCCCGGCGGTGATCCGGTTGGCCACCCGGGCTTTTTCGGCCGTAAACTCCACGCTGGTGCCGTTTTCGATGACGAAGGTGTTTTCCGCCGCTATACCCACCTGCCGGGCCGTGCGCGCGTGCCAGACCAGCTGCCGGAATTCCCCGTGAACGGGCACAAAAAACCGGGGCCGTACGAGGTTGAGCATAAGCTTCAGTTCCTCCCGGCTGGCGTGGCCGAAGGAATAGCGCCAGGAGGTAAGTTCCGGGAAAACCTCGGCGCCGACCTTAAACAGGGTATCGATGTTGCGGGCCACCAGCTTCTCGCTGCCCGGCCCCGGCGGCGCCACCAGCACCACCGCATCCCCTGCCTGAACCGCCACCGTGTCCCGCCCGTTCCCCCGCACGCCGGCAATCGGCTCCAGGCTCTCGAAATTGGGAACGATAATCACCTGTTCCTGGTGCGGCAGCTTTTCCCGCGCCGGATCGAACATGGCTTCCGGCGGAAAGTGCAGGTGCCCCACCCGGCGCGCCAGCTCCAGGAGCTCCAGGCCTTCCGGCCAGGCAACGCAGGTACGGCGCCCGAACTCGGAGGCGGCAGCCACCACTTGCTCCAGGCGGTAGAGGCTGGCCCCGTAGCCGACCATAATGACCCGACCTTGTGCCCCGCGCAAGATGTTGCGGATGGCCCCTAGGGGCTCCCTCTCCGAAGGTGAAAAACCGGCCACCTCAGCGTTGGTGCTGTCGGAGAGCAGCAGCAGCACGCCTTCCCGCCCCAGCTCGGCCAGGCGGTGGATATCGGTGAAGTTTCCATTGGGCGGCGTCTGGTCAAAATGGAAATCCCCCGTGTGCACCACGCGGCCGCACGGGGTGGAAACCACCACCGCCACCGCCCCCGGCAGGGTGTGGCTCACCGTCACCAGCTCCACTTTAAAAGACCCGAGGCCAAATACCTCACCGGGGTTCACGCTCCGGAGATGAGCGCCTCCTACCCCCGCGTGGCGGAGCCTCGTGCTTGCTATCCCTTGCGTCATGGGAGTGCCGTACACCGGCACGTTCAGCTCGCGGAGCAGGTAAGGCAGCGCGCCGATGTGCCCCTCATGACCGTGGGTGAGCACCACGCCGCGCACCTTCTCCCGGTTTTCCAAAAGGTAACTCATGTCGGGGATCACAAAATCGATACCCAGCAACTCTTCCTCCGGGATCATCAGGCCGCAGTCGATCACCATGATGTCCCGCTCTGTTTCCAAGAGCAGCATGTTTTTACCCCGTTCCCCCAATCCGCCCAAGGGAATCAGGGTAAGCTTATCCTTCGCACCTGCGCTCAAAAGTGCACCTCCTCTGTCTTAGACAACACAAAAAGACCCCTGCCGCGACCAGGGGAACAGCCCGAACCCCAGCCAACGCCCGTCCGCTCATAAACCTCTGGCGTTATTATACCCTAATTCCTGCCGCTTCACAAGGGCACGCCCCCGACGAGCCGCAAGCCGGTGATAGAGGGCAGATAGATAAGTCCCTTTTGTCCGCGCTGCAGCACGAGCTGCTCGAACCAAGACTGCCCGGAGATGGGGTGGGTCATTGTCCCATACGTCCGCGTTTCTTTTCCTTCTGAGGTGATGACACACGCAGTCATACTTTTTTTGTGAACATCCAACCCGCCACAACGTTCATAGGTCACTTGCATCGCCTTAACCCTCCGTTTTTCCCGGCGCGGCGATCGCCCTTATGCGGCTCTCCTTCGCGTGCTCTCCCCTCGGAGGCTACATTTTGCGGCGCCCCTGCGATCGCCGAGGTCAGACTCCTAATCGGGCTTATCGGCACCAAGGGAAAACGACCTTCTTCATCCGGGTAGCGCGATACAAGTTCGCCCTCTATTCATTTCATCCTTTGTGGTGCCGCTATTCAGCGGCATGGATGACTACTATCTGGTAATACTCTTTCCCGAGTTTCTACTTTTGTGACATCTTACTTTGCTGTTCTGCCATGATATACAAGCAGAGTAATTGCATTTAAAATGATGGTAACGACGAGAAGAACTGCTGCGACGAACGCCACATTATCCGTTATGTCCATAAGAGCAGACCAATCTGCAATCTTAACCAGATGATAGTTATAGAAAATCTGGAAACATAGCGAAATAGCACAAGCACTGATGCTCATAATGGCAAGAGTGACCCAATTCCTATAGTCATGCTTTTTATATCGCATGAGATTAACAACAGGAAGTATCCAAGCAATCAGACCAAGCACGAGGCTGCCAAGATTAAGCAAACCAATCATAACATACTCCTTTCATGATAAATTTGTACAGTATGAGATCCCTGAAAAACCCGGTACTCCTTGACACTTCTCAAGCCTGAGGTTTGCCACATAATGGTAGTTGGCGTGTATCTAGGTGCTTAAGTCACTCCCGATTTCCCTTGATATTCCTGGCTTTGAATGTTTTGTCACTACATTCAGGCCGTAGCCAGCTGAGCCGCGATTCTTTGCGCCATCTTTTTGACGTTCAGGCAGATAAAAGTCAGAAAGACCTGGATAGCTACGCGGAAACGACCCCGATAGCGGGCTCGTGCCATGCCGTGCCAGGTTTTGGCCTCGCCGAATATTCTCTCGATTGTTCTTCTGATGCGCATTGCAATTTTGATGCCTCGCGGTCGGTTAGCGAGGACTTCCGGTTTTACGTAGGCTCTTTTCCGGGTTTCGGTTTTACTCAGGCAGGAGTTACGATACGGACAGGCGGCACAGTCCTTTTCCGAGAAGTAATAGGTCAGCCCACCGTTCTTGTGAGGGGTACTGCCAATGGCCTTCTTGCCCGCTTTGCAACGGAGAACCTTTGATTTTGGGTTGTACTTAAAGCCTTGTTCCTCAAGCCTGTCTTTCTTTGTGCGATTAGGAATGTAGGGTTTGATATTGCTTTCAACCAACTCCGTTCGAAAAGTGGAATCATCGTAACCCTTGTCAGCAGCCAGTCGGGATGCCTTCAACTCCCTTTCTTCCAAGGCCGCTATCATTTCCTTGGCGGGTTCAAGTTCCGCTTCGTTGCCTGGAGTAACCTCCACAGCGGTGACAATGCCCGTCTCATCGCAAGCCGCATGAACTTTGTATCCCAAGAACGGTTCGTCTTTCTTCTTAAAGCCCCAGCGAGCCTCCGGATCACTGAAGCTGGCTACACCCTCACCGTTCAGAACGGCGGCATAAAGAGCGCACTCTCTCCCCACAGACTCATCAGTAGTACAGTCTCCTACGGCTGCCAGGAATTTCTTGCCCTGCTCGATCTCGGCAGCGAGAAGCTCCGTGTGGGAGGAATAGTCGGCATCAGGCAGCGGAGCAGCTAGATTTTGCAGTTCTTCCGCCTTGGCAGCGTCGACGCGCGCCAGATTCCTAAGTACGCGCTTACGGCCTTCCCGCACCAAACTCAGGGTATTCTTGACGGCAACGTGAGCTATCACCTTGGTCCCATCAATAATCGTCCAGTGGCCGCGAAGGCACTTCTTAGCTTTCGCTTCTTCAACGACCCGCTCGAAAAGCTCACGGAACTTCTCTTCTCCCAAGCGTTTGCGGAAGACCACCAAGGTAGTATCATCTGGAACTATGTCGTCCCAGCCAAAGTCGCAGAACCAGCGGTAGAGCACGTTGTACTTGAGCTCCCGGCACACCTGTACATCGGAAAGGCCCGCCCAAACTTCCAAGAAGAGTACCCTGAACAGGGACTCCGGGGGATAGCTGGGTCGCCCGTTCACCGGGTCATATAAGTCCGCGACCACTCCCGTTACAAAGGAAAAATCGACATTCTTCTTTATTTGTACCAAAGGATGGTCCTCGGGGATCATCCGGGAGAAGATGTGGAGGTCGAAAAAGTCCTGCTGGCCGTCTTTTGATTTGAGCACGGGCGATCACCTCAAAATAGCTCTCTTATAATGCTTATTTCAACGCCAGCTCTGCATTTTCCTGCTATATCCTCTAAGAAATAGTATTAGTATCTACTGCTTTTTCAGAGACCTCAGTATACGTCTTCGACAAAGCCAGCAATATTGATAACTACAAATCCTATAATAAGTAAGAGACTTACGCGTCTCAACTATGTCACCTCCAGCAGGATATATTTTACTACAACAAAGGGTTAGTCTCAAGCAACGTATGATAGTGTCAAGGCACCGTAGGTCAGTGCGGAGAAGAAAGGCCCCTGCTCTTAGTCAGCGATGGTATCGACGGCATTTCTGTCGTGGTTTTGGTTCGCGAGGATCTTAAGCGGGGAACGCGAGGCTTTTTAAGACCATGGTCAGGGAGTTGCGAGAACCATCTAGAGCAGGCAAATGCGCCTGAAGACGATCAAAATACTTGGCAGCGAGAGTTCTCTGGGCTCGTATGGTCTCAGGTGCACAAGACAGTTTACCCCGTTCTCTGGAGCTGAGAAGCGTAGCGTAATGTTCCCGCACAGAAAAGCCGTTAGCCTCCATGACACGTAGCTGTGCCATGCGACCTGCCCCACCTATACTCCAGGCCATGGGACGCGAGCTCATACGGGCAGACAGAACGTGGCTCACGTGCGGTTCTGCACTGCAGCCCACGATTTCTTCCCGGTAGTTCTTGTAAGAGGCAATGCCGTCCCAGTTGTGTTGGACGTAGGTTCGGCATTTTTGTACCGCCCGTCGGCGGTTTTCCGACTCTCCCCTTCTCGGCTGCTTCAAGGATTTTCTTTACCTCCTTCCGGTCGCAGTCCTGAAGGGCCTGCCAGAGCTCGCTAAAGAGTTCGGGATGCCTCACCCTCCTGAGTATCTCCGATACTCGTCCTGCCTAAGGACGGTGGGGTCTCTTTCTTCGTCTTTCCGCTCAGTTCCTGCCGTGGAAGCTGTTTCCAGGGAAAACACGACCTTCTTCATCCGGGTAGCGCGATACAATTTCGCCCTCTATCCATTTCATCCTTTGTGGTGCCGCTGTTTAGCGGCATGGATGACTACTAAGAGTTTACTCTATCTTAGAATGCGCCCCTGGCTCCAACGGATTACGCTAATAGCTTAAACGGCTTACGAGCCCGAGTGTTGATAGGCGAAACCTAGGGAATTGTTCGATAGCCTGATTTCTTAGAGTTGAAGAGGGTAGCGCCAGGCCAAGAAGCGTAAACAAATTCCTCCGGCAGTAGAGAAAAAGCGATCCTGCCAGGATCGCCTTTTCCCCTTTTGGTTGAAGCCCTCGAAAAGGAGAAATTCCATCTCACGCCGCCAGCTAACTTCTCTCAGAAGAGAAGTCTTCACACCTTGAAATGTCCCACCTGTTCCTCCAAACGTTTGGCCACGCTGAGAACCTCTTGAGCGGTCGAGGCTATCTCCTCGGTAGAAGCGGAAAGTTCCTCGGCCGAGGCGGCAATCTCCTGCGACGAAGCTGAGGTCTCCTGCGCTACGGCGCTTATGCTTTCAACTCGTTCCAGCACCACATCTTTGGACCTTACCGTGTTGTCTACCTCACTACGGGTTCTGGTAATCATGGGACCCATCGCAGATACTGCTTCAAGTATATTGTCGAAGGCCTTAATCGTGTTTTCGACCTTGCCCAGCTGCTCGCTTACCTGCCTGCTGACTTCACCGGATGTGGACACTACGTCGTTTGTTTCTGCACCTATAGTGGCCAGAAGCGACCTTATCTTGTCCGAGGAAGTACGGGACTGCTCGGCGAGCTTACGAACCTCATCCGCTACCACGGCAAACCCGCGGCCGGCTTCACCTGCGCGCGCCGCTTCAATGGCTGCGTTTAAGGCCAGGAGGTTCGTCTGCTCTGCTATTCCGTTGATTACCTCCAGGATTTGATCCACCTGTTTTACTGAGCTGCTGAGGCTTGTCATTTTCTCGACTACGACCTCAAAGGAATTCCGTACTCCCTTGATAGACGCTATCAACGCGTCTAGCTCTTTCTTGCCTACGTCGGCCAGCCCTGATGTTTTTTCGCTGTTATTCGTGACGTTAGCGAGTTCCGTGTACACTTTCTCTAGGCTGGCGGTTATGTTGTGCATGAGGGTGAGTATTTCCTGCAGGTTGTTGGCCTGATCAGAAGCTCCAGCGGCCACCTGCTGGATGGCTTTGGCCACTTCGCCGGAAGAAGAGGCGATCTCTTCCGAAGCAGCACTCAGGTTCTCGGAAGTGCCGGCCAGTACCTTGGCGTCTTCTTTCAGTTTTGTAAGCAAAGGCTTAATACTCGCCTGCAGGCGATCCACGGCCTGAGCCAGTTTCCCTATCTCGTCTTTTCGCCGCAGGAACTGCTCGGGAACCGGCCGCGTGAAATCACCGCCGGCAATTAGGCCCAGGTAATCCACCGCCAGGATTAGAGGCGTGGTGACGCTTCTGGCTACGACGAAAGTTAAAAGCAGAGCCGCAAGAATTATTAGAAGGGAGACGAGCAGCATGGACTGTTTCAGACGGGCGACCCTTGCCAGTACCTCGGCACTCGGGGCAGTGACAGCTGTCGCCCAGCCGGTGGTCTTAATGGGAGCGTAAGCGATAATCATCTTTTGGCCCTGGAAAGCGTAGTTAGCCACTCCTTCCTCTCCCTTGGCCATTCTGGAGATTACGGCCGCAAAAGAAGCCAGGGACTGATTGGACTTAGCCAGCTCTACGATGTTTTCCTGTCCTGTTACTCTTTCGGTGTCCTTGTGCGCTATGGTCTTGCCTGTGCTGTCTACTGCGAATGCATAACCGGTGCGGGCGTAAGTAATATTTCCAACGAGCTCGCTAAACTTCGCCCCGTCTACTATGCCCACCAAAACGCCGTCAATCTCGCCCGTGGCATAATGCCGTATTGGTGTAGCATAAGCAAAGATTACGGTTTGGTCCACTTTACTTACCAAACTGCTGGAAACACACGTTATCCCCTGAAGGGCCTGGTTGAAATACTCCCTATCGGCCAAGTTGTCTGTACTGCCGTCCTGGTATATAGCCTTGCCATTTTTATCTACGACGGCAAACCGCTTGAACCCTAAGCTCTCCGCCCTTTTTTGTTCATCGCGCAGAGCCTGCAGCTTCTCCTCTAGGGTGGCCTCGCGGTCACCCGACTTGCCGCGGATGACGTTTCTCTCGGCTATGCCTTCAACTACATACATCCGGGCCTGGATGCGGCTGTCCATGGTTTCAGCTGCCTGCTCAGCCACTTTCAACATAGCCTGACTGGCCTCGCCTTCCAGGGCGCTTCCGGCTTCGTTTTCACTTGTCCAAAACAGCGCAAGGCACCCGATTAAAATAATCAGTCCGAATAGCGCAGTCATTTTCGTACGCAAGCTTCCACTAAGTCTTCTTATCATTTTGCTTCCGGCCACCCCGCTGAAATCCAGCTGAGGGGCGACTTTTACTCTCCTTTCGTGTACCTTCGTTTTCTTGGGTAGCGACACCTTGTGTTTACAAGGCCCGCTGAATCTGGGACTCGCCACCTTACCACGTTCTCAGCGTATCCTGCCAAAGCGTTGCCCTAGCGGCTTCATTTCCATCCTCCCCGTGCAGATGTTCAGTTCCAGGTACCGGTTGTAGGACGGGTGGATGCTCTCTTCATTAACCCGCACCACGGTTTCCCTTACCGTCAAGTTGACGCTGGAACCCCGCCGGGTGATCCCCGCTGAGAGCCCGTCCAGCAGCCGGAAAAGCCTGTGCATGGGCAGAAGGCTACGGGGAAAGTCGGGCGGCACTTCCACTTCTTCATGATGGTGATACCTGATTAGTTGGACTATGTTTTCCTCCAGGCGGTAAACCCTGTGGGCCAGCGAAGCGCTCCTAAGAGCGTGAAGTTTCCCCGGCTCGAAAACATCTTTAGGATTTACGATTTCCCCTACCTCCAGGTGGGGTTGGACTTTGCCCAGGTCATGAAAGATAGCGGTTTTGACCAGTGTCTCCTGATGCATACCGGGAAGTTTCATCGGACCTTGCTCCCGTAGTTGGGCCAGCAGCCGCAGTATACATACTACGTGGTGGTAAACTCCTTCCCTTACCACTCCAGTAATCTTTATCTTTCCGGTAGCCGGGTCGTACTCGTCTTGATATTCCACTATGGATTTGAGCTGCGACACTACTGCTCTGGGATCGGTAAAAAGGTTGGGCAGGGCCTTTTCAAACTCTTGGGTGTGGCCCAACCGCTCAAGCCGTGTCTCGGCTTCTTTGCTTAGCTCCCGCTTCCCGGTCATAACTTTCCAGGACCTCCCGTAGTAGTCAATGTGCCGCGATGAGACCCGCGTCTCTCCCGAGCAGTGGTAAGATGGGGAATACGGTCCGCCTTTGTCTGGCCCAGGAATTCATTTCAGGTAATCTGCTATAGTCCTCTTCTTTGATGTACGCACAAGTCCCCTTATGCCTGTTTCTCGGACATCTGCCGTACCGGGGTTTCCCATAAAAGCCCGTAGAACATCCAGGCTGTCCAACCAGCCTATCGGTTTTCCCTTTATCGTCTGTTACCTGCAGGCTGCCGGCCCATTTATAGCCTCCGCCGCTTCTTGAACACTAGCCCCGACGCTTACGCTGGGCACCTCAATATAGCTCAATAGCTCACAACTGGCTCATTCCGTCTCCAGCCCGCCCAAACGCACGCCGCTGGTTCTTGTGCCAGCAACTGTGGTGAATCAAGAAATCTTCCATACCGCTAGCAACGCTGCTACGAAAGATAAGAACCGAAAACGCTGTTTTCAAAGGAGCCAAACTAAAAAATAAACGGGAGCAGGCACTAGCTCCCGTTTGCAGTATACTACGCCCCGAGAAGCCGAAAACCTGACAAAGGCAAGACCGATCCCGAGTTCTGTTTCTTTTGGAGAAAAGCCCAGGGTCAAGTTCAGCCGCCTTCGCCGGGGAATAGCAAGTTGAGGTCAGATTTTAAATTATCAAACTTATGAGGGCTGCCCCCCCCCCCCCCCCCCGTTACCAGATACTACCAGTGTCCTAGTTGGCACTATTCGTTCTCCTCCTACTTTCGAACCCTTATCTCTTTCTCTGTCCTTTGTCATTCGACACAATGGTTATAGATTCCTTCTACCTATAGGAATACTTCGACATATTTCCAAGATCGTTGCGGTCCAACCCTGCGTGAGATCTCTCTTTCTACATCCCACACTCGATCTCCTGTTCACCTGCTGAAAGTTTACTCTACCCCCTGCCCGGGGATAAAAAAGTCTACCCCAGCAGCTTTGATGCTCCTGGGGTAGACTCCGCATTCGGCACACTGCGTTACAGCAGCCCTACATCGACCAGGATGCCGCGCAGGTACTCCTCTTCCTTTTCTGTAAGCGGCAGCAGCGGTAGCCTGAGTCCGCCCACCGGAAAGCCGGTCAGCTTTAGCGCCGCCTTGACCGGGCTCGGGCTGGTGGTGAAAAAGAGACCCTTGAAGAGCGGGAAAAACTTGAGATGAATGTCCCGCGCCTTTTGCCAGGCCCCGCTTTCGAAGCCGGCGATCATCTCCCGCAGCTGACCGGCGATGAGGTGCGAAGCGACCGAAACGATACCCTTGGCCCCCACCGCCAGCATGGGCAGGGTCAAGCTGTCGTCACCGCTGTAGACCGTAAAGCCTTCCGGCGCCTGCCGGCAGATTTCGGAAACCTGATCGAGGCTGCCGCCGGCCTCTTTCAGGGCGACGATGTTAGGCACCTCCCTGGCCAGGCGCAGAACCGTCGGCGCATCGATGTTCCGGCTGGTCCGGCCGGGGACGTTGTAGATCATCACCGGCAGCTTCGTGGCCTCGGCCACCGCTTTGAAATGCGCGTAAAGGGCGTTCTGCGGCGGCTTGTTGTAGTAGGGTGTCACCAGCAGGATCGCATCCGCCCCCACCGCCTGGGCCTGCTTCGTCAGGGCAATGCTTTGCTCCGTGTTGTTGGACCCTGTCCCCGCCATCACCGGCACCCGGCCGCGCGCCGCCTTAATCACCGTCTCCCACAGCGCCACCTTCTCTTCCGCCGTAAGGGTCGGCGATTCGCCCGTGGTCCCGGTGACCAAGAGCCCGTCGGAACCCAGTTCAATCAGGTGTTCTGTCAGTTCCGCCGTCCGTTTCAGGTCAACCTTAAGATCCTCCGTGAACGGCGTCACCATGGCTGTGATAACTGTTCCCAGTCCCGGCATAAAAACACCTCCAGCAGATTTATTTGCCCAGCTCAAACTCCTCGTGCAGGGCGCAAATGGCTTTCTCGGTATCCTCGCCGCGCACCAGGCAGGAGATGGTAGCGTGCGAATCGGCCGTTTGCAGGATCTCCACCCCTGCCCGGTAGAGGGCGGCGACTACGCGGGCCATCACTCCAGGAACGCCGCGCATCCCCGCCCCCACCACCGACACCTTCGCCAGGCCGCACGTCAGCTCAGGGGCGAACCCCTTGGCCTTCAGCACCTCGCCGGCCTTGGCCGCATCGGCCTCCGCTACCGTGAACACCTTCTGCTCCGGAAAAACATTAATGAGGTCGATGCTTATCCCGGCCGCCGCCAGCGCACTGAAAAGTTCCACCTCTTGGGCCTTGTCGCCCGGATCCAGGATAACCTTCAGCTGCGCCACGTGCGGCAGGTGGGCAATGCCGGTGATGAGCCTTTCCGGCCCCAGCGCCAGGCGTCCCGGGTAAGGCACGCCGCGCGTGACCAGCGTCCCGGGGGAATCCGTAAAGGTGGAGCGCACCCGCAGCGGGATGTTGTACTGCATGGCGATCTCCACCGCCCGCGGGTGAATCACCTTCGCCCCTTGGTAGGCCATCTGCGTCACCTCCTGGTACGTAACCACGTCCAGGGTGTGGGCCTCATCGACAATGCGTGGATCCGCCGTCATGACGCCATCGACGTCCGTAAAGATTTCCACCGCTTCGGCCCCTAAGGCGGCCCCCAGGGCAGCGGCCGTGGTATCGCTGCCCCCGCGTCCCAGGGTGGTGACCTCGCCGTCTGCCGTCTCTCCCTGGAAACCTGCCACCACCGGGATGTAACCCTGCTCGAGAACCCGCAGAATCGGCTCGGGGTGCACTTCAACAATACGCGCATCCCCAAACTGGTCGTCGGTGATGATGCCTGCCTGTCCCCCGGTAAGGGCCATGGCCGGCTGACCGCACCGGTTAAAAAGCGCAGCCATCACGGTGCAGGTAATAATCTCGCCGCAGGAAAGGAGCAGGTCCCGCTCGCGCTTGGGAGCATCGGGCCCGGCTTCTTTGAGGAGCCCCAGGAGGGTGTCGGTGGCATAAGGGTCGCCCTTGCGGCCGATGGCCGACACCACCACCACCGGGGCCAGCCCTTCCTTTTTGGCCTGGAGAACACGGTTCACCACCTGCTCGCGCGCCGCCGGCGACGCCACCGAGGTCCCACCGAACTTCTGCACCACAATCCTCATGGCCTACCCTCTTTTCACACCAAGCCGTCCTGGACCAGCCGCTCCGCAATCTGGACGGCGTTGAAGGCAGCGCCTTTACGGACATTGTCGGCCACGATCCACAGGTTGAGGCCGCGGGCGATGCTGAAGTCCTCGCGGATGCGGCCCACGTACACCTCGTTACGGCCCGCGGCCTGCACGGCCAGGGGGTACTTCAGGTGGGCCGGATCATCCACCACCACCACCCCCGGTGCCTGCGCCAGGATCTGCCTGGCTTCGTCAGGTGTGAGCTTCGTTTCTGTTTCCACGTTGACGGCTTCCGAATGCCCGTAGAAAACCGGCACCCGTACGGTGGTAGCCGTAACGGCGATGCTGTCGTCGCCCATGATCTTCTTGGTTTCGCGGGTCATCTTCCACTCTTCCAGGGTATAACCGGTTTCGTCAAAAACATCAATATGCGGCAGAACATTAAAGGCAATTTGGTAGGGGTAGACGCTGGGTTCTACGTCCTTCCCTTCCAGCACCGCGGCACTTTGCGCCTCAAGCTCGGCAATGGCCTCCAGGCCCGTGCCCGAGACCGCCTGGTAGGTGGAAACCACGACCCGCCGCACACGGGCCCGGTCGTGTAACGGCTTCAGCACCACCACCATCTGGATGGTGGAGCAGTTCGGGTTGGCGATCAGGCCTTGGTGGCCCCGCAGCGCCTCCGGATTAACCTCCGGCACCACCAGGGGTACCGCCTGGTCCATGCGGAAGGCATTGCTGTTGTCCACCACCACCGCGCCCCGTTTTACCGCTTCTGGTGCCAGTTCCAGGCTGACACCCTTGCCGGCGGAGAAAAGCGCCAGATCGATTCCCTGAAAAACCTCCGGGCGCGCCTCCTCCACCCTGACCGCCCGGCCCCGAAATAGCACCTCTTGCCCCTGGGAACGGGCCGAGGCCAACGGGACGATCTTCTTCACCGGGAAGTTGCGTTCCTCCAGCACCTTCAGCATGGTCTGCCCCACGGCTCCGGTGGCCCCAACCACAGCAACAGTATACTCTTTCATCTGCAGCTACCTCCAGCTTTAATTAATGCCCGATCGTTACGCCAAGCTAAAGCTCCAGCAGGTTTTCCAGGCCGTAGACAACTCCGTTCAGTCGGGGAACTCTCTTGACGGCCAGGATTACCCCAGGGATGAAGGACTCCCGGCTGATGGAGTCGTGCTTTAAGGTCAGACTCTGGCCCAGGCCGCCGAAGATGATGGTGTGATGGGCGACAAAGCCCGGCAGGCGCAGGCTATGGATTTTAATGCCCTTAAGCTCGCCCCCGCGCACGCCCGCCACCTTCTCCACCTTGGTCGGCGCGGGTGTGCAGCCGCCCGCTGCACGGGCAATGGCTTCCGCGTACTTGATGGCGGTGCCCGAAGGCGCATCGAGCTTTTGGTCGTGATGCGTCTCAATGATCTCCACCTGGGGGAAGAAGCGCGCCGCCTGCGCGGCGAATTTGAGCAGCAAAACAGCGCCCACGGCGAAATTGGGGGCGATAACCGCGCTGACCCCGTGCTCCCGGTAAAGGGCGGCAATGGCCGGGATGTCCGCTTCGGTTATCCCTGTGGTCCCAATAACGGCGTGGGCCCTCTGTTTAGCGATCGTCTCCAAGTTCTCCTTCACGACGGCAGGACGGGTAAAATCAACAACCACCTCGGCACCGGACCGCGCAATGGCCTCCCCTAAGTCGGGCTCCAGCGCCAGACCCAAGGGCTCGCGGCCGGCAAGCACACCGATGTCTTGGCCGATCCCGCTCTGACGGCCTACTGCCCCCACGAGCTCCAGCTCCGGGTCAGCCAGGATTCCCTTGACCACTTCGCGGCCCATGCGGCCGTTGGCCCCAGAAACGAGCACACGGATCCCCACGCCGTTTCACCTCCATATCGCATTAACCCTCCCGGGTATTATGTATATTCTCCTATAAATCCCGGAAGGTGTCAATATCCGTTTCTGCCCCCGCATCGAGGATAACCACCTCTTTTCCGATCTTCTTTATTGCCCGCCAGGGAACCAGGGAAACCCGCTTTTCGCTGAACAGCTGGAAGAACTTCCCCTTGCCGTTTACCTCGAGGCCGACGATCTCCCCTGTTTCACCGTTAAAGACCAGGTCGGCGTCACCAAAATAACCGATGCGCCGCCCGTCCTGCAGGTTAATCAGCTCTTTGTCCTCCAGATCGCGAAGCCGCATTGTAACACCCCCCATCGGTCTACAGGCTGCGCTGCAAGAGGCGGGTTAGATAGGGCTGCAGCAGTGCCAGGAAAAGCGACAGGGTAGCCAGCGGTTCCACCTGAAAGCCGAAAAAAGCCACCCGTTCCGGAAGATCAACCCGCAAAAAATTGCGCACCAGAACGAGCGCCAGGTAGATGCCGCCCGCCGTGGCCACCAATTCCACCAGCGCCTGGGACATGGCCGAAGCACGCGGTTCCACCGGCAGTTCCTCACCCCGGCTGAACGCGCGCCGGTGTCCCTTGGCCCGTTCGGTTACGGAAAGATAAGTCAAGGCCACCAGCCCGACGCCCAGGACAACCCCAAGCATAAAAGCACCCCCTCCTCGCTGCTAAATCCTATGCAGCGCAAAGGGGGTAAATGCTAACGCCCGGTATGGCCGAAGCCGCCCGCTCCGCGCTCGGTGGGCGGCAGTTCCTCCACCTCAGCGAAGCAAACCTGCACGGCCGGGCTCACCACCAGCTGGGCGATGCGCTCACCGCGCCGGACGACGAACGGCTCCGTCCCCAGATTGACCAGAATCACCTGCACCTCGCCGCGGTAGTCGCTGTCGATGGTGCCGGGGCTGTTGAGCACGGTAACGCCATGCCGCCAGGCCAGACCGCTGCGCGGGCGCACCTGGGCCTCCCAGCCCGGCGGCAGCGCCAAGGCCAGGCCGGTGGGGACCAAGGCGCGACCGCCCGGCGGGATGGTCAGCGGCGCAGCCAGGGCGGCATAAAGGTCCGCTCCCGCCGCCCCCGGGCTCATGTACTGCGGCAGCGGCAGGCCGGCACCGTGGGGCAGGCGCACCACCGGGACCCTCTCCATCAGTCCAACTCACCGCCGTCCACCGGCCCCAAGATAACCGTCGTCAGTTGCTCGGCGTTAAAGGCCCGGGCCGCCAGGCACTTGACGTCCTGCGCGGTGACGCTCCTCAGCTTCGTTTCTACTTCGTCCACCGGGATGTACCGGCCCAAGCTCAGCTCCTGCTTGCCCAGGCGGATCATACGGTTGGTGCTGTTCTCCAGGCTGAGAAGAAAGCTTCCCAGGACCTGCTGCCGGGCGCGCTGGACGTCTTCCTCCGGTACCCCCTCCTGCAGCAGCTTTTGCAGCTCCTCGCCGGCCATCGCCAGACCCGCGCGCAGGTTCGCGGCGCTCAGCCCCATGTAGACCGTAAACAGGCCTACCCCCTGGTAGGCGGTGTGGTAAGAATACACCGAGTAAGCCAGGCCCTTCTCCTCGCGGATGTGCTGGAACAAGCGGGAGGATAACCCGCCGCCGAGGATGCTGTTGGTAACCTCCACCACGTAGTTGCTTTCGTCTTCCGCCGCCACGCCCGGAGCACCCAGGCAGACATGGACCTGTTCCGTGTTGCGGGTGAACACCCGCCGTCCCGGCTGAAAAAGGGGTGTCCGTTGGGTAGAAGGCACGTTCGGGCGGCTGAAGCCGGCAAAGTGCCGGCGGCAGAGCTCCGCCACCTCGGCGTGCTTCAGGCGCCCGGCCGCCGTAATCACCAGGTCGGCTGGCGTGTAGTGCTCTTCATAAAAGGACCTGATCACCTCCGGTGTAAGACCGCTCAAGCTCTTCTTCGTTCCCAGGGTAGGGCGTCCCAGCGGGTGGCCCGGCCAGGTCACCTCCGTCAAGAGGTCGTGCACCAGTTCGTCGGGGGAGTCCTCATACATGCGGATCTCCTCTAGGACAACCTGCTTTTCCCGGACGATGTCCGCGGGCGCAAACAGCGGCTCCAGGAACATGTCGGCCAGAACATCCAGCGCCAGGGGCAGGTGTTCACCCAGCACCTTGGCATAGTAGCAGGTGTACTCCTTCGAGGTGAAGGCATTCAGCTGACCGCCGACGGAATCGATGGCTTCTGCAATTTCGCGCGCCGTGCGCCTGCCGGTTCCCTTGAAGAGCAGGTGTTCAATAAGATGGGAAACCCCGGCCTCGGCCTCGCTTTCGTACTTGGAACCCACATTAACCCAGAGCCCTACGCTCACCGAAGAAAGGCCGGGGATCTCTTCGGTGATAACGCGGATGCCCCCGGGCAAAGTGCTCTTATTATACAAAACTATTCCCCCTCTTGTGGCGGGCCGTTCACCTGCCCACCGCCGCCTCCCAGGAGCGCCGGCTCAAGGCAACCTCGCCAGAAACGCAAGCCATCAACTCACTGCCGGCCTGGGATGACACACGCAGTTATTATACCGAAAAAGGCAACTGGCTGTAAACCAGGTGCCTTAGGGCGGGGCAAATGAAAAAAGCATAAACCCAGGTGAGTTTATGCTTGGTTGCGGTCAGCGGGAACCTGCCTTGTCCTTTTTCCCTTCCGCCTTGAGGGCTTCCTTGCGCGAGAGGTTTATCCTGCCCTGGCGGTCAATCTCGGTCACCTTGACCACCACTTCGTCGCCAACGTGGACGACATCCTCCACCCGCGCCACCCGCTCCCGCGCCAGCTGGGAAATGTGCACCAGCCCTTCCTTGCCTGGAAGGATCTCGACAAAGGCCCCGAAGTTCATCAGGCGGGTAACGCGACCGACGTAGATCTCACCCACTACCACATCGCGCGTGAGGGCCTTGATCTTCTCCTGCGCCCGGTGAGCGGCGTTCTCATCCACCGCGGTAATAAAGACACGTCCGTCGTCCTCGATATCGATCTGTACGCCCGTCTCCTCGATGATCTTGCGGATGGTCTTGCCGCCCGGGCCGATAACGTCCCGGATCTTGTCGGGGTCGATCTCCATGGTGAGCATGCGGGGCGCGTAGGGCGAAAGCTCGGGACGCGGCCGGTCAATCACGCTGAGCATCTTGTCCAGGATGAACAGGCGTCCGCGCCGTGCCTGCTCCAGCGCCTGCCGCAGGATGTCGATGGTGATGCCGTGGACCTTGATGTCCATCTGCAGCGCGTTGATCCCGGCAGCCGTTCCCGCCACCTTGAAGTCCATATCGCCCATGGCGTCTTCCAGGCCCTGGATGTCGGTGAGCACGGCGAAATTGTCGCCCTCTTTGATGAGGCCCATGGCCACCCCGGCCACCGGTGCCTTAATCGGCACCCCGCCGTCCATCAAAGCCAGAGTGCTGCCGCACACGCTGGCCATCGAGGTAGAACCGTTGGACTCCAGCACCTCCGAAACCAGGCGGATGGTGTAGGGGAACTCGCTCTCGGCGGGTATCATGGGCTCCAGAGCACGCTCGGCCAAGGCGCCATGCCCTACTTCACGGCGCCCCGGAGCGCGCATGGGCCGTGTTTCACCCGTGCTAAAGGGCGGGAAGTTATAATGATGCATAAAGCGTTTGGATTCTTCCACCCCCAGGCCGTCGAGAATCTGCTCATCGCTGACGGCCCCCAGCGTCAAGCTGGTCAGCACTTGGGTCTGGCCGCGGGTAAAGAGCCCCGAACCGTGGACGCGCGGCAGCAGGCCCACCTCCACGCTGATGGGACGGATTTCCTCCAGGGAGCGACCATCGGGACGCACGTGCCGCTCAAGGATCATCCTGCGCACCAGTTCCTTCGTCAGCTGGTGCACCACCTCGCGGATGTCCTTTTCCTTCTCGGGGAACTCCTCCAGGAAGCTCAGCACCGCATCCTCTTCCACCTTATCCAGCGCTTCTTCCCGCTGCAGCTTTTCCGGGGTGGCCAGCGCTTCCAGGAGCTTCGGTTCCGCATACTCCCGGACCTTGGCTTCGACCTCCGGATCCACCCGGTAAAGAAGCGCCTGGCGTTTCTCCTTTCCCACCTTGGCAACAATCTCTTCCTGGAAGGCGACCAGTTCCTTGATGGCCTCGTGCCCGAAGGCGATGGCCCGGAGCATAGTCTCCTCCTCAACCTCGTCTGCGCCGGCCTCCACCATCATGACCGCGTCCTTCTTACCGGCCACCGTCAGATGCAGGCGGCTGGTTTCCTGCTCAGCAATGGTGGGATTCAGCACCAGCTCGTCCCCCACCAGGCCCACCACCACCCCGGCGATGGGACCGTCGAAGGGGATGTCGGAGATGGAAAGCGCCACCGAGGTGCCCAGCATGGCAGCAATTTGCGGCGAGTTATTCTGGTCTACCGAAAGAACCAGCGCGATGACCTGGACATCATTGCGGAATCCCTTGGGGAACAAGGGACGAATCGGCCGGTCGATGAGGCGGGCGGAAAGGATCGCTTTTTCGCTGGGCCGCCCCTCCCTCTTGATGAAACCACCCGGAATCTTGCCCACAGCGTAAAGCCGTTCCTCATAATCCACCGTCAAGGGGAAAAAGTCGATGCCTTCCCGGGGCGCATCCGAGCAGCAGGCCGTAACGAGCACCACGGTGTCGCCGTAACGCACCAGCGCTGCGCCATCGGCCTGCTTGGCCACGTGACCAATCTCCACGCTGAGCGGCCGGCCGGCCAGCGTGGTTTGGAAAACCTCCGGCAAATTAGTTAACCTCCTTCTCTTATGTCCTTCTCTCTTTTCGCCACTGGGGTTAGTATTTCCTTTTTTACCAAGTCCGAGACCCGCGCTATTGAAAAGAGCGGGTCGCCCCGCTCTTAGTGCCTTAAGCCCAGCTTATCCACCAGGTTACGGTACCTTTCAATGTCCCTTTCCTTGAGGTAGTTGAGCAAGCCACGCCGCCGGCCCACCATCTTGAGCAGTCCCCGCCGGGAGTGATGGTCCTTCTTGTGTTCCTTCAGGTGCTCCGTCAGGTAATTGATGCGCTCGGTCAGGATGGCGATTTGAACCTCCGGCGAGCCCGTGTCCTGCTCATGGAGCTTGAACTTCTCGATAATGTCCTGTTTCTTCTCGCTGGATAATGCCACAGCTTTCACCTCCTGCTCTTGCCAATCCCCCCAGTCCCAGATGACCGCCGGAGTTGCGGTGATCCGCGCCTGAGGTTCATTACTTACCGATCACGGTGATAACCAGACGACCCACCCGGGTATCTTTAGCCACGAGGTCGAAAGAGCGTCCCGATGCGGCCACAAAGCTCCGAAACCGCGTCGCCGAGGGAATGCGCCCTGGAATGCTGTACGCCGCGCTCACTATATCTTCCAGCGTGATCCCGCCCTGCCGGTCTTGCTGGAGCCGCTGCCGGGCATGCTCGGTTATCACAACCTTGAGCTGTGCCATGCCATAGCCAGGGCTTACGCCCTACGCTCCTTCGCCCTGCACCAAGAGGGCGTAAAGAGCGTCCTGAAAAGCAGCCAGGTAGGGGTTTTCCGCATTCGCTTGCCGGTAAATACCCTCCAGCTCCAGCCTGAGATCCTGGAATTCCTGGCTGGCGCAGATACGGGCGATGCGAGCCAGCATCGCCTTCAGCTCTTCCTCGGGCAGTTGATCCCAGCCGCCCTCCATGGGCTATCGCTCCTTCCGGTCGCCTCGGCTAGATTCTATCATAAACCCCCGTCGTTGTAAACAAAGGCGGGCGAACTTTTCCCCGCCGCCAGGCGGCTGAGAAGCTCCCGTGCGCACCGGGCATCGGCCTCGATCTGCGCTTTTAACTCTGCGGCCGAAGGAAAGGTCCGTTCCGGCCGGAGAAACGAAATGAACTCCACGCGCAGGCGTTTTCCATAGAGGTTCCCGTGGAAATCGAAAAAGTGCACCTCCAGCTGCAGCCGGCTGCCCCCGAAGGTTGGTACCTGCCCGATGTTGGCCACGCCGGGGAAAGAGCGGCGGCGGTACCAGGTGCGCACGGCATACACGCCCCGGCGCGGCAGCACCAGTTCCTTTTTCAGCTCCACGTTGGCCGTAGGAAAACCCAGCCCTCTTCCCCGCCGGGCCCCAGTCACCACACGGCCGCTGATGGCGGGCGGCCGTCCCAGGAAGGAAGTCGCCTTCTCCATGTCTCCCCGGGCGATGAGAAGCCGCAGGGCGCTGCTGGAAACAGCCTCGCCGGCAACGAGGACCGGCGGCACCACAGTCACCGCAAACCCGAGCTGGCGGCCCCAGGCCGTCAAAGCCGCCGGCGTACCTTCTCCCCCCCGCCCGAAGCTGTAGTTGTAGCCCACGGTAACATGCCGCGCCGCCAGGCGCCCCGCCAGCACCTCACGCGCAAACAGCGCCGCCTCAAGAGCCGCCAGCGCCGGCGTAAAAGGCAGGACCAAAAGCGTATCCACCCCCAGCTGCCGGATGAGGCGCGCCTTTTCCGCAAAGGGGGTAAGAAGAGGCGGTGCAGCCTCCGGTTCAAGCACCGCCAGCGGGTGGGGTTCAAACGTCAGGACCACGCTCTTTAAACCCCGCTCCTTAGCGGCCTGCACCGAAGTTGCAATGATCTGCTGGTGGCCCCGGTGCACGCCGTCGAAAAAGCCCAGGGCCACACTCCCCGCCGGCTCCCTGCTCACCCAGTTTTCCAGTCCCCGTATGATGTCCAAGTTTCCTCAACACTCCTTAGGGAAAACCACATCCGGTTGGAGCCAAAGGGCCTCTTCCCTGTGCTCCAGGCGCCCCACGCCCAGAAAGCTTCGACCCGGCCCGTACACAACCAAGGCCTGCCCCAGAGCCGGGCCACCGGAGCTTGGGTGGAAGACGGCATTGCCGTGCCGGAAGCGCTCGCTTTCTTCCTCCGGCAGCGTCACCGCTGCCAGGTGCCCCAGCCCGCTTTCCGGGGGGCAGAGCCATGTGCGCTCTACTCCCCTGCCGACGGCCGCTTCGAGTTCGGCCAAGGTAAGGCTGGAGTCCAAAGCGAAAGACCCGCTCCTGGTACGCAACAGGAAGGAAAGATGGGCTTCCGTTCCCAGCGCCCGGCCGATGTCCGCGGCCAAGGCCCGCACATACGTGCCGGCCGAACAGGTGCATTCAATGAGCGCCCGCGGGTGCAGCGGGTCGGGGTAGAAAGAAATGAGCTCAAGGCGCGTAATATGTACCCGCCGGGGCTGACGCTCCACCTCCACACCGGAGCGGGCGAGCTCGTACAGCCGCCGCCCCTGGTGGTGCACGGCCGAAACCATGGGCGGCACCTGGTCGATGGTACCGCGAAAGCGTGGTAGTACCTCCCGGAGCTGGGCCGCAGCGACCGAACAGGGAACCGCACGCGTTATTTCGCCCTCGGCATCCAGGGTCGTGGTGCCGATGCCAAAGGTTATCTCGCCCCGATAAGTCTTGCTGCCCTCCAGGTGAGCGATGAGCCGGGTGGCCCGGCCCACAGCCACCACCAGGACGCCGCTGGCCGCAGGATCCAGGGTGCCTGCATGTCCTACCCGGCGCTCACCGAGGAGCCGCCGTACCCTCGCCACCACCGCATGGGACGTCAGGCCGGGCGGTTTGAGGATGTTGATGAACCCGCTAAGCATTCCCGGCCTCCTCCTCCAAGGCCTGCCGGGCGGCCGCCAGGACTACCCGCTCGGCGTGCGCCAGCGGCCCGGCCACGCTGCAGCCTGCCGCGCGGGCATGTCCCCCGCCGCCGAAGCGCAGGGCCAGCCGGCTCACGTCAACCCGCCGCGAGCGGAGGCCTACGCGCACGGTACCGTCTTCTGCTTCTTTAAAAAGCAGCGCCACCTCCACCCCGGCGATCATCCGCGGATAATCGATCAGGCCACCGGTATCGTTGGTGCCGCAGGCGGCAAAAACAGACCGGGGTAAACTCATCCAGGCGATGCGACCGCTCTCGTCCATTTCAAGCCGGGCCAAAGCCTCGCGCAAAAGCAGGACCTGCGCCAGCGGCTTGGTGTTATAGACGTTCTCTGCGATCTCCCAGGGCTTGGCCCCCGCCGCCAGCAGGCGTTCCGCCGCCCGGTGGGCGCGCGCGCTGGTGTTCTCGTAGCGAAAGCCGCCGGTATCGGTATGAAGGCCGGTATAAAGGCAGTTCGCCACCTGGGGTGTAAGCGGCAGGGCCATTTCTTCGATCAAGGCGAGAACCAACTCCGCTGTCGCCGCCGCGCCCGGATCGACCAGGTTATAGCGGCCAAAGCCCTGGTTGGTGGGATGGTGGTCGATGTTGACGAGTTTCCCTTGGTGAGCCGCCCACTCCTTGAGCGGCCCCAGGCGCTCCAGGTCGCCGCAATCCAGTACCAGGACGACCGGGTCGCCGCCCGCCGCTGCCGCCTTTTCCACCCTGTCCGCTCCCGGAAGGAAGGCGTAGTTGTGCGGTACGCCGTCCGGGCTTATCATCGTCACCCGGTGCCCGCCGGCCAGAAGCGCCAATCCAAGCCCCAGCAAGGACCCGACGGCGTCACCGTCAGGGTCGATATGGCAAAGAAGCACTACCTCACTGCTCTCGGCGATCAGCCTTTTGACCGCCGCCGTCTTCGGCTGCTGCACCCTGTCCGGCCCCTTCCTCCTTTTGGATACGGGTAATCAGGTTTGTAAGCTCTACCCCGCGGGCGATGGATTCATCCAGGCAAAAAACTATCTCCGGCGTATAGCGCAGGCGGATCCGCCGCCCCAGCTCCGAGCGGATAAATCCGGTTGCCCGCTCGAGGCCGGCCAGGGTTGCCTTTTTCTCCTCGGCGCTGCCGAGAACGCTCACGTACACGGTCACGTGTCTTAGATCGCCCGAAACGTCAACATCCGTGACCGACACAAAGCCGATGCGCGGATCCTTCACCTCGCGCTGAATGAGCGCGCTGATCTCTTGGCGGAATGCCTCCTCAAGCTTCGCCTCCCGCAGCTTTCCCAAACCCCTCACCTCCGCGCCTCATGGAAGCTTCACGCCACCGGGACTTCCTCAATTGCAAACGCCTCCAGGGTGTCGCCCTCCTTGAAGTCCTGAAAGTTGACCAGGGTGATCCCGCACTCGTAACCGGCAGCCACTTCACGCACGTCGTCCTTGAAACGCCGCAGCGACGCCACCTTGCCTTCGTAGACCACAACCCCGTCCCGCACCAGGCGTACCTGGGCATCTTTGCTGAATCTGCCGTCGCGCACGTAGCAACCGGCCACCGTGCCCACCTTGGGTACGTGGAACACCGCCCGCACCTCGGCGCTGCCCAAAGCCACCTCCCTGAGTTTCGGCGCCAACAGGCCCTGCATCGCCGCCTTAATATCATCGATAGCGTCATAGATTATGCGGTAGAGGCGAATATCGACCTTCTGCTCCTCGGCCGACTGGGCGGCCTTGCCCTCCGGGCGCACATTAAAACCGATGATAATGGCACTGGAGGCAGCTGCCAGCATGACATCCGTTTCCGTGATGGCGCCAACGCCGCCGTGGATAACATTCACCTTGACCTCAGGGTTGGAGAGTTTTTCCAGGGCCTGGCGCACCGCTTCCACCGAACCCTGGACATCGGCCTTGATGACCAGGTTAAGCTCCTTAACCTCGCCCTCTTGAATGCGCTGGTACAGTTCGTCCAGCGTGAGGTGGGGATGCGCCGTGAGCTCCTTCTCCCGCAGGCGGTCTCGCTCCCGGTCGGCCAGGGCGCGGGCGGTCTTTTCGTCGCTTACCACCTTAAGAAGGTCACCAGCTTGTGGCACCTCGGCAAACCCCAGCACGGCCACCGGCTCAGACGGCCGCGCAGCCTTGACCCGCTGGCCCTTATCGTTCATCATGGCGCGCACCCGCCCGGCGGCCGTCCCGGCCACCACGGCATCGCCGACGCGCAGCGTGCCCCTTTGTACCAGGACCGTCGCCACCGGCCCGCGGCCCCGGTCCAACTCCGCTTCAATAATGATACCCGTCGCCGGGCGGTTGGGGTTGGCCTTGAGCTCCTGCATGTCGGCCACCAGGAGGATCATTTCCAGGAGATCCTCAATCCCCTGCTTTTTAACCGCCGATACCGGGAGGCAAATGGTATCGCCCCCCCATTCCTCTGCGACCAACCCGTATTCGGTCAGCTGCTGCTTGACCAGGTCCGGCCGCGCCCCTGGTTTATCCATCTTGTTGATGGCCACGATTATGGGCACCCCGGCTGCCTTGGCGTGGTTGATCGCCTCCACCGTCTGCGGCATCACCCCATCGTCGGCCGCCACCACCAGCACAGCGATGTCCGTCGCCTGCGCCCCCCGGGCCCGCATGGCGGTAAAGGCTTCGTGCCCCGGTGTGTCCAGGAAGACAATCCGGCGCCCTTTGTGCTCCACCACCGAAGCACCGATGTGCTGGGTGATGCCGCCCGCCTCCTGCTCGGTGACGCGGGTATGCCGGATGGCGTCGAGGAGCGAGGTCTTGCCGTGGTCCACATGCCCCATAACCGTGACCACCGGGGGGCGCTCGCGGAGATCCTCCGGCCGGTCCTCCTCTTGCGCCGGCGCCGCTTCCGGCTCCAGCTGCGCCCGGGTAACGGTGACGCCCAATTTCTGCGCCACCTGGGCGGCAGTGCTGAACTCGATGCTCTGGTTAAGGCCGGCCATGATGCCGTCGGCAAAAAGCAGCTTCACTATCTGGCTACCCGGCTTCCCCAGCCGTGTTGCCAGTTCCTGCACCGTAAGCTGCGGCGGGAGTTCCACTTCCTTCGGCGCCTTTTCTTCTTCAGGTCGGCGCTCCTCCCGCTTCCTTTGGCGGGCACGCTTGGGCCGCCCATCCTTCCCTTTGGGACGGCCCTTCTTCTCCAGTGCCTTGCGGGGGATCTCTTCCTCCTCCACTTCCACTTCCAACTCGGCAGGGACGTCCGGCGCTGCAGGAGCGTCGTCCCCCCCCAGGGCATCCCGTACCCGTTCCACCGCCTCGTCCTCCAAAGCGCTCATATGGTTTCTCACCTGAATGCCCATCTCCGCCAGGAGTTCCATCAGGTCTTTGCTGCTCACTTTCAGCTCTTTAGCCAGCTCGTATACGCGTACCTTACCCATGTGCTCTCACCCCCGTGTTTTGCTAGCTCCGGCACCGGGAGCAGTTTGGCGAACCGCTCGGGCCAGTGAAGGGTCGGTGATTACGGTGACAGCCACCTCGTCACATCCCAGCCGGTGGCCAAGCTGCTTTTTCCCTGCCGGGCACAAGACCGGAACCCCTGCCCTGGCTGCCAGTTCTTGAAAGGTTCGCTGCGTGCGGTCGCTGCCATCGCAGGCCAGGACAACCAGCCTTGCCTCGCCCCGGGCGAGCGCCTGGCGACAGGCCGCGGCGCCCACCTTAAGCCTGCCGGCCTTACGCGCCAGGCCCATTAAGCCGAGAAACCGCTCTAGATCTCGATCAGCCGGTCCTCGAGTTCCCGGATGATTTCCGGCGGCAGATCCACCTCCAAGGCCTTCTGCAGCCTTTTTCCCTGCACCGCCTTCTCCAGGCACTCCCGCACGGGGCAGATGTAAACGCCCCGGCCGGGTTTCTTGCCGGTTCGATCTACCTCCACCTTGTTCTCGGGGGTGCGCACTACCCGGAGCAACTCCTTTTTCGGTCGCATCTGCTGACAACCGACACAAAGGCGCATCGGTACCCGGCGCTCCTTCATGGTGAATCACTTCCCTTCACCTCGTCTGTCTCCTGGGGTTCGCTCTTAATGTCGATCTTCCACCCGGTGAGCTTGGCAGCGAGCCGGGCGTTCTGCCCTTCTTTACCGATGGCCAAGGAAAGCTGGTTTTCCGGCACGAGAACCCGGGCCACCCGTCCTTCTTCTTCCAGAGCAACGCCCACGACGCGGGCCGGGCTCAAGGCGCTGGCGATAAACTCCTCCGGTATGCCGCTCCATTTAATGATATCGATTTTCTCCCCCCGGAGCTCATTTACCACCGCCTGCACGCGCATACCCCGCGGGCCGACGCACGCCCCCACCGGGTCCACGTTGGGATCGCGCGCCCACACGGCCATTTTGGAACGCATGCCTGCTTCGCGCGCGATGGCCTTGATCTCCACTGTGCCATCGTGTATTTCCGGAACCTCCAGCTCAAAGAGGCGCTTCAAAAAGCCGGGATGAGTGCGGGAAACAAGGATCTGGGGACCCTTGGTGGTGCGGTTTACCTCCAGGACATAGGCCTTCAGCCTCTCCCCAGGGCGATAAACATCGCTCGGCATCTGTTCGCTCGCCGCCAGAATCGCCTCGGCCCGGCCCAGGTCCAGAAGCACGTTTTTCTGTTCAAACTTCTGAATGATTCCGGTGACGATATCGCCCTCGCGATCGGCGAATTCCTCAAAGATAATCCCGCGTTCCGCCTCCCGGATCCTCTGCACCACCACCTGTTTGGCGTTCTGCGCCGCTATCCGTCCGAACTCCCGCGGTGTAACCTCAAACTCCACTATGTCTTCAATTTCATAGCGCGGATCGATCTCCTTGGCCTCCGCCAACGAGACCTCCAGGCGGGGGTCTTCCACTTTATCCACCACAACCTTGCGGGCAAACACCTTGACCTCGCCCGTGCTGCGGTCAATCTGCACGCGCACGTTTTGGGCCGAGGAGAAGTTCTTCTTGTAAGCGGAAACCAGCGCCGCCTCCAAGGCCTCCAGCAGGACTTCTTTTTTAATACCCCGTTCCTTTTCCAGTTGGGCGAGCGCCTCCAAGAACTCCTGATTCACTTTTTTCCCTCCCAGCCGATCTCCGGCACGAGTTTCGCTTGGGTTATCTCTTCTCGCGGAATGAGAACCTCACCTTCGGCCCCCAGGTCCAATTTCACCCGGCCATCGCTCAGGCCGCCCAGCACGCCGGTAAAACGGCGCCGCCCCGCAACGGCGGTCCGGGTGCGCACGGTGGCGCGTCGGCCGCGAAAACGCTCGAAATCGCGCTCGCGCTTGAGCGGCCGGTCCAGTCCCGGCGAAGACACCTCCAGGTAGTAAGACCGGGGGATGGGGTCCTTTTCGTCCAGGGCGGGACTCAAAACCTCACTCAATCGCTCGCAGTCGTCCACACCCACACCGCCGGGCTTGTCGATAAAAACCCTTAAGTACCAGCGACCGCTTTCATGGGTAAAGGTTACGTCCACAACCTCCAGCCCCTCCCGGGCCGCCAGCGGCTCCACCAAAGCCGTTACAGTTTCCACTATGGCCGCGCTCATCCTTTCCCCTCCTTTACTCCGAGGGACAGCCCCACCTATTCTTTCCTCCCCCGGCAGGAATTAGCCTCCCCTGCCGGCCCAGTAACAGTAAAGAGTGGGCAACCACCCACTCCTCTGGCTCACAACGGCACGTAAGCGCACTACCAACTGCTAACAGTATAGCATGGCGGGCACGGGTTGGCAAGCCTGGCCCGACCTACGGCAGTGCCTGGAAGAGATCCAACTGGTCGTTGGCGGGCAGTTTCTCCAGGCAACCTGCCTGGGCCAAAAGGGTTATCAGGCTGCGCGGCAGCCGCGCCCGTTGTTTCAGGTCCTCCTGAGAGGAAAACGGCCTTTCCTCCCGCGCCGCCACAATATTGAGCGCCGCCGCCTGGCCGAGTCCCGGCAGGCTCACCAAAGGCGGCAGGAGCCCGTCCGGGGTAATGAGAAAGCGGGTCGGATGCGAACGGCTCAGGTCCAAGGGAAGAAAACGCAGGCCGCGGGCGAACATTTCGCGCGCCACCTCCAGCACCGTAAGGAGCCCCTTCTCCTTGGCCGCCGCTTCGTTGCCCTTGGCCTCGAGCTCGGCGATTTTGGCCGCCACCGCCTCCGGCCCTTTCAGGGCCAGCGCCAGATCAAAGTCGTCGGCGCGGACGGAGAAGTAGGTGGCGTAAAAGGCAGCCGGGTAGTGAACCTTAAAATAGGCGATGCGGAAGGCCATCATCACGTAAGCCACCGCGTGGGCCTTGGGAAACATGTACTTGATCTTGCGGCAGGAGGCGATGTACCATTCCGGCACCCCCTGGTGCACCATTGCTTCTTCCATCTCCGGCTTCAGGCCTTTGCCCTTGCGCACACTCTCCATGGTCTTAAACGCCAGTGACGGTTCCAGGCCCCGGCTGATCAGGTAAAGCATGATGTCATCGCGCGTACAAATCACTTCCGCCAAGGTGGCGCGCCCCGATTTAATAAGCTCCTGCGCATTCCCCAGCCAAACATCGGTACCATGGGAAAGGCCCGAGATGCGCACCAGCTCGCTGAAGCTTGTCGGGCGGGTGTCCACCAGCATCTGCCGGACAAAGCGCGTGCCGAATTCAGGCAGCCCAATGGTACCCACCTCCGAACCGATGTCCTCGGCCTTGACGCCCAAGGGTTCGACGCCGGAAAAGAGGGCCAGCGTGGCCGGGTCATCCAAGGGCACGCTGCGCGGGTTCACACCCGTGAGCTCCTCGAGCATCTTAAGCACGGTCGGGTCGTCGTGCCCGAGCAGGTCCAGCTTGAGCAGCCGGCTGCTGATGGAATGATAATCGAAGTGCGTGGTCACAACATCACTTTCTTTGGCGTCCGCCGGGTGCTGTACCGGCGTAAAGTCCAGGATGTCCCGGTAGTCGGGTACAATCATGAGGCCGCCCGGGTGTTGCCCGGTGGTGCGCCGTACCCCGGTCAAACCGGCCACCAGCCGGTCCATCTGCGCCCGGCGCCACTTGAGGCCGTGCTGGTCCGCGTAGGCCTTGACAAAACCATAAGCCGTCCGCTCGGCGATGGTGGAGATGGTACCGGCCCGGAACACATGGTCGTGACCGAACAGCTCCTCTGTGTAGCGATGAATCCGGCCCTGGTACTCCCCGGAAAAGTTGAGGTCGATGTCAGGCACCTTGTCCCCTTTAAACCCAAGGAAAGTCTCAAAGGGGATGTCTTGCCCGTCTTTAATCAAAGGGTGACCGCAGCGCGGGCAGTCCTCGGTCGGTAGGTCAAAGCCGGAGCCGGCGGTCCCGGCGGCCACAAACTTGCTGTACCGGCACTCCGGGCAGCGGTAGTGCGGCGGCAGCGGGTTCACCTCGGTGATGCCGCACAGGGTGGCCACCAAAGATGAGCCCACCGACCCCCGCGACCCGACCAGGTAGCCGTCTTCCAAAGACTTCTTCACCAGGCGCTGGGCAATAAGGTAAATGACAGCAAAGCCATTGGAAATAATGGCGCGCAATTCCTTCTCCAGCCGCTGGGCGACAACCTCCGGCAACGGATCCCCATAAAGTTCCGTGGCCCGCCGGCGCGCCATGGCCGCGATTTCGTTCTCCGCGCCCGGGATGCGCGGTGCCGATAGGTCGGAGGGCACCGGTTGCACTTCTTCCACCTGCGCGGCCAGCCGCCGGGGCGCCTCCACCACTACCTCCCGGGCGGTGTCGGCACCCAGGTAACTGAATTCAGCCAGCATCTCCTCCGTCTTCTTGAGGTAAAGCGGTGGCTGCAGATCGGCATCGCTGTACTTCTGACCGGCCAGGAGAATGCGCCGCAAAACCTCGTCAGCCGGGCGCAGGAAGTGGACGTCGCCCGTCGCCACCACCGGCCGCCCCACTGCCTGCCCCAGCGCCACCAGGCGGCGGTTCAAAGCCAAAAGTTCGCTTTCCGACAGTCTGCCTTCGCGCAGCAAAAAGGCATTATTGCCCCGGGGCTGGATCTCCAAGTAGTCGTAAAAGGCGGCGCGGCGCCGCAGCTCGGCTTCGTCCGCCTTTCCCAGCAGCGCCTGGAATACCTCCCCGGCCTCGCAGGCCGAGCCAAAGATGAGCCCCTCCCGGTACTTCTCCAGGACGGACCGGGGCAGGCGCGGCACGCGGTGAAAGTAGTCCAGGTGGGACAGGGTCACCAGCTGGTACAAGTTCTTGAGGCCCGTCTGGTTGCGCACCAGCACCACAATGTGGTAAACGCGTGCCTTATCGTCCAGGGGGTCTACGCCGTCTTCCACCAGGTAGCCTTCCAGCCCGTAAATCACCTTGATCCCGTACTGCCGGCCCAGCTCGTAGGCTTCCGGAAAGGCCTGCACAGAACCGTGGTCGGTGATGGCCACGGCCGTGTGCTGCCAGCGGGCCAGGGTGGCGAAAAGGTCCTTGAGTTTGGTGGTCGCGTCGAGCGCGCTCATTTGGGTGTGGAGATGCAGTTCAACCCGCTTTACCGGAGCTGGATCGCTGTCCTCCCGCGGGGGCACCAGCTGGATGGCACGCGCCCAGATGATCTCTTCTCCCGCAAAGCGGTCGAAGGTGAGCTCCCCCTTGACGCGGAGCCAGCGGCCGGGGCCCACTTGGGCCGCCGCCTCTTCCTCGGCCTTTTTCTTCAGCAGCACCTTGACCGAAACGGCATCGGTTTCGTCGGCAAGATCAAATGCCAGGAGGGTTTTGCCCTTCTTGGTCTTCTGCACTTCGGCCTGGGTGACCCAGCCCTCCACCACAACGGAGCTGCCGAGCTCCCTGAGCTCCGCCAGGGGCACAGGGGCCGCACTGATGGGCTCCCCGGTTACCACTTCGGAGGTGTTCTCGCCGCCGCCCGCAGGGCTCTCTTTGCGCGCTGCTTCCTGGATTTCCTCGATGTACTGCTTCAGCTCATCCTCAGGCTGCGTCTCGAATTGCGGCGGTTCTCCACCCTCTTCCCCGACCACCTCCACCTGGTAGACGCTGCCGGTGTGGGCCGCGAGCAGGTTGCGCAGCACGGCAGCTCCCCCGCGCTCGTTAAACAGGTGCGCTGCGAATCTGTTGCCCAGCCGCAGCGAAAAGACGCCGTCGGCCAGCTCCCAGTCCGCGTTTTCCAGCCAGCCGTGCAAAAAAGGCATCTCCCGTATCAACTCAGCCGTAATCGCCGGCCACACCGCGCCGACATCCACAACAGTTTCGCGCCGGATGAATTCTATCTTCACCGCAGGCCGGCTGGGCGCCAGGGAGGTCACCGCGTCTTCCACCTTGTGGAGCGACGCCGCCGGCAACGCGCATGGGCCCTGCAAGGTAAGAACCCAGCGCCGGCCATCAGGGCTCACCGTAACGCCTGCGAGGGAAGTGACGAGGAGCCTGTTCTTGAGCTCCTGGTCCACCGCCAGCCGCTCCACCAGCTGCTGCCAGCTCAACCCTTCCTTATTAATCATCGCTTATCACCGCATGCACCCCAGCAACTTGACCAAGCTCGGTGATGGCTCTCTCCACAGGAACCCCCGGCGGAATGCGAACGGTGAGGTCGACATTGAGCCGCCCGCGCCTTCCGGCCTCCTCCATTTCCACACCCTTAATGCTGATGCCCAGGCGCCCCAGCACCTGGCCTACTTGGCCCAACTGCCCCGGCCGGTCTTCCATCTCGAGGCGCAGTACTTTGCGCTCGCGTTTGCCCCCAACCCAGCGTTCCAGCCGCACTAAGGGCACCAGGGCAATCACCACTAAAGCGGCGGCCACCCCAGCGCCGAGGTAAAAACCGGCACCGCAGGCCAGACCGATGGCCCCCACCACCCAAAGGCTGGCAGCCGTGGTAAGGCCACGGATGGTCGGCCCCTCGTGCAGGATGGTGCCGGCTCCGAGAAAGCCGATGCCGCTCACCACCTGGGCCGCCAGCCGGGCCGGGTCCGCCCCGGTGATGGAAAGCGACAGCACCATCACCAGCGCCGCTCCCACCCCCACCAGGGTGTGGGTCCGGAAGCCGGCAGGCCGGTGGGCGCTCTCGCGTTCCAGGCCGATCGCTCCGCCCAAGAGAAACGCCACCCCTAACCGGAGCAAGAGTTCACTTTCGCCGAGGTCCATACTTATCCCCTGCCCCGTTTGAGTCTTCCGAGTCTAAGGCTGTGCAGGATCTCCCAATACATCTTGAGGCGTGCGCCGAAGCCCTTGGCCAGCCCCAGTTTCTCTTCCTTCATCACGTGGGTGACATCCCGCCAGGGGATGCGCCGGACCGGGATACCCTCATCGCGCACAAACTGCGTCAGGGCCATCTCCACGCCAAAACGGCTCAGTGCCAGGGAAGGTACGCGCGCCAAGAGGCTGCGCCGCAAGGCCCGCTGCCCGGAAAGGAAAGGGGCGATCTTCTGCGCCAGGTCCGTCGCCAAGCGGCCCCCGGCGAAGACGGCCATCGCCATCTCGCTCTCGCCGCGCAGTACCGGCAGGACAAGCTCCCGGATGTGGGCCGGCGTAAGCCCTAAGAGGTCGGCGTCCAGAAACAGCAGAATATCGGCGTCCGTTGCCTGAACGCCGGCCAAGAGCGCCGCGCCTTTCCCCTGGTTCGCAGGCAGTTTTACCACCGTCACCCGGCTTCCCGCTTGGGCTGCCTCCCTGGCCGTCCCGTCGGTGGATCCGTCGTCCACCACGATGATTTCCGCTATTTCCTGCACGCGTTCGACCGTCGCCACCACATGGCCGATCCGCCCTGCTTCATTATAGGCTGGAACAATGGCCGCGATCTTCATTTCACCTTACCCCGGCGCTGTCTTCTTCCTCGCCCGCCTGCGGATAGCCGGCGGCAATCTCCGCCTGGACCGCCGCCACCACATCCGCTTGTGCAAGCAGGCTCACGGTGCCGCTGGCACGCCGGCGCAGCTCCACCTTTCCCTCTTTGAGCGCCCGCGGGCCCACCGTGATGCGGAGCGGAAAGCCCATCAGGTCTGCATCTTTGAACTTAACCCCCGCCCTCTCGTCGCGGTCGTCGATGAGCGTCTCCACCCCCGCTGCCGTAAGCTCCCGGTAGAGGGCCTCGGCCAGGGCCCGCTGCTCGGGGACCGCATAGTTCACCGGCACAATGACCACGTGGTAGGGCGCAATGGGGAACGGCCAGATGATGCCGTCCGCATCGTGGTTCTGCTCCACGGCGGCGGCCATGGTCCGCGGTATGCCGATCCCGTACGAACCCATGACGATGAAACGTTCCTGCCCGTCCTCTCCCAGGTAAGTGGCGCCCAGCGCCTCGCTGTACTTGGTGCCCAGTTTGAAGATGTGACCCACCTCAATACCCCGGGTGGTCTTAAGCGCCGCACCACAACGGGGGCACGGGTCCCCGGAAGAGACATTATGAAGGTCGGCCACCACAGCAGCCTCATAATCCCGGCCGTAATTGACGTTGACCAGGTGCAGGTCGGCTTTGTTGCCGCCCACAACCGCGTTGACCACCTGCACCGCCTCCGGGTCGGCCAGAAGGCGTACCTTCAGGCCAACCGGGCCGGCGAAGCCCACCGGCGCGCCGGTGACCTGCTCCACCAGGGCGGCGTCCGCCAGTTCAACAAAGAGGGCATCCAACGTGTTCTTGAGCTTGGTTTCGTTTACTTCCCGGTCACCGCGCACCAGCACAGCCACGGGTTCTTCCCGGTCGCGGTAGATAGCCCGGTAAATCAGCGTTTTTACCAAGCGCTCCGCCGGCACCCCTAGATAGGCCGTGACCTCCTCCACGCTGTGCCGGCCCGGCGTCGCCACCGGCCGGAGCTCTTCGGCTGCTTCGGCGGCCGGTGCCGCCTTCCCGCCGGCCACCGCCCGCTCCAGGTTGGCGGCGTAATCGCAGACGTCGCAGTACGCGATGACCCCTTCCCCGGTATCGGCCAGTACCATGAACTCGTGTGAGTCCTTGCCGCCGATGGCCCCGCTATCGGCCTCTACGGCCTTAAAGCTGAGCCCGCAGCGGGTAAAAACGCGTTGGTAGGCACGGTACATGGTGCGGTAGCTTTGCTCCAAGCCCTCCTGGTCGCGGTCAAAGCTGTACAGGTCCTTCATGATAAACTCACGGCAACGGATAAGGCCTAAGCGAGGCCGGATCTCATCGCGCGCTTTGGTCTGGATCTGATACAGCAGTTTGGGTAGGTCACGATAGGAGCTTATCTCCCGGCGCACCAGGTCGGTGACAATCTCTTCATGCGTCGGTCCTAAGCAAAAGTCCCGGTCGTGCCGGTCCTTCAAGCGGAAGAGCTCCTTGCCGTAAACATCCCAGCGGCCGGACTCCTGCCAGATCTCCGCCGGGTGCAGGGTCGGCAGCAGGACTTCCTGGCCGCCCGCCCGGTCCATTTCCTGGCGGACGATCTCCTCTATTTTGCGCAGTACGCGCCAGGCCAGGGGCAGGTACGAGTAGACCCCCGCCGCCGTCTTGCGGATGTAGCCTGCACGCAGCAGCAACTGGTGGCTGATCACCTCAGCCTCGGCCGGCACTTCGCGCAGGGTAGGGGCAAACAACTTGGACATGCGCACGCTGGCATCCTCCTCACTTATCGCTCGCGTTTTCTGCCGGCGCCGGGGCGCTTGGGCTACCCCGCCGCTCCGGAATTTCTTCGCTCTTGGAGCGCTCCCGGGTAGGCAGCTTCAATTTCTGCCAGCAGCGCCGGGACAAGCTCCGCCTCTGGAACCTTGCGCACGATCTCTCCCCGGCGGAAAATCAAACCGGCTCCCCGCCCGCCTGCGATGCCGAAGTCCGCCTCGGCCGCTTCACCCGGTCCGTTGACCGCGCAGCCCATCACCGCAATCTTGAGCGGCAGTGCCAGGCCGGCCACGGCCCTTTCGACCTCCTCGGCCAGCCGGACAAGGTCGATCCGACAACGCCCGCAGGTAGGGCAGGAGATGAGGACGGGGCCGTGTTCCCGGAGGTTTAAGGCCTTTAGAATCTCGTACCCCACCCGTACCTCTTCCACCGGATCGCCGGTCAGGGAAACGCGGATGGTATCACCGATGCCTTCCGCCAGCAGTGCTCCCAGGCCGACGGCGCTGCGAATCGTACCCCGCCAGGGAGTACCGGCCTCGGTGATGCCCAGGTGCAACGGGTAGGTGCAGCGCTCAGCAGCCAACTTGTAGGCTGCCATGGTCAAGGGAACGTCGGAGGCCTTGAGGGAAAGGATTATGGCCTGCTGCCCTTCCTCTTCCAGGAGCGCCGCCTGGCGCAGGGCGCTTTCCACCATGCCCTCCGGCGTGACCCCGCCATAGCGTTCCCGCAGGCTCTTTTCTAAAGATCCGGCGTTAACCCCGATGCGGATCGGAACCCCGCGTTCTCTGGCTGCCTGGGCCACGGCCCGCACGCGTTCCGGCCCGCCGATGTTTCCCGGGTTCAGGCGCAGTCCCGCAACCCCGGCTTTAAGCGCCGCCAATGCCAGGCGGTAGTCAAAGTGGATATCGGCGACCAGCGGCACCGGTGCCTTCCGGCAGAGCTCCCCGAGCGCCGCCGCCGCTTCTTGGTCGGGGACGGCCACCCGGACAATCTCGCAGCCCGCGGCCGCCAGCGCCGCGATCTGCCGCTCCGTCGCCTTGACGTCCCGGGTATCGGTGTTGGTCATCGACTGGACCGAAACGGGGGCCAGGCCGCCCACCGTCACCGGGCCCACCTGTACCGGCCGGCTGTAACGCCGTTTTTCCACCTTCTACACCCCCAAACGGAGCAAGTCCTGATACGTGGCCAAAACGAGGATGGCGAGGAGCAGGATGACGCCGATGAGCTTAACCAGGCCTTCCCGCTCCGGGCCCAGCGGTTCACCCCGCAGGCCTTCCCAACTGATTATAACGAGCTGCCCGCCGTCCAGGAGCGGAATCGGAAACAGGTTGAAAAGGCCCAGGTTGACGCTGAGCAGGCCGGCCAGCGACAGGAGATTGATAAGTCCGGTGCGGGCCACCTCGCCCACCACCTGGACGATGCCCACGGGGCCGGCCACGTCGGCCGGTGCGCGCTGCATAATCATCTGCCCCAGGCGCACGAGGATAAAAAGGGTAGTACCTACGGTCTGCCGTGCGCCCCAGTATAAGGAGAGAAAGGGACGGTAGCGCTCCATGACCCGCTGGATACCGATGACGCCGCGCCCGCCTTCCCCTTCCGCCGGGCGCGGTACCAGGGAAAAGGTCAGCTCCCTGCCGGCGCGCCGTACCGTGATCCGGGTTTCCTGCCCAGCCCGCCGGGAAATGCCGCTGACCACCTGCTCCCAGGTACGAACCGGCTCCCCGTCAATGCCCACGATCACATCGCCCGCCTTCAGCCCGGCAATCGCCGCCGGCTGCCCGCTCACCACGCCTGCGATCCTGGTTCCGGCCGCGGGAACACCCGCCACAAAAAAGATCAGCGCAAACAGCACGGCGGCCAGGACAAAATTCATCACCGGCCCGGCGCCGATCACCAGCAGGCGGCTCAGAACAGACTGCCGGCGAAACGAGCGTTCGGACTCTTCCGTTCCTTCTTCTTCGCCAAGCATCCTAACAAATCCTCCCAGGGGGAAGAGGCGCACCGAATAGCGCGTTTCTCCCCAGCGGTGCGCCCAGAGCTGGGGGCCAAGCCCGACGCCGAACTCCTCCACCAGGATGCCCACGCGTTTCGCCGCAAGAAAATGCCCCAGTTCGTGAAAGATGGTGAGCAGCCCGAAAACGAAGATGAAGGCCAGGGCTGTCCTCACAGGCGTCCCACTCCTTCCCGTATTACCGCCCGGGCTTTTTCGCGCGCCCAGGCATCAGCAGCCAGCACCTGGGTCAGGTCGGGCTCCGCCACCGGCAGGTGGCTTGCGAGCACCTGCTCCACCACCTGCGCTATCCCCGGGAAGCTCAGCCGGCCGGCCAGGAACTCGGCTACCGCCACTTCATTGGCCCCGCTCAGGACGGCCGGGAAGGTGCCCCCCTTTTCCGCCGCCGTGCGGGCCAGCACCAGGCAGGGAAAACGGTCGCCGTCCGGGGCGGCAAAGGTTAAGGCGCGGCCTGTCAGGTCCAGGCGCGGCCAGGGAGACGCCAGGCGGCGTGGGTAAAGCAGGGCGTACTGGATGGGCAGGCGCATATCGGGCGGGCCGAGTTGCGCCACCACCGCCCCGTCGACGAATTCCACCAGCGAATGAACGATGCTCTCCGGGTGAACGAGCACCTCTATCCGCTCCAGGGGCACGTCAAAGAGCCACCGGGCCTCGATAACCTCCAGCCCCTTGTTCATCAGGGTGGCCGAATCGACCGTTATTTTGGCGCCCATGCGCCAGTTGGGGTGCCGCAGCGCTTCGGCCGCCGTTACCCGCGCTAGTTTCTCTTTGGGCCAGGTGCGGAAAGGACCGCCCGAAGCCGTAAGAAGCAACCGTCTTACCTCGCGCGGTGCCCCCGCTTGAAGGCACTGGAAGATGGCGGAGTGCTCGCTGTCCACCGGGAGGATTTTGGCTCCCCGCTGCCGCGCTTCGGCCCTCACCAGGGGCCCTGCCGTCACCATGGTCTCCTTGTTGGCCAAGGCAACATCCTTGCCTGCGCGCAGAGCGGCCAGCGTGGGTTTGAGGCCGGCGACGCCCACTATGGCGGCCAAAACGAGATCGCTCTCGTCCTCCACCGCCGCGGCCAGCCCCTCTTCACCCGCCAGCACCTCGACCGGCACCCCCGCCAAGAGTTCCTTGAGCTCGCGCCAGCGCCCTTCGTCGGCCACCACGGCCAGGCGCGCGTGGCAGCGCTTAACCTGCTCGGCCAACACTTCGACGTTATGACCGGCAACAAGCGAGGTGATCTCCAGCTCCTCGGGAAAGGCAGCCGCCACCTCGAGCGCCTGGCGACCGATGGAGCCCGTGGATCCGAAAACAGCCAGCTTACGCATAACCTCACCTACATCTTAATAAAGTTCCCAAAAGCCCCCGCCTTAAGCAGCGCCCTCAGGACAATCACGGTAAGGGGTCCAACAATAAGCCCGCTGGGGCCGAAAAGCTTGACCCCGAGGTACAAAGACGCCAAGACCAGCAGGGGGTGCAGGCCCGTACGGCTGCCGATGATCTTGGCCTGCAGCCCCTGGCGGACGATGTTCATGGCCACATAGACGGCAACAAGTCCCAGGGCGAGCACGCGCTGGCCGGTCAGAAAGGCCCCCACCACCCACGGGAAAAAGATGAGCGTCGGCCCCAACACCGGGAGAATGTCGAGCAGCCCGCTCACCAGCCCCAGAAAGACCGCATAGCGGATGCCCAGCAGCCGCAGGCCTACTATCACCGTAAGCGTGGTGATGGTCACCAGGACCAGCTGGGCCCAGAGCAGCCCCACCAGGCTTCGGACCACCTCGTGTTCCAGGGTCGCCAGGCGCGCCTCGCTGCCGGCCGGAAGAAAGCGTAAGGCCAGTTGCTGTACCGCTTTTTTGTCGCGGCTGAGAAAATAGGCGGCGACGCAGCTTAAAATGAAAATCACCAGGAGCTCGGGGACCGAGCCCAGTGCGGTCAGCAAGTACTTAAGAATTGCTCCCGCCATACCGTAGAGCCGCGGGATGTTTTCTTCCGCCATTCTAAGGAGCGGTTCGGGAAGGTGCAGGTATACTGCTTGGGTTCGAGCCGCCAGCTCTTGCAGGGTTTGCACCATGCCCTGGCTGTAGGACGGCAGCAGGTGTCTCATCTCGGCTATATCAGCCGCCAGGTGAAGGGTTAGGTAAAAAGCTGCACCTCCCACCACGGTCACCGCGCTCACCAGGGCGCACCCGGCCGCCCACGCCCGCGGCAGCCGCAGGCGCACCTCGAGCCAGTTTACCGCCGGTTCCAGCATCGCCGCCAGAAAGGCCCCCAAGGCAAAGGGTAAAACAAAGGGCAAGAGGTAGCGCAGTCCCAGGTAAAGGAGCAGCAGAAAACCCAACGCTGCAAGGAACAACCTGCTTTGGCGGTTCATGTGCTTCTCCCTTCTCCCTAACGCCACAGCCGAAACCACACATAGACCACCGGCGCCACCAGCAACAGCGCGTCAAAGCGATCCAGGATACCGCCATGACCGGGAAGGATGGTGCCGGAATCTTTGACCTGGGCGAAGCGTTTCAAAGCCGATTCGGCCAGGTCCCCCGCCTCCGCGGCCACGCCCGCCACAATTCCGAGGGCTATGGCCATCCCCGCGCTGAGGCCGAACCACGTATGTACAGCCAAGAGGACCAGGGTACTCCCTGCCACCCCGGCCGCCGCCCCTTCCCAGGTCTTGCGCGGGCTGAGACGCGGTGCAAGCTTACGCCGGCCCCAGCGGGACCCAACCAGAAAGGCCAGGCTGTCAGAAACCCAGGTCAGCACGAAGGCGAGCAGGGTATAGTTTCTCCCCGCAGGCAGCGCCTCCAGCCGGAGAAGATAGCTAAAGAGGAAGGAGACATAAAGGACTCCGAGTACAGCAGAACCCGCCTGTTCAAAGCTGAGGCGGGGAAAGCTGACCACCAGTATAATAAGAAGACCGCCCAGGAAAAATGCGCCGCCGACGGCCCAGCCAGGCGCGCCCTGAAAGACGCCGATGAGAAGGAAGGCTCCCGCCGCAAAGCCCCAGACTTGAAGGCACACCGGGACCCGGGTCAACCGGTAATACTCGCTGAGGCCGACCAGGGACAATAATTCCACCAGCAGTAAGAAAGGAAGGCCTCCGATCTGCACCGCAAGCACGATAGCGGGAACTCCCGCTGCGGCCGTGAGGATGCGCGCAAGCAAGCCTATCACCCTTCGTTTTTTATGCCGCCGAAGCGGCGATCCCGTTGCCGGAAGTCGGCCACTGCCGCAGCCAGGTCCTGGGGCGTAAAATCCGGCCAGAGGACCGGGCTGAAGTACAACTCGGCGTAAGCCAGCTGCCAGAGCAGAAAATTGCTCAGCCGCCTCTCTCCGCTGGTACGGATCAGAAGATCAGGGTCGGGCAGGTCGGCGGTGTAAAGCTGCGCCGCCAGGTCTTCCGGGCCGATATCCTCAGGGTTGACTTCGCCCGCCGCTGCCCGCCGGGCCAGAGCGCGCACCGCCCGGACCAGCTCGCTGCGGCCGCCGTAATTCAGGGCAATGCTGAGGTTGAGCCGGGTACACCGCGACGTCACTGCCTCACAGCGCTCGATCACCTGCTTGGCCGTGGCCGGCAGCCCCTCCCGCTCACCCAGGAAACGTACCCGTACGCCCTCCGCCTTTAGTTCCCGGGTTTCCCGTTCAACATATTCAGCTAAGAGGGCGAAGAGCCCCTCCACCTCCAGGCGCGGCCGGCGCCAATTCTCAGTAGAAAAAGCGAAAACGGTCAGGTACGCTATGCCCAAAGTCGGGGCCGCCCGCACCACCCGGCGCACCGCTTCCATGCCGGCACGGTGTCCCATAAGCCGCGGCAGACCGCGCGCCCGCGCCCAGCGTCCATTCCCATCCATGATAATCGCCACATGCCGGGGGCCGGACTCCGCCCGGTTTTCCAAGTTGTCGTTCAACTGCGCCACACCGCTACCTCCCCGCAAGGCAAACGCCCCCTTTTTAGGGGGCTCCCTGCCGTACTGGTTCGGACCGGGTTTCAACCACGACGAGCTCCACCGTTTCTCCGATCAGTTTCACCCGGGCCACGCGCACCTCGCAGCCGGGCGGGGGGGCCCCCTGTCCCGGTGCGCGCGCCGTCTTGATCTCAACCCGTGCAAAACCCGCCGCGGCCAAGCGCCCGCGCGCCTCGCCCAGAGGCCGGGCCAGGATGTCGGGAAGCACCTGGTTCATACGCTCATTATCTCTTTTTCCTTGGCCTCGGCCACGCTGTCGATCTCGCTGCTGTACTTCGTGGTCAGCTTCTGTACCTCTTCTTGCCGTTTTTTCTCTTCGTCCTCCGAAATGCCGCCTTCTTTGGCCAGGCGTTTCAGGCCTTCGTTAGCATCCCGGCGGATGTTGCGGATGGCCACCTTCGCTTCTTCCGCCTTCTTTTTCACCACCCGGCTAAGCTCCCGGCGTCGCTCTTCCGTCAGGCGGGGAATGGCGAGCCGGATGACAACCCCATCGGAAGACGGGGTCAGGCCCAGGTCGGATTTGAGGATGGCCTTCTCAATCGCAGCGATCATGCTCCTGTCCCAGGGTTGAATGACGAGCAGGCGCGGCTCCGGCACCGAGATGTTGGCCACCTGGTTGATGGGCGTAGGGGTGCCGTAGTAATCCACCGTGATCTTCTCGAGAAGAGCCGGTGTCGCCCTGCCCGCGCGCAGCGATGCCAAGTCTTTGCGCAGGCTTTCCAAGGTTTTTTTCATCCTGCCTTCGGCCTCTTGTTCAATGTGACCGGTTGCCACTCTGTTCCCCCCCTACAAAAGTACCTATTTCTTCACCCAGCACCGCCCGCTTAATGTTGCCGGGTGTGGACAGGCCGAACACCACCAGTGGAATGTCGTTGTCCATGCAAAGCGAAGCGGCCGTGGAATCCATAACACCCAGTCCCTGGTTGAGAACGTCAATATATCCGAGCTCCCGGAACTTCTTGGCCTCGGGGTTCTTGTGCGGGTCGGAATCGTATACCCCGTCAACTCTTTTGGCCATCAGGATGACATCGGCCTCAATCTCCGCCGCGCGCAGCGCCGCGGTGGTATCGGTGGTGAAGTAAGGGTTACCGGTCCCGGCGGCAAAGATTACCACCCGTCCTTTTTCCAAGTGGCGCACCGCCCGGCGGCGAATGTAGGGTTCCGCCACCGCCCGCATCTCGATGGCGGTCTGAACCCGGGTGTCTACTCCCACCTTCTCCAAGGCATCTTGTAGGGCCAACGCGTTTATCACCGTGGCCAGCATGCCCATGTAGTCCGCCGTCGCCCGGTCGATCCCCATTTCACTACCAGCCACGCCGCGCCAAATGTTCCCCCCACCGACGACAATGCCAACCTTAACCCCCAGGTCGTGGATTTCCTTGACCTCCTGGGCAATTGTCCGAACCACCGCCGGGTCAAGCCCGAAACCACGCTCCCCTGCCAGGGCCTCTCCACTGAGCTTGAGGATAACCTGTTTGTACTTGGGCTGCGGCATTAGTTGGTCCTCCCCCAGGCGGAATCAGTTTGAGCGTAGGATGCGCAGGGTTACGCCTGGGTCTCCCCCAGTTGGAAACGCACGAAACGGCGAATGACAATGTTCTCCCCGATGCGGGCAATTTTTTCGGTTAAGAGCTCGTGCACCTTCTTGTCGGGGTCTTTGATGAAAGGCTGTTCCAGGAGGCAATTCTCACTGTAGAACTTCTCCAGCCGGCCCTCAACAATGCGGTCGACCACCTTTTCCGGCTTCCCTTCGTTGAGCGCCTGGACGCGCAGGATTTCCCGCTCCTTATCCAGCACCGCGGCCGGTACGTCTTCCTTGGCCAAATACTGCGGGTTGGCAGCCGCTACCTGCATGGCGATGTCCCGCACAAACTCGCGGAACTCCGGGGTACGGGCCACAAAATCGGTTTCGCAGTTCACCTCCACCAGGACACCCAGCTTCCCGCCCAGGTGGATATAGGCGTCCACGAGACCTTCGGCGGCGGTCCGGCCCGCCCGCTTGGCGGCGGCCGCCAGGCCTTTTTCCCTTAAGTACTCGGTGGCTTTATCCATATCGCCGCCGGTTTCCTGGAGGGCCCGTTTGCAGTCCATCATACCGGCGCCGGTTTTTTCCCGGAGCGCCTTGACCATCTCCGCTGTTATTGCCACTCTTCTTACCTCCCTGACATGATAAAAAGTAAGGGTAGGTAGGGCCTCTCACCCCCGCCTCTACCCCTACCTCATTTCCCTACTCTGCTTCTTCTGCCAGTTGCTCGCCCTGCTTGCCTTCCAGTACGGCGTCGGCAATCTTGGACGTAAGCAGCTTTACCGCCCGAATGGCATCGTCGTTGCCGGGGATAATGTAGTCAATTTCATCCGGGTCACAGTTGGTATCGACAATAGCGACAATCGGAATCCCGAGTTTGCGGGCCTCGGCCACCGCGATCCGTTCCTTGCGCGGGTCAACCACGTACAGGGCCTGCGGTAACCCCGGCATATTCTTGATGCCGCCCAGGTACTTGTTGAGGCGCTCCTTCTCCGCCTCAAGCTGCATAACCTCTTTCTTAGGCAACACGCTGAACAGGCCGTCGGTTTCCATCTTCTCCAGTTCTTCCAGGCGCGTGATACGCTGCTTGATGGTTTGGTAATTGGTCAGCATGCCGCCCAGCCAGCGCACGTTCACATAGTACATGCCGCAGCGCTCGGCTTCCTCTTTGATCGACTCCTGGGCCTGCTTTTTCGTCCCGACAAACAGAATCGACCCGCCCTGCGCCGCCAGGTCGCGTACAAAATTGTACGCCTCTTCCACCTTGCGCACTGTTTTCTGCAGGTCGATGATGTAGATACCGTTGCGCTCGGTGAAAATATACTCCGCCATCTTAGGGTTCCAGCGCCGCGTCTGGTGTCCGAAGTGTACACCGGATTCCAACAGCTGTTTCATGGTGATGACTGCCATAAACTGACCTCCTTGTTCTTCCGCCGCCCCCGTCTTTCCCGGCCGGGACCGTCGCCGGCACGCCTGGTCAGGTCGGGGAGCGTGTGTGTTAACCGGAAGTAGTATACCATACATTGCCGGGCATAGCAATATTGCACGGCGGCCGGCGGCGGCACGCTGCTATTCCACCTGCACCGTAACCGGCAGCGTCAACCCGCCCGGCAGACTCACCCGCAACATTTTACCGTTTAGATCCTGCCGCAACGTTTTCTCTAAAAATTCGCATAATGGAGTCGCTGTTTCCTCGCCGGTAAGCTCCCGTGCCATGCCATCCAAAACCCGGCCGACGGTCTGCTCTACAACGCCCACCAGGTATGTCTCCAGGCCGCCGAGCGACTCAGGTGGCACGGCAATGCTCACACCGTAGAACTCTATCTTAGCTGTTGTCAGGCGCCGCTTTAACTCCGGGCGCACTAATTCCGGCACCCGGCCCCGGGCGGTGCCGAGGAGCGAAGGCAGGCTTTCCTCAAGCCGAGCCTGGGCCTCAACGCTTAAGGCCCGCGCCAGGGGCCCCGCCGGCACGTGGAGCACTATACCCCGCCCAACGACAGCGGCCAGGCAGAGAAAAGAAAAGCCAAGGCCCAGGCCGAAACCCAGCATGAGTCCCCGGCGGAAACCGCGCCTCCGGTCGGCCTCTATCGGCAGCACTCTCTACCACCTCGTGGTATATTATGCCGGCCGGAGACAATATTATTACCGCCCTTAGGCCGGGGTTTTACTGCTACCGGAGCTGCCCAGGGTTTTGAGGTTCAGTATTAATTCCACCTCGCCGCGGCCCAGCCCCAGCTCCTGCGCTATCGCCACAGGCTCCCGCCCGCGGGCGGCCAGGGCCAGTACCTTGGCCTGCACCGGGTCAGGTAAGCTTTGTTCTTCCACCTCTTTCGGGCTGGTCGCGGCGGCCGCAGCCCGCTCCCCGCCCGCCCCCGGTGCTCCACCGTTGGGCGCCGCACCGGAAGCGGCCGCCAGCAGCTCCTCCAGTTTGGCGCGTTCACGGCTTACCCGTTCCGTCGCTTGAGCCGCGGCAAGGGTGAGTTCAGAGAGCAGCGCCGCTACCGCCTCCTTAAGTTCTTGCTCATTGCGGCGCCGGGTCTTATGCCACGCCAACCAGCCGCCGACGTACCCGGCCACTGCAGCCCCGAAGAGCACCGCTACTTCTTGCACAGCGCCGCCTCCTTCCCTCGCTGCACCGTCCCCGTCTTAAACGCGTACATCCAGGCGCCGGCCCCGTTCGGACGGCGTTTCGGCCTCTTCTTTCGGGGGCCGCCTGCGTTTGTCTGCTCGGCTTTCCGGCTGCTGCTGCCGTCTTTCCCGCGGGGTAGAGTCGGAAACCCGTTCTTGGGCCGTCTTTGCCGTTTCGGGGACGGTTTGCCGGCGCTCTTCCACCTGCTGGTTGAGCTGGGCGGAGAAGCGCTCCTGCGCCGCTCCTTCATCGCCGCGCCGCTGGATCCGGCTTACATCCTCCAGCCGCGGCACCAAAACCTGCAGCTCCACCCCTTTCATGGCAGCCCGCACACCTCCTCAGTTCCGTTCGCCCGCCGCCCGCGCCGGCCGGGCGCGCAGGCCGAGCTCCAGTTCTTCGGTGTAATTGCTGAGCTTGCTGCGCAGCCGGATCACCGCCCGGGAGTGCAGCTGTGAGATCCGGGACTCGGTCACCTTGAGAAGCTGGGCAATCTCCTTGATGTTAAGGTCTTCATAGTAATACAACGTCACCACCAGCCGTTCCTTCTCCGGCAGCCCGCTGACGGCCTCCGCCAGGAGCCGTTTCTTCTCCTCCTGTTCCAAAGCCATTAGCGGATCACCCTGCTCGGCGGCGATCTTAGCGCCCAAGGCGACGGTTTCGCCTTCTTCCGGCCCCTTTAAAGCAGCGTCCAGGGACAAAAGTGCGGCCTGGCTCACCTCGCGCTCCAGTGTCTTAAGCTCCTTTAAAGTTAAACCCAGTTCCTGGCACACCTCCCGCGCCGAGGCCGGGCGGCCCAGCCGCCGTTCCAGCTTGGCGTAAGCCTGAGCCAGGCGTCGCTCGCGCTGGCGGATGGAACGGGGCGCCCAATCCGCCGCCCGGAGGCTGTCGAGAATCGCCCCTCGGATACGGGTTGTGGCAAAGGTTTCAAACTTAATGCCCCGCTCGGGCTCAAAGCGTTCCAGGGCGGAGAGCAGCCCAAAGACACCGCTTCCCAGCAGGTCTTCGAACTCCACGTGCGCCGGCAGGACAAGCCGCAACCGGGCGGCCACATGCTTGACCAGCGGTGCGTAAAGCTCCACCAAGGCCTCCCAAGCCGCATGATCCTTGTTCTCTTTATAACGCCGCCAAAGGTCCTCGTGGTCCACCAGCGTCACTCCCTTTCCGGTGACGCGCCCCGCGCTTACAGCGTCTTTTCCCCGTGGGTGATGGTCCGCACCAGTAGTTCCCCGGTTTCCGTGTCGAGCTCCACGGTACGGCCCCAGTTGCCCCCCGTGTCCTGGGCCAAGAGGGGGATGCCGGCCGCCCGCAGCCACGCCAGTACCGCCGCCGTGTTGCGTTCGCCGATGCGCATCGTCTCCGTGGGCCGGGCCAGCTGAAACATCTGCGCCCCGCCGGCTACCTTGGCGGTTAAACGCCCGGCCACAGCCCCCAGGGCTTCCAGGTTGCGCACTAATAGGGGTAGAGCGGTATCGGCAAACTTGGCCGGATTGGACACGGCTGCGCCATCGGCCTGCGGCAGCATGATGTGGGCCAGCCCGCCGATGCGCGCCCGGGGGTCATAAAGCGCCACGCCGACGCACGAGCCCAAACCGATGGTCATGAGTACCACCGGGCTTTTCCCCACCGCCAGGTCTGCCATCCCCACCCGGCGTACTTCCCTCAACCTTAAGCCACCCCCAGTGCCTGGAAGATGACGCCGAGCGACAAAGGTTGGGGAACCAGGAAGAAATAGCCGGTTACCTCCTGGCTGGCCGCCTGAAACTCGGTTTCGATGAGCAGTACCTGGTCGGCCATTTGGCCGAACTCGGCCAGCACGTAATCCAGTACGGCCCCGGCCATGTCCACGGCCAAGGCCGGCACCGTCGGCCGGAAGTTTAGGTGCGTGAAGGTGCTGAGGGAGTTAAGGTAGGAGCCGGCCAGGATGTTGCCGATTTCTTGCAGGGCGGAGCGCTCCAGTTCGTCCAGGGCCTGTGTGGTGCCAACCGCACGGCCTAAAACGATGTCCAGGAGAACATGGGCCTGCTCCAGCGGCAGGGCAAAGAGGATACTGGCCGGCGCCTCGCCCTCCACCCCCAGGAGGATCCCGGCCACCGCTTTCTCGGCGCCCCCGAGCCGTGCTGCCACCTCCCCCAGCGGGACCCAGAGCACCGAGGGCACCTCCATCTTAATGGGCCGTCCCACCAGCTGGGCCAAAGCGGTGGCCGCGTTGCCCGCCCCAATGTTGCCCACCTCGCGCAGCACGTCGTAGTAGAGCTCCGACCAGCCTTCCGTCACTGGCCAGCACCCGCCTCCGTCGCCTGCTCCTTTACCTCGCGGGCGGCCGCGACTTCTTCCAGCCCCAGGATTCGGTCCATGTTAAGCAGGATGAGCAGGCGGTTGTCGAGCTTTCCGATGCCCTGAAGGAAGGTGGCCTCGATGCCGGCCACCAGGGGCGGCGGCGGGGCGATGGCCGCCTCTTCCAGGGTCAGTACCTCGGACACAGAGTCCACCATGATGCCCAGCGTGAGATCGCGCACTGTCACGATGACAATACGGCTTTCTTCGGTGGGCTTGAAAGCACCCAGCCCGAAGCGTTTGTGCAGATCGATCACCGGAATCACGTTACCCCTAAGGTTGATGACACCCTCTACGAAGGCGGGGGCATTCGGCACCCGGGTTATCTCCGTCAGTCGTTTAATCTCCTGCACCTCAAGGATGTCAACCCCGTACTCCTCCTGCCCCAAGGTGAAAACAACAAGCTGCCGTTCTTTGCTTTGCATGCTTTCTCCTCCCTTCGCCGTTAGGAAGCCAACCGCCGCTTATCGTTGCGGCCTTCCGCCAGGGCCAGTACTCCGCCGGTATCCAGGATAAGCGCCACGCGGCCATCACCGAGGATTGTCGCCCCGCCTATGCCGGGTATGTTGCCTAAGAAGCGGCCCAAGGATTTAATGACTATCTCGCGCTGTCCCACCAAGCCGCTCACCACAAGGCCCGCCCGGCTGCTGCTGCCGCGCACCACGACGATGGATACCTCGTCCCCCGGGGCGGCCGCACCCGACACCCCCAGCAAGGCATCCAGGTACACCAGGGGTACAACTTCGCCGCGCAACAGGATCACTTCGCGCCCCCGCACCCTCTTGACGGCCCCCCGCCGGATCACCTGAATCTCTTCCACGCTCTCCAGGGGAATGGCGTAGGTCTCGCTGCCCAGGCTTACCAGCAGAGCCTGGATGATGGCCAGGGTAAGCGGCAGCCGGATGGCAAAGCGGGTGCCTTCACCCAGCCGGCTGGTGACCTCCACGCTGCCGCCCAGGGACTCGATCTTGTTCTGCACCACGTCCAGGCCTACACCGCGCCCCGAGACGTCTGTCACCTTGGCCGCCGTGGAGAAGCCCGGTAAGAAGAGCAGCCGGTAGACTTCTTCTTCGCTCAGCTCCTGGGCCTCCTTCGCCGAGATCAGGCCGCGCTCCGCGGCCTTCTTCACAACCGCCTCCCGGTTGATGCCCTCACCGTCATCCTCCACGGCGATCAGCACATGGTTGCCCTCGTAACAGGCGCTCAGGCGCACGTGGCCGGTGGGTTCCTTCCCCCGCTGCCTGCGGTCGGCCGGCGGCTCGACGCCGTGGTCCACGGCATTGCGCAGGAGGTGAACCAGTGGGTCGCCGATCTCGTCGATGACGCTCCGGTCGAGCTCCGTGTCCTCACCCTCGATGGCAAACTCCACCTCGCGGCCCAGCTCCCGCGCCAGGTCCCGCACCATGCGTGGGAAGCGGCTGAAGACCTGGTCCAGGGGCACCATGCGTGCCTTCATCACCGCATCCTGTAGGCCCCCGGCCACCCGCGTGAGCGACTTCATGGTCTCCTCCAGGTCCGGGGAAGAAGCCGTGAGCAGCAACTGTTCGAGCCGGGTTTTGGTGATCACCAGTTCGCCCACCAGGTTCATCAGGTTGTCCAGGCGGCGGATGTCGATGCGCACGGTCTGGGTACTGAGATGACGCGGCTTTTCTTCGCCGCCCGCGCCGTGGCCCGCGCGCTTCGGGGGAGAAGCGGCGCTCGCGGCCGCCGGCGCCTGCCCCGTCACCGGGGTAACCTCCACCGCCGCCACATCGCTGATCCCGGCAAGAAGCGCCTTTAAGGTCACGGCTTTTTCCCGGGTTAAAAAGAGCAGACGGAAACTGTCGGCGAACTTTTCCTCTTCCAGGTCCTCTACCGGCGGTTCCGCCCGCAGCACCTCGCCCCTGCCTTCCAGTTTCTGAAAGACCAGGAAGGCCCTGACCCCCTTCATTAAGCAATCCGGTGCCAGGCGCACGGTCACGAAGAAGGCCTGAAAGCCCTGGCGGCTGCCCTCCGCGATGGCATGGGCCTCGTAAGGGCTCAAGGCGCCGTCGCCGGGTGCCGCCGCCGCGGGTGCGCCCGGGGCGGCCGGCTTCTCCTCCCTCCCCGCCCAGCGGGTGAGCTCCGGCAGGATGTCCTCCAGGGCGGACAGCGGCGGTTCATCGCCGGCCTGCGCATCGCTGAGGAAGCCTTCCAACCTGTCCACCGCTTGAAAGAGCAGGTCGGACAGCTCCGGCGTCAGGCTGAGCACATGGCTGCGCAGGCGGTCCAGTACGTCCTCCAGCCGGTGCGTTAGGGTAGTAATGGTTTGGAACCCCATGGTGGCGGCCATACCTTTGATCGTATGCGCCGCGCGAAACACAGTGTTAATGGCCTCTTCCGCCGCCGGGTCCTTTTCCAGTGTCAAGAGACCGTCGTTGAGTTCCTGCAGGTGTTCCTGGGACTCTGCGAAAAAGACTTCCCGGTAGCGAGCTGAATCATTGGTCATCTCTTTCACCTCTTTGTCAGACATCTTGTGCCTTTATAGGAAGGCGGCCTGCGATGTGGACTATGGGGAGAGCACCGCCGCCGCAACGGCCGTCGCCAGCTCCGGTAGTGGCAGCAGCCGGGTCACCGCCCCCTTTTCCCACGCCGCTCGGGGCATGCCGAAAACGACGCAGCTGGCTTCAGCTTCACCCAGGGTAACCCCGCCGGCGCGCCGCAGCTTGAGCAGGCCTTCCGCGCCGTCGCTGCCCATCCCCGTGAGGATTACGCCGATGCCTAAGGGGCCGCAGGCCGCAGCCACAGAAGCAAACAGGGGATCCGCTGACGGTCGGTGCCCGCCGAGCGGCGGTTCATGGCTCAACGCCACCCGCCAGCCCGCCGGGGGTGGGCCCGTACCCAGCACCCGGAGATGGGTCCCGGCCGGTGCCACCAAAACCACGCCCGGGGCCAGGTTCTCGCCGTCCTGCGCCACCTGGACTCGCCAGGGAGTCAGCGCCGCCAGACGCTGGGCAAAGGGAGCCACGAAGGACGGCGGCAGGTGTTGAACCACCAGAAAGGCGGCGGGGAGATCCGCCGGCAGAAGCTGGAAAAGCCGGGTCAGGGCCTGGGGCCCGCCCGTGGATGCCGCCAGTGCCACTACTTTCATAAGAGCCCTTTCTGCCGCAGTTCCCGCTGGCGTTCAAAGATGAACTTGACAATCTTGTCTTGTTGCCGCGGATGTGGCTCCACAAATTCCACACCCAGGCGTGCCGGCTCTCCCCTGCCCGCCGCCGGGGCAACGCGCCGGACCCTGCCCCGCAGGGTGAGCTTCTCCGCCGCCAGGAAAAGATCCAGCTCCACCCAGGTATCCCGCGCCAGCTCATGCGGAAAGGCCAGCAAGACCCCGCCGGCGCTCAGGTCCACCGTTACGGCCTTCACCTCTTCCCGCACCTGGGGCGGCACCCCTTCCTTCACATCCAGGACGCGCACCGTCACCGGCAGGCTCACCTCCAGGCGGATAAAGCTGCGGCGCTGCATTTTCCCCAGCACTTCCGGCCGGGTGACGATCAGCAGGGGATGAGGTACGAATTCTCGCCCCACCACGGCACAGCCAAAGACAGTCGTACCGGCGTAGAGGCGCAGGGTCTCCCCTGGAGCGAAAAAGACGAAGCGGCCGTGCGTAAGCGGTGCCGCCAGGGTCACCGTTTCCTCGCCGACATCCACGATATACGAGGGGTAAAGTTGGCGCCGTTCACTGACGACCTTTTCGATTTCCACCTTCTGATTGGGCGCAAGCGTCGTCATTACTAAACCTCCTAGCGGAAGAAAAGGCGCAACCGTCCGAGAAAACCGCGCACACCATCGCCGGCCACGGACACCGTTTCGCCCGAGAGGTTGGCCGCAATGCGCCGCAGCTGGCGCGCCGCCGGGGCCTCGGGACGAAAGGTCAGCAGCGGTTCCTGCCGGGCCACGGCAGCGCGCACCGCACCGTCCTCGGGGATCGCCCCCAGGTAGTTGAGGCGGGCATCGAGAAACTCCGCCGCCACGCGCCTGAGGTTCGCGGCCACCTGTTCCCCTTCCGCCAGGCTTTGCGCCCGGTTGACCACGAGATGAAGCACCACCTCCGGGTTGCGCCGGTGGAGAACCTTGATGAGGGCGTAGGCATCCGTGAGGGCGGTGGGTTCCGGAGTGGTCACCACCACCACCTCCTGCGCCGCCAGGGCCAGGTTGATTACCGGACGCGCAATACCCGCCCCGGTGTCGATCAGGAAGAAATCGCTGGCGAGGTGGGTGGCTTCCTGTACCAGACGCGTCAGCTCGCCCTCTGGCAGCTCGGCCAGTTCCTCGATACCGCTGCCGCCGGCCACCACCTGCAGGTCATGGGCTGTGCAGACAACCTCCGCGAAGGTTTTCTCGCGGCGGGCTACGTGCGCCAGGGTGTAGGACGGCGTAAATCCCAGCACCACGTCCACGTTGGCCAGCCCCAAGTCGGCATCAAACACGGTTACCGTCCAGCCCTGCTCTTTGAGGGCCAGCCCCAGGTTAACGGTAAAGTTGGTTTTTCCCACGCCCCCCTTGCCGCTCGTTACGGCGATGGTGCGGCTGAGCCGCTGCTTCTGGCGCCGGCCCCACTCTTTGACAAGCTCACGCAAGCGCTCCGCCTGATCAGGCACGGCTGTTACCCCCCAAAATCAGCTCAGCCAGGCGTTCAGGGCGGGCCAGTTCCAGGTCGTCGGGCACGTTTTGCCCGTTGGTGAGATAGCCTACCGGCATCCGGGCCCGTTCTACCAGGTTCAGCAGGGAGCCCGCGCTCGTCGTTTCGTCCAGCTTTGTAAACACCAGCTGGTCCGGCGCCAGGGCTGAGAAGCGTTCAAAAACCTGGTCCAGGTCGGCGGACTTGGTGGTGGCACTCAGCACGAGCACCGTCTGGACCTCGGGGCAGCGGGCCAGAAAGCTGCGCAGCTCCGCCAGGTGCATGCCCTGGGCCGGACTCCGCCCGGCTGTGTCCACCAAGATGAGGTCGGCTTCCTTTTGCCGTGCAAGGGCCGCCGGCAGGTCCTCCGGAGTGAAGACAACCTCCAGCGGCAGGCGCAAGATCTCAGCGTAGCGCTTCAATTGCTCCACCGCTGCGATTCGGTACGTATCCGCCGTGACCAGGGCCACCCGTTTGGCCTTCTGCAGGCTGTAAACGGCCGCCAGCTTGGCGATGGTGGTGGTTTTACCCACCCCTGTGGGGCCGACAAAGGCGAAGATACGCCCCGCCAGGGGATCGGCCGGCCGGGCGGGAAAAAGCCGCAGTATCTCCCGGCGCACGCCGGCGCTCAGGGCCTGGCCGTCGCCCAGCTCTCCCTCCGGCAGCTCTGCCAGCGCCCGCTCTACCAAGGTGCGCGCCAGCGCTAAGCGCACCCCCTGTTCCACTAAACGCTCCACCTGCTCACGCGCCAGGGAGGAAGCCCGCCGCCAGCGCTCCGGTAAAAGCTCTTCCGGTGGAGCCGCTGTTATAGGCGCTGCGCGCTGGGCGGGCGGGTGCGCAGGAGCGGCCGCCGGTGGGGCAGCCGCGCTCAAAGACCCACCGGCCACAGGCGCCGGGGAGGGACGCTCCGCGGCAACGGCGGTCACCTCCACACGCCGCCGCCCGAACCAGCCCCTCAGCCCGGGGGCGCGCACCCGCCGCACCTCCAGAATCATCGCTTCCGGGCCCAGGTCTTTGCGCACCTGGGCCACGGCCTCCGGTAATGAGGTCGCTACGTAGCGCCGAATCCTCACTTCAGCCCCACCTTCCCCACAACTTCCACCTCAATACTGGGGTCGAGTTCGTTGTATGAGAGTACGCTCAGGCGCGGCAGCAGCCGCTCGGTGAGCCGCTTGAAGTAAAAGCGCACCAGGGGCGAACACAGCACCACCGGTTGGCCACGGCCCGGCGGTAGGTGCTTCAGCTGCGCTCGCAGCGCGGCCAGGATGCGCTCCACTTCGGCCGGTTCCAGGGCCAGGTAGGTCCCCTGCTCAGTGCGCTGCAGCCCTTTCTCAACAGCCTCTTCCACTTCGCGGTCCAAGGTCAGGGCCACCAGCGGGCCGCCTTCCGGGCAGAGCTGGCGTGAAATCTGGCGGCCTAAGGCCTGCCGCACATACTCGGTAAGGGTGTCGGTGTCCTTGGTCAGCCGCCCGAAGTTGCCCACCGTCTCCAGGATGGTGGCCAGATCGCGGATGGAGACCCCTTCGTGCAGGAGGTTGCCGAGGATCTTCTTTAGATCCAGCGCGGAAATGACGCCGGGGACCACCTCGTTCACCAGCACGGCGTTTTCCTTGCGGAGCGTGTCCAGCATAACCTCCAGCTGCTGGCGCCCGAGGAGCTCATCGGCATGCGCCTTGATCACCTCGGTCAGGTGGGTGGCGATGACCGTGGCTGGATCCACCACGGTAAACCCGTCTCGTTCGGCTCTTTCTTTTTCCGCCGCCGTGACCCACCACGCCGGCAGCCCAAAAGCCGGCTCCCGGGTGGGCTGCCCGGGGCCGTGCCCGTCCCTGGCTTCACCCATGGCCAGGAAGTGGCCGGGCACGACTTCTCCGCGCGCCACCTCCACCCCCTTCAGGAGCACAACGTACGTGTTCGGCGGCAGCGTTATGCTGTCGCGGATGCGCACGGTGGGTACCAAAAGCCCCAGCTCCAGAGCCAGCTGCCGTCGGAGCAGCACCACGCGGTCCAAGAGGTCGCCGCCCTGCCCGGCGTCGGCCAGGCTGATGAGGCCGTAACCCAAATCCACCTCGAGCGGATCAACGGGCAGGAGCGCCGCCACCGCCTCCGGCCGGCGCAGCTCTTCCAGCTCGCCCGCCCGGGCCGGAGCCGCCTGCGGCACTTCCGCCGGCGCGCTGCCAAGGCGTGCCGCCAAAAAGGCGAACAGGGCCGCCAGGACAAAAAAGGCCACGTGGGGCAGGCCGGGGACCAGCCCGAGGACCGCCAAGAGACCCGCCGCCACCCCAAGCACCCTGGGCTCGCCGAAGACCTGGGCGGTAAGGTCTTGCCCCAGGTTTCCTTCCGAGGCGGCCCGGGTAACGATGATGCCCGTCGCCGTGGAAATAAGAAGCGCCGGCAACTGGCTGACCAGCCCGTCGCCCACGGTGAGCAGCGTGTAGCGGGCCAGGACTTCGGTAAGGGACATGTTTCCCTGCAGGGCGCCGATGACAAAGCCGCCCAGGATGTTGACCAGGGTGATAATAATGCCGGCGATGGCATCACCTTTGACGAATTTGCTGGCACCATCCATCGCGCCGTAAAAGTCGGCTTCCCGCCGGACCTCCTGCCGGCGCGCCCGGGCCTCATCCTCGGTGATGATACCGGCGTTTAGATCGGCGTCGATGCTCATCTGTTTGCCCGGCATCGCGTCCAAGGTGAAACGGGCCGCCACCTCGGCCACGCGCTCCGCGCCGCGGGTGATGACAATAAACTGGATAACCACGAGGATCAGAAAGACGATGAAACCCACCACCGGATTGCCGCCCACCACGAACTGCCCGAAGGCCTGGATGACCTGACCGGCGTAGCCCTGGAGCAGAATGAGCCGGGTTGAAGAGACGTTAAGGGCCAGCCGGAAGAGGGTGGCGATAAGGAGCAGGGAGGGGAAAACCGCTATCTCCAGCGGCCGGCGCACATACATCGTCACCAAAAGGACCGTCAGGGCAAAGGTAATATTAAAGGTGAGGAAAAGGTCAAGCAGCCAGGTGGGCAGCGGGATGATCAGCATGCCCACCACAGCCACCACGGCGATGCTTACTCCTAGGTCGCCGAATTTTATCTCGCGCGCCGGCGCTGCACTTTCCAGTTGGGGCACGCTCCTTACCTCCTGCTTTAAAGCAAACCTTTCTGCCGGTAAACGTAAGCCAGGACCTCCGCCACCGCCCGGTAAAATGCGGCCGGAATGCTCTCGCCCACTTCCACCGCCCGGTAGAGGGCCTGAGCCAGGGGTTTGTTCTCAACCACGCTTACGCCGTGTTCCCAGGCAATGCGCTTGATGCGTTCCGCCACCCGGCCCGCCCCTTTGGCCACCACCTCCGGGGCCGCCATCCGGCCGGCCTCGTACTTTAAGGCAATGGCATAATGCGTCGGGTTGGTGATCACCACGTCCGCCTCGGGCACGCGGTGCAGCATGCGCGCCCGCGCCAGCTGGCGCTGGCGCTCTCGTATCCGGGAGCGCACCTCCGGGCTGCCCTCGTTTTGTTTTAATTCCTCTTTGACCTCCTGCTGCGACATGCGCAGGCTCTGCTCGTACTCCCAGCGCTGGTAGGCATAGTCCAAGAGGGCCAAAACCAGGATGGCGAGACCGCTCTGCCAGAGCAGTCTGAAGGTGAGGGAGCGGCAGAAGGTGAGAAAGCCCTCCAGACCCATGAGCGGCAGCTGCGGGAAGAAAGTGTAGGCGCCTCTGAGGCTGCTGAACGCCACCCAACTCACGAGCAGAAGCTTGGCCAGGTTTCGTACCAGCGTCGTGAGTGAGCGCCGCGAAAAGAGGCGCTGAAAACCGCTTACCGGGTTGAGCCGGTCCAGCCGCAGTGCAACCGGCTCGAGGCTGAAAATGAACCCTACCTGCAAATAGCCGGCCAGCAGGGCGCTGGCCAGGGCGGCCGCAAGGACGGGCGCCACCAGCAGCCCAAAGTGGGCCAGAAGGTAAAGGCCCAGGCTGTAAACCCCCGCCGGCGTAAAATCCCCTGGTGCCAGCAGGAAAAGCTCCCGGCTCAGGGTCAAGAGCTCGTACCCCCAAAAGGGCAAAGCGAGGAAAACCGTGAGCCCGACGGCCAGCAAGGTGGCCGCGGCGTTGAACTCGACGCTGTGAAAAACCTGGCCCTTGCGGCGCGCCTCCTGCCGCCGGTGCGGGGTGGCGGGCTGGGTTTTCTCCTCACCGGCGAAGAGCTGCAGGTCAAAGCCGCGCCGGCGCCCGGGCGGAGCGTACTTAAGCGGGAGGGAGCAGGGCAAGAATAGCTGCAAAGCTGTTTTGCACCTCCGTCAGCAGGGCGCGCAGGAGAACACCGAAGGCGGGCAGGGAAAGGGCCAGAACCCCCAGGCCCAGGATGGACTTAAGCGGCAGGCCGACGACAAAGATGTTGAGCTGGGGCATGGTGCGGGCTACCACAGCCAGGGCCAAATCGGCCAGGAAAATGGAGGCCAGGACGGGGGCGGCGATTTCGATACCGGCTATGAACATCACTATGGTCGCGCGCACCGCCTCCCAGAGCAGTCCCGGCCTGCCCCAGAAACCGCCCGGGGGGACGGCCTGCCAGCTTGTCCACAGGCCCTGCAGGAGAAGGTGGTGTCCGTCGCTGCTGAGGAGAATAACCAGGGCCATCAAGTAAAGCAGGTTCCCCAAAAGCGGTGCCTGCACGCCGCTCTGGGGGTCGAAGACATTGACAATGCCGAAGCCGATCTCAAGGTCCAGGACCTGGCCGGCCACGGTAAAGGCGGATAAAATCACCCCGGCCGCGTACCCCAGCACCACACCCAAAACCAGCTCCCGCACCAGCACCAGCGCCAAGGGCAGCAGCGCTTCCGGTGGCCGGTAGGCGGCGGCTGGAAAAAGGGGCAGAAATGTTAAGGCCAAAAGGAGGGCCAGGAAAAAACGCAGGCTCGGCTGGATATTACGGCTCCCGAAGAAGGGGGCCGCCGTTAAGAACCCGCCCAGGCGGGCGACAAGCAAGAGAAACAAAAAGTAGGCCTGCGACCAGTAAGTGAGGTCCAGCATGCGCTCACCTCAGGTAGGTAGGCAGGGCGGCGAAAAGATGCAGGGTGAACTGGGTGAGCACCTGCAGCATCCAGGGACCGAAGACGACGATACCAATTAGAACGGCTACTATCTTCGGTACAAAGGCCAGCGTCTGATCCTGAATCTGAGTGGTGGCCTGAAAGATGCTCACCACGAGGCCCACCAAGAGGCTGAGCCCCAAAAGCGGGCCTGCCACCAGGAGCGCGGTCAGGAGCGCGTCGCGTCCCAAGCTTATCACCAGCTCTTCGCTCACTCTATCCCTTCTTTGCCTTACACTTTGCCTTGACATCCGCCGCCGGTCCAGCGGGCTAAAAGCTCTGCAGCAGGGCCTGCACCACCAGGTGCCAGCCGTCCACCAGCACAAAAAGGAGCAGCTTAAAGGGCAGGGAAATCATCACCGGCGGCAGCATCAACATCCCCATGGACATCAGCGTGCTGGCCACCACCATGTCGATGATAAGAAAGGGCAGGTAGATCAAGAAACCAATCTCAAAGGCCGTCTTCAGTTCACTGATCACAAAGGCGGGGATAAGGACATGGGTTGGGATGTCCTGCGGGCCTTGGGGCCGGGCCAAGCCGGCCAGGCTGACAAAGAGCGCCAGGTCCTTTTCCCGGGTTTCCTTGAACATAAACGCCCGGATGGGTTCGGCGCCGCGCTGCAGCGCTTGAGCGGCGCTTATTTGGCCCGCCAGGTAGGGCTGCAGGGCCGCCTGATTGGTCTGCTGCCAGTAGGGTGCCATGACAAAAAAGGTCAAGAAGAGGGCCAGCCCGATGACCACCTGGTTGGGCGGGACCTGCTGGGCGGCGAGACCACTGCGCAAGAAGGACAGCACGACGACGATACGGGTGAAGGACGTGGTAAGAATTAAGATAGCAGGGGCCAGCGAAAGCACCGTGAGAAGAAAGAGGAGTTGCAGGCTCACCGCTACTTCTTGCGGCCCTTGCGCCGCGCCCACCCCGAGTTGCAGCTGGGGCAGCATGATCTTTTCCCCCTCTTAAGCCTACTGCCGGGTGCGCAGGCGCTCGACTTGCTGGCGGATGGCGGCCGCCGCTTCCTGCCATAGGTTCGGCCCGGCCGGCCTTTCTCTTTCCACCGCCCCGCTCAGGGCGAAGCGGAAATCCGTCGTTCCTTCATCTTCCGCCAGGTCTTCGGCGCGGACCTCGCGCAGGAAGGAGATTTTTTCTCCCGTTACGCCGATGATGAGACGCCTTTTACCGGCGCGCACCAGCAGGATACCCTTGCCCGGTCCCAGGGGCAGGGTGTCAAGAACCGCCAGGTGGCGTCCCGCCCCGCGCGGCAGGCCCAGGCGGCGCGTGATGAGGCGCCCCGCCGCAAAAAGCAGCACCAGCACCAGGCCCAGGCCGAGCAGCATGCGCAGTACCAGCAGGGTGGGGTTGAAACCCCCGCCGCCGGCCGCCGTCTCGGTGCCGACGGGTGCGGGTTTTTCCTCGGCGTAGGGCGCACCGGCCTGCCCGGGTGGCTCGGGAGCAGGCGCCTTACCCTGGACTGAGGCCGCGTTCGCCAGCGCGAGCAAAATGACGAGGCCGAAGACGACACAGCCAAGGAGCCTGCGCGACATGGCCCGACCCCCTAGCTCAGGTTTTTCCGCACCGCTTCTAGCACCCGTTCGGGCTGGAAGGGTTTGACGATGAAATCCCTGGCCCCGGCCTGGATGGCCTCGATGACCATGGCCTGCTGGCCCATGGCGCTGCACATGATGACCCGCGCCTGCGGGTCCAGCTTCTTGATTTCCTTGACGGCGGTGATGCCGTCCATCTCCGGCATGGTGATGTCCATGGTTACCAGGTCGGGTTGTGTTTCCTTGTACTTCTCCACCCCCACAGCACCATTAGGGGCTTCCCCCGCTATCTCATACCCGTTCTTGGTCAGAATATCCCGGAGCATCATCCGCATAAAGGCGGCGTCGTCGACGATCAGTACTCGCGCTGCCACTTCGACCCCTCCTGTTTATTGCAGTTGCTTAACCCGTTCGGCTGGCGTAATGATTTCTGTAATCCGGACGCCGAAGTTCTCGTCAATCACCACCACCTCACCACGTGCCACCAGCTTGCCGTTCACCCGGACATCCACCGGCTCGCCGGCCAGTTTTTCGAGTTCGATGACCGACCCTACGCCCAGCTCCAGGACTTCTTTAATCAAGCGCTTGGTGCGGCCGAGCTCGACGGTGACCTCCAGGGGGATGTCGAGGAGTAGTCCCAGGTTGCCTCCCGCCTCTTCCGGCTGGGCGGCCACCAGCGGCGCAAAATTCACCGGGCGCACCGTTTTCCCTTCGGCCGCCGGCGCCTGGCCCGGCTTTGGCGCCTCGCGGGCGGGCGGCGCCTCGGGCTGCGGTGGCGCCGCCACCGCTGCCGCTGGCTCGGGAGCAGGAACGGCGGCCAGTTCGGCAGCCTCTTTCCCCGCTGCTTCGCCCTGGCTGAGCGAACCCATCAGGGTATTTACCATGTGCCGGGCGAAATCGAGCGGCAGGATCTGCATAATCTCTGTATCGGCCAGGGAGCCGATGGTCATGCGGAAAGAGATCTTCACCAGGTAGTCGGTCTGGCTGCCCAGGTCGAGGTTGCTCTCCGCCAGGTTCACATAGTGCACGTCAGGGGGCGAGATGTTCACTTTCTTTTGAAAGACGGTAGAGATGGCGGTGGCCGCTGAGCCCATCATCTGGTTCATGGCCTCGCCCACGGCCGACAGCCGCATTTCATCCAGTTTTTCCGCATTGGGCTGGCCCGCTCCCCCCATCATGAGCTCAGAGATAAGCAGGGCATCCTTCTCCTGCACCACCAGGAGGTTGCTCCCTTCCAGTCCCTGAACAAAACGCACCTCGAGGAGCACGTAGGGATAGGGATACTCCCGGCGCAGTTCTTCCTCGGTGGTCACTGAAACGCGCGGCGTGGTGATCTTGACCTCCTGGCCCAGCAGCATGGAGAGGGTTGTGGCTGCCGTGCCCATGGAGATGTTGCCGATCTCGCCCAGCGCATCCACTTCAATGTCCTCAAGTTTCTGGTTCGCACTGCCCGGCTGCCCCTTCAGCAGGGCATCGATTTCTTCTTGTGAAAGCAGCTTGTCATCCACCGTTTTCATCTCCTTTATACCGGGCGGTGATCTGCACGCCCAAGTGCCTGCCGACCTGCCCGGGCCGAGCCAAAAACTTGGGACGGCTGCCCACCAGGACCTGGATCTCATCCCCGGCCCGGTTCTCCAGTTCGATGACGTCGCCTACCTGCAGGTTTAGAAGCTCCCGGACGGTGATGCCGGCCCGCCCCAGAAGCGCCACCACAGGTACATCGGTGCGGGCGAGACTCCGGCTGAGGACCTCCTTTCCACCCCCGCTGACACCCTGCTCCATGGTCGAGAACCAGTGATGCGCGCTCAGTTTCGCCGCCACCGGTTTGAAAACCAGGTAAGGGAAGCAGAGGTTGAGCAGGCCCTCGGCAGCATCCACCTCCACCTTAATGGAGACCAGCGCCACCATTTCGCTGGGCGAAATAATCTGCACAAACTGGGGATTGGTCTCCAGGCGATCCAGCTCGGGCTTCAGCGCCGAAACATGCGACCAGGCCTCGTCGAGTACCGCAAGGAGCCGCACCAAGATGCGCTCCAGCACGGCCAGTTCGATGTCGGTCAGCGGCCGCAGGCCGGCGCCCGGGGTCGCCTTCCCGCCGAACAGGCGTTCAATCAACGCGAAGGCCAGCGTCGGGTTCATTTCCACCACCATCTGGCCGCCTAGCTGCTTGAGGGTGGTGATGGCCATCAGCGTGGGATTGGGAACAGAGCGGATAAACTCATCGTAGGTCATCTCCTGTACGGAAAGCAGGCTTATCCGGGCGGGTGCCCGCAGCTGGGCGGAAAGAAAAGTGCTGAGAAGCCGCGCGAAGTTGTCGTGCAGCATAGAAAGGGTGCGAATCTGCTCTTTGGAAAAGCGGTTGGGCCGCTTAAAGTCGTAAACGCGGACCCGCTTCTCCTCTTCTTCCTGTTTGATATGTTCAACGCTTACGCTGCCGTTGGAGAGTGCGGCCAAAAGGACGTCAATCTCGGCCTGAGAGAGTACCTCCGCCACAGCGTCACCTTCTTCCTACTGAACGATGAACTCGGTGAAGTAAACAGCCGTTACCTTGCCTGTTGTCAGGACCGCATTGAGCCGGTCGCGTATTTCCCTTTTCAGCTCCTCCACGGCCGCATTCCCGTTCTTCAGCTCCCCGGCTTTTTTCTCCCGCAGAAGCGTGATGATAATGTCGCGCACCTGGGCCTGCCGCTTTTCAAGTTCCCGGCTGAGACTTTGCGTCCCCAGCTCCAGGCTGACCGTCGCCTTGAGGAAGTGACGGCTGTCCGGGTCGGCCAGGTTGACGTTGAAAGTGTCCAGGGAGTAAGCCGGCCCCAGGCCGGGCTGGGCCTTCTCTGCGCTCACCGCGGGGCCGGCCTTGGCCGCCAGGAGGTAATGTACCATGCCGAGCGTAGCTAGAGCGAAAAGCACCAGGAGCAGAACAACAATAAGGATCAGCCGGCCGGGAGTCCAGGCTGGCTTGCTTTCACTCACTCCTCTCCACCCCCTTTCGCCCCTGCCGGGCCCTGCGGCTCCTCCTTGGCCACGCTGGTACGCAGCACCACAATGTCCACCCGGCGGTTCTGGGCGCGGTGTTCGGATGTGTCGTTGGGCGCCACCGGCCGCCATTCGCCGTAACCGGCCGCCGACAGGTGTTCGGGAGCGATGCCGTAGTTCTCAACAAAGTAGCGCACCACGGTGGTGGCCCGGGCGGTGGAAAGTTCCCAGTTGGAAGGAAACCGGTAGGTGTGGATGGGCAGGTTATCGGTGTGCCCCTCCACGCGGATCAGGTTGGGGACGCTGGTTAAAAGCTGCGCCACATGGTTTAAAATAGGGCGCGCCTCGGGTTTAAGATCCGCCTGTCCCAGGTCGAAGAGTGCCGTGTCGAGAAAGCGTATCACCAGGCCCCGTTCATCCAGCGAGACGTGAACCTTTTTCTCCAGGCCGTTCTTCTCCACGTAGTCCTTGACCTTGCCCAGGAGCTCCTCCAAGCGCCGCTGCTCCGCCTGCCACTCCAAGGTGGCCTCGTCGCCCGCGCCGCCGGGGAGCGCCTCCGGGCTGAGGGTGCTTCCGCCCTCCAATATGCCCAGGGCTCCCTGGACGGAAATGATGACGTCCTGGAAACGGGTGACGTCGATACGGGAAAAGGAAAAGAGCAGCACAAAGAAAGTCAGGATGAGCGTGGTCATGTCACCGTAAGTGGTCATCCAGCCCGGGGAGGCAGGTAGTTCCAGGCCGCTGTCGCGCCGCTTCCGCTTGGTCATGCGCTAACCACCTACCTGGGCACCCTGGCGGGCGTTCAGGGCGTTACGGGCTTTGGGCGGCAGGAAGGCCTTGAGCTTCTCCTCCACCAGCCGTGGGTTTTCTCCCGCCTGGAGCGACAGCACGCCCTCAATGACCAGCTCCTTGAGCAGGACCTCCTGCCCCGAGCGAATGTTGAGTTTGCTTGCAATTGGAATGCAGATGAGGTTGGCGAAGAGGGCACCGTAAAAGGTGGTGATCAGAGCCACGGCCATGTTGGGGCCGATAACGGCCGGGTCATCCAGGTGCTTGAGCATGTTGATCAGGCCGATCAGGGTCCCGATCATACCGAAGGCCGGGGCCAGGGTGGCCATGGTGATGAAAATCCCCTGACCGGATTTGTGGCGCTCCTCCACAAAGGCGAGCTCTGTCTCCAGGATGTTGCGCACCAGTTCCGGGTCGCTCCCGTCCACCACCAGCTGTAGACCTTTCTTGAAAAATTCGTCGTCCAGGGTTTCTACCTCGTCTTCCAGGGCCAGGATGCCTTCGCGCCGGGCTTTTTCGGTGAAATAGACCAGCCGCTGGATCATGGTCTCCGGGGATGGCAACCGCCGCTGCAAGACATTCCGCACTACCTTGAGCACGCCGACAATCTGGCTGAGGGGGTAAGCGATAAGCGTACCTGCGATGGTGCCGCCCATGGTGATCATCAGGGAGGGAACGTCCCAGTACGTCAGCAGGCTCCCGGTGCTGCTTACGGCGATGAGAATGAGGGCTACCCCGGAGATGATGCCGATCACTGTCCCAATGTCCATCTCGCTACCTCCATTCGGAGGAGGAGGGCCCGGGTGGCGGGCCCCCCACCATTGGCCTGGCCGGGCTTACCGCTTCAGGTTCACGAGTTCCTGCAGCATTTCGTCGGAAACGGTGATCACCCGGGAGTTGGCCTGGAAACCGCGCTGGGTCACGATCATGTCGGTGAACTCCTCGGAGAGGTCCACGTTGGACATCTCGAGCGAGCTGGGCGCGATCGCCCCGGCCTGGCCGCTGCCCGGCTCGCTCACCTCCGGGGCACCGGAGTTGTTGGAAACGGCGAAGAGCGAGCCACCTTTACTGATGAGGCCGCCGGGGTTGGTGAAGGTGGCCAGCGCTACCTTAAGGAGCGGCCGGCTCACCCCGTTCGAGTAACTCCCCGAGACCACACCGCCGGCGTCCACTGTAATCTCCTCCAGGTCACCCTTGGTGTACCCGTCCTGCGTCACGTTGATGAGCGACTCCCCCCGCGGGTCGGCGTACTGGGTGATGCCGGAAAAGTCGAAGGTCTGGGGGCAGTCATCCTGGCTGTAAGGAGGATTGTCTATTGTCCCGTCAGGGCTGAAGGTTAGCGTGACAGAGCTTCCGCTCTGATTGACAGTTCCGCTCCACTTATCCCCATTGCTTGCATCCACTGAGACGCTTGAAAACGTACCATCGGCACCGAAGGTTAACGTGCCGCTTACAAAAGGAGTGGTGGTTGAAGCTGGGTTTGGAATCTCCCACGTCCACTCGTTGGCGTTTGTGGTGGGAGTGAACCTCACGCTGACCGAGTACGGATTCCCCAGCTTGTCGTATACGGTAAAGCTGCGCGTGAAACTCTCGCCCGCCGCCGTCCCTGCATCCAGGTTCCCGCTCAGCTTCACGCTGCTGGTTGGCTTGGGCGGGCTCTTGGTGAGGGCCGGGATCAGGGCCAGATCGGTGGGATCGGCGGTGGGGTCAACGGTACCGCCGGGGCCGGCCAGCCGGTTCCCCTGCTCGTCCAGGTACCAGCCCTGCACCTTGAGCCCGTCCGGGTTCACGAAGTTGCCCTCGCCGTCGAAGCGGAAGGCCCCGGCGCGGGTGTAAACGGGGGAGCCGCTCCCGCTGTTCAAGATGAAGTACCCGGCGCCGTCGATGGCGAGATCCGTCATGTTGCCGGTGGTCTGGGTGTTGCCCTTGGTGTGGATGGTATCGATGGAGCCGAGCACCATCCCCAGGCCCACCTGCATGGGGTTGGTGCCGCCCTGCCCGCCCTCGGGGCGGCTGGCGCCGCGCAGGATCTGGCTGAAGGCATCCCGGAAGGTGACGCGGCTCTTCTTGAAGCCGATGGTGTTCACGTTGGCGATGTTGTTGCCGATGACATCCATGCGCGTCTGGTGGTTACGCAGGCCGGAGACGGCCGCGTACATGGAACGCATCATGACGCTTTCCTCCTTTCGCCTGGGCGCTGCTTCCGTCGGTCGGCAGCGCAGGGCCTCCGGAAAGGTCCGGCCCTATGCGATTACCGCACTATCGATCTGGGTAAAAACCCGTTCCTTCATGCTCTCCCCGTCCACGGCGGTGACCACCGTCCGGTTCGGTACGTTCACCACCAGGGCCAGGTTGTCCACCAGCACCAGCGAGTCCCGGCCGCCCTTCTCCGCCACCCTGGCGACAGCCGCCAGCACCCGCCCCCAGGTCTCGCCGCTCAGCGGGATGCGCCGCTGGGCCAGGCGCTCCTGGGCATGGTGTGAGATGTGCAGTCCTGCAGCCGCTTCTGCCAGGTGGGAAGCGAAGCCTTTTTCCGGCTCATCCGCCTTCTGCGGCGGGCGTACCCCAGGCCCCCGCCCTACCGGGCTCAGGATGGGTGGCGGGAGAAACACCTTATCCGGCATAACTCGCTTCCTCCCCTCCGGCCGCGGTCGCCAGGAACACTTCCTCGACCTGTGCCAGGCCGTAACCCTCTCCGCCCACCACCACTTGCGGCCAGCCGTCTACCCAGCGCACGCCGGTCACCACGTCGGTCACGCTTCCATTCTCGGTGGTCACCGTGACCCGGCGGCCGATGAGCTCGACGGCTTCCCGGCCGGCGTTCTGCAGCAGCTGCGTCTGAAAGAGATCGCTGAGCTTCTTTATTTCATCTGAGAGGTTATTGACCCCCTCCAAGGTACCAAACTGGGCCAGCTGCGCGATGAAGTCCTTTTCCTTCACCGGCTCCAGCGGGTCCTGCAGGCGCAGCTGGGTAACCAAAAGCTGCAGGAAATCCTCGCGTCCCAGGTCGGGCGTCGACTGAGGCTGTGAGCTCGCGGCTTCGGCCGCGGCTGTTGTCGCCGTTACGTTCATATTTCCACCTCCTTTACACGCGCAGGTCGAGGCCGGTCCCCCCGGTTGGGCCGGCGGCAGCGCCTGCAGCCGTCGCTGGGTTTTGCCCCAGGAAAGGCGCCGGGCCGCCACCGTGCCGGCCGGCGGAAAAAGCACCGCTGTGCCCGGCAGAGCCGCCGCTGCCACCGCTTAGGTTCTGCCCCACCAGCACGTTAAGTTCATTTACCCGTACGCCCTGCGCCGCAAGGTCCTGCTTAAGCTCCAGAAGTCCCGCCTGCAGCACCTCGCGGGCCGCCTGGTTCTCTACCTCAAGGCGGGCGCTCACTGCTCCTCCCTGCTGCAGCACCGTCAGGTGCACCCGGCCCAGTTTTTCCGGCTCGAGCTGCAGAGTTACCTCCTGCCGGCCCGGTGCCTGTGTCCAGCGGGCCTCGTCCAGCAGGCGCCGGAAGACGAGCGGTACGTCCTCGACCGCCACCGGCCCGGGCTGCGGCTGGGTGCCGGGTGGCGGCGCGGCCCCATGGCTTTCCGGTCGGCTGCGGGCAGCCGGTTCACGTACCAGCTGCAGCCGGGGTGCTGTTTGCACCTCCGGGCCCGGCGGCTGCACGCGCCCCTGTCCCTGAGCCCCTGTCCCGACCGGCGGGCTCTGGTCCTGGGCCTTACGGGCGGCCGCCCCTTCTCCCCGGCTCTTTGCCGCCGGCCCGGGCGGCTGGGATGCAGCGGGCGGAGCCGGCTCGACCTGAGCGGCAGCGGCGGCGCCGGGCTTAACCGTGCCTGTGTCGCGCCCGGGAGAAGATGCGGCCGGAGCCGCTCGAGCCGTCTCCGGGGCACCGGTCGCCGGACCGCTACCTGGGGCAAGATGCGGCGTCGTCTCTCCTGTGCCTGCCTGCACCGCAGCGGCGGCCTTTTCCAAAGCCGACGCAACTGGCGCGGCCGGCGGCGCTGCGTCAGCCGCGGCGGGCGGCGCAGCAGCAGTCGTAGCCGCCGCCGTACCAGGGAGTGCCCCACCCGCAGGTACCGCCTGCCACCCATGGGGGTTAAGGCCCGTCCCGCCCGCTAAACCGGTAGGGGCCTGTGCGCCTGCGGCCACCCGGCCCGGCGTTCCCCCGCAGGCGCCGCCTTCCCCGGCCGCCGCCTCCAGGTCAACCGCCGCCGGCAGCGGCACCGGGACGGCTCCCCAACCGAGCAGTGCGGCCAAGAGCGCACTGAAGGCGTCACCGCCCGCGTCGGCCGGCTCCGCCGCCGCGCCCGCCCGCCGGGTGGTACCGGGAAGAAGCGCCTGGGCGCCGGAAGATGCAGGCGTTGTGCTGAGTGCCATGGCCATTTGTCATCACCTCCTTTCAGGGTCCACCTTCCCCGATCGGGCCCTAGCCGCCCAGCGCCTGGGTTAAGCGGGCAGCGCGCTTACTATCCATGGCCGCCAGGATAGCCGCTGCCTGGTCATTTTTCAGCTGGGCCAGGATGGGCACCACCTGCGCATCCGGCAGCTCCGTGAGGATCTGCGCTGCGTCTTTGGGCTGCATGCTGGCATAGATCCCCGCCACTGCCTTCTGGTCGGTGTTCTTCTTTTCTGCCGCCGCCAGGTCCGCCTGCAACTTGTTTACCTGGGCGGTGAGCATCTGCACCTGGGCCTCTTTTTCCTGAAGCTGCGTCTCAAGCTGTGTCCGCTGGGCTTCTAAAGCGGCCTGGGCGGCCCGGAGTGTGGCCAGCTCACTAGTCGCCTGTTCCGCAGTACCGCCGCTTTTGGTTCCTCCCGGCACGAGTCCTGCAAGGGCGGCGGGCGGCTTTACGCCCATGAAGCTGAGGAGCAGTACCGCGAGGCCGGCGATGAGGGCCAGGATGAGGAGCACCACCAGAGCCGTTACCCAGGCCCGGGGCCGGGTCTGGGCCTGGTTCCGCGGCAGGGTTGCTACCCGCGCCACCTTAATCCCTCCCTTTGCCGTCTCAGGTAGGCGACCCCGGCTACCTGGTCGAGTTCCTTGCTCTCCTCCCGCCGGGCTGTGTCCTGGTAGGCGGCCTCGGCTTTATTGCGCAGGGCGGTTAAGGCCTGTCGCTCGGCCCGGCGCGCCAGAAATTCCCCGCGCGCTCCCGCCCAAGCGTTTCTAACCTCATGCGTGCGGTGCTGCTGCTCCCGGCAGCTCCGGCGCGCCGCCTGGGTCCAGAGGGCCCGGCCGGCCAGCTCCCCGCCCGAGCGGCAGCCTGCCACCGTCAAACCGTGCCAGGCGGCAGCCAGCCGCCGCGTTTCCAGCTCCAGCCGGTACTCCTCCTTTCGGCGCTCGGCGGTGCGCTCCGCCAGCTTAAGCATGGCCTGGTTCTCCCGAATTTTTTTCACCGCCAGCACCCGCGCCAGTCGGAAATGAAAGCTCACGCCGATTCCTCCCCTGCTTCACCCAAAGCCTGGGCCAGAAGCCGGCGGGTCTTCTCCAGCGGATAGCTCTCCGCGACGTCCTGCCGGAGAAAGGCCTCCACCGGCTCAATCAGTTGGCGGGCCCGGTCGATGGCCGGGTTGCTGCCGGCAACATACGCCCCCACATTGATGAGGTCTTCCGCCTCCCGGTACACCGCCACCACCTGTCGGGCCGCCTGGGCCAACTTCAGGTGCGCCGGCGGTACCACCTCGCCCATAACCCGGCTGACACTTTGCAGCACATCCACCGCCGGGTAGTGGTTGCGGCTGGCCAGGGCCCGGCTGAGCACGATGTGACCGTCCAGGATGCTGCGCGCCGCATCGGCTATGGGGTCCAGCATATCGTCGCCGTCCACCAGCACCGTGAACAAGCCGGTGATCGTACCGCGCTCGGCGGCCCCGGCCCGTTCCAGCAGCTGTGGTAACAGGGCGAACACCGAAGGCGTGTACCCTTTGGTGGTGGGAGGCTCGCCGCTGGCCAGCCCTATCTCGCGCTGGGCCATGGCAAAGCGGGTGAGCGAATCCATCATAAAGAGGACGTCCTGCCCCTGATCGCGGAAGTACTCGGCAATGCTCATGGCCACCAGGGCGCCCTTGACGCGGATGAGCGGCGGTTGGTCGGCGGTGGCCACCACCACCACCGATCGGGCCAGACCCGCCTCGCCCAGCGATTCTTCGATGAACTCGCGCACCTCGCGCCCGCGCTCCCCGATGAGGGCCACCACGTTGATATCGGCGGCGGTGTTGCGCGCCATCATCCCCAGGAGGGTGCTCTTGCCCACGCCGCTGCCGGCAAAGATGCCCAGGCGCTGGCCTTTCCCGCAGGTCAAGAGCCCGTCTACCACCTTGATGCCCAGTGCCAGCGGTTCGTGGATGCGCTGCCGCTTGAGCGGGTGGGGGGCGCGGGCCTCGAGCGGGTAAAGCAGGCGGCTGGCTATGGGGCCGCCGCCGTCCAGGGGCTGCCCCAGCCCGTCCAGCACCCTGCCCTTAAGCTCGGGTCCGACCGCCACGGTCAGCGGCCGGCCCGTGGCGCGCACCGGGCTGCCGGGGCCTACGCCGGCCAGGTCACCGATGGGCATGAGGATGAGCTGCTGTTCGCGAAAGCCCACCACTTCGGCCTTAATCGGCCGCTCCCCGCAGCCGTGAATGAGGCACACTTCCCCCACCTCGGCCGGCGGGCCCTGCGACTCCACCGTCAGCCCCACCAGCCGCGTCACCCTTCCCCACACCGGCAGGGAATCGAAGCCTTCCAACTGCCGCCGATACCGTTCCAGGCTGACGCTACTCGGCGGCATGGCCAGGCACTCCTCGCAGGTGTTCCCGGCAGGCGCGGAGCTGGTTTTCCAGGCGGGCGTCCACGGTGCCGAGCGCCGTGGCGAGGAGAAACTCCCCCGGCGCCACGTTGGCGCTTTCCACCACGGTGTAAGAGCGATCCCCCAGGGCCTGCTGGACCACGTTGCGCGCCGCCGTCCAGGCCGGGACCTCACCCGGTGCCACCTCAAGGGTTACCTTTTCTCCCGCCGGGAGCTTGGCGGCGGCCGCAGCCAGGAGCTCTTTAACATCCTCCGGCGCCGTGCGCACCTCGCGCCGCAGGATGTGCCGCGCCAGTGCAAAGGCCAGCTCCACCGCCTGGGGCTCCAGGGCGGCCACAAGTTCGGCGCGCTCTTTTTCCGCCTGGGCCTTAAGGTCTTCGGCCGCCTGAATCAGCTCCTCGGCGGCCGCCTTCCCGGCGGCGTAGCCGGCGCGGTAACCTTCTTCCCGCCCAGCCGCTGCCGCCGCCGCCTTTTTCTCCTCCACCGCCTTCTGGGCGGCCGCCAGCATGGCCTCCACCCGCCGCTGCGCTTCCTGCTCGATGGCCGCTGCGCGCCGGCGCGCCGCCGCCAAGAGGTCGGCCTCTAGAGTCGCGCCCAATAGCGCCCGGCACTCGCTGCAGCGCGCTTGGGATGTTTTTTCCTCCGGCTCTTCGGCCGCCAGGCAGGCAGCCAGGGTAACCGGCTGGCTCAGGGATGGCCGTTTCCAAATACTAGACAACGAGCTCATCCTCCCCACCGCGAACGATGACGATCTCACCGCTTTCCTCCAGTTTGCGCACGATGTTGACGATCTTCTGCTGCGCATCTTCCACATCGCGCAGGCGCACCGGTCCCAGGTAACCGATTTCTTCCTGCAGGGTCTCCACCGCCCGCTTGGACATGTTCTTAAAGATCTTATGGCGCACCTCATCGCTGGCCACCTTAAGCGCGAGCGGCAGGTCGTGATTCAGGTTCACCTCACGCAGCACGCGCATAACCGCCCGGTCGTCGAGCTGGATGATGTCCTCGAAGGTAAAGAGGCGCCGCTTGATCTCCTCCGCCAGCTCCGGCTCTTCCCGCTCCAGGGCCTCCAAGATGGTCTTTTCGGTGCCCCGGTCGGCCGCATTGAGAACCTTGACGATGGATTCCACGCCGCCGGCGCGGGCGTATTCCTGGCTGGTCAGCGTGGAAAGCTTGCGTTCCAGCACCTGCTCCACCTGGAGGACGATGTCCGGGGAGGTGCTGTCCATGAGCGCCATCCGCTTAGCCACGTCGATCTGTTTTTCCGGCGGCAGGGCCGAAAGGATCGCCGCCGCCTGCTCCGGCTGCAGGTAGGCCGCCACCAGGGCGATCGTCTGCGGGTGCTCGTTTTGAATGAAGTTAAGAAGTTGCCCCGCGTCTGTTTTGCGGGCGAAGTCGAAGGGGCGCACCTGCAGCGAAGCCGTCAGCCGGTTGATGATGTCCAGGGCACGCTGTGTACCCAGGGCCTGCTCCAGCACCTCGCGCGCGTATGTGATACCGCCCTGGGAGATGCACTCGCGGGCCAGGCACAGTTGGTGAAACTCCTCCAGCACCTTGTCGCGCAGCTCGGGCTCCACCCGCTTCAGGCCGGCGATCTCCAGGGTAAGCTCCTCGATCTGGTCTTCCCGCATATGCTTGAGCACCTGGGCAGAAAGCTCCGGCCCCAGGGAGATCAAAAGAATGGCCGCCTTCTCCTTACCTGCCAGTGCCTGCCGCACCTTGCATTCCCCCTCTACTCACTGAGCCAGGTAGCCAGCAGCTGGGCCACCTCCTGCGGTCGCTGCCGGGCAAGGCGTTCGACTTCTTTCCGGATGCGGTCGCGTTCTGTCTCTTCGCGCGCGGGTGCTGCTTCTTCTTCGGCCCCCGCCACCGGGAGCGGCACCACCTCGGCGGGTGCGCGCCGCCGCAGCCGCCGGACAAGGAACACCGCCAGCACCAGGAGAGATGCTCCTAGAGCCACCAGCACCAGGAGACGCTGCCGGCGTGCCGCCTGATCGGCCGCCGCTTGGGCCGCCGCCTGCTGGGCGAGGGGCTGTCCCTGGAACGGGAAGGACACCACGCTGATTTGATCACCCCGGTTGGGCTGCAGGCCTACCGCATTGGTCACGGCAGACTGAATGGCCTGCTGCTGGGCCGGAGTGAGGTTGCCGTTGACCATTACCGCCACGCTCAGGTGCCGAACGCTGCCCGGGGCCACCACCAGGTGCTCCTTCGTTTGGTTTACCTCGTAGTTGCGCGTGACCTGGCGCTCTTCGTAGTGGCTCGGGCCGCCCGCCCCCGTCTGGTAGGTGGGGGGGATGTTGGCGGGCGTCCCCGGCGTACCCTGCGGCCCGCTCTGACCATCGAAGGTTTTCTGCAGCTCCTGCATGCTGCGCAGGATACCTTCGTCGTTGGCCACGGGCTGGAAGAACTCATTTGTAACCTCGCGCTGGTCGAAGTTCAGTTCGGCCTTGACCCGGGTCACCACCATGCCTGGGCCCAGCACCGTCTCCAGCATGCTCTGGGTACTGCGCTCGATCTCCCGCTCCACCGAGCGCTGCAGGGCCAGCTGGCTGCTGGAAAGCCCTACCGGCGTGTCGTCCGTTTGCACCAGGTCCGAGAGGACCTGTCCACTGGTGTCAACCACCGTGATGTTCTCCGGCGTCAAACCTTCGACGCTGTGCGATACCAAATGCATGATGGCGCGCACCTTGTCCGCCCCCATTTGACCCACGGTGTCAAGCAAAACCGAGGCCGTGGGGGGCCGGGTGTCTTTCTGATACAGCCTGTCCTCAGGGAGCACAATCTGAACCGAGGCCGAGCGCACCCCGTCCATTTGACCGATGGTGCGCGCCAGCTCCCCCTGCAAGGCACGCAGATACTGCACCCGCCGCTCAAAGTCGGTGACGCCGAGCTTGGTCTGGTCGAAGATCTCAAAGCCTACCGCATTACCCTTCGGCAGGCCTTCCATGGCCAGGCGGTTGCGCAGGTCGTACACCTTGTCCCGCGGCACCAGAATGCTCTTGCCGTCGCCGCCCAGGCGGTAGGGCACCTTCAGCTCTTGCAGGCGCTGGCCGATTTCTCCCGCGTCGGCCGGCGCCAGGTTGGTGAAAAGGGGGTCGTAGCTCGGGCGGGAGAAGAAAACCACCGCACCCACCAGGCTGAGGCCGAGAACAACCCCGATGAGCAGCCTGAGCTTTAGGCCCCGGCTTGCGCCCTGCCAGAAGGCGCGGGCCTTGGCACCCAGCTGGCCGATGCTTATGTTCATGCCTGCCACCTCACGCCCTTAAACCTGCATCCGCATAATCTCTTGATAGGCTTCAATGACCTTGTTGCGCAATGTCTGGGTAAGCTCTAAGGCTATTTCGGCCTTTTGCGCCGCCAGCATCACCTGGTGGAGCTCGATATCCTCCCCGGCCACCAGCTGGCGCGTTTTGGCCTCGGCATCGAGCTGCAGGCGGTTGACCTGCTGCAGGTACTCCCCGAGCACCTGGCTGAAACTCGCCCCGCTTTCGGAATCGCCGGGCGCCGCCGAAGGCCAAAGCGGCCGAGCAGTGCCTATGGCACTGACCGCATTCATTCAGCTTACCTCCTTCCCAGTTCCAAGGCCTCGAGCGCCATGCCCTTACCGGCGTTGAAGGCGGCCGCGTTGGCTTCGTAGGCCCGGCTGGCGGAAATCATGTCCACCATCTCGGTTACCACGTTGACGTTGGGGTAAGCGACGTACCCCGCGGCATCGGCGTCCGGGTGGCCGGGCTGGTATACCCGCCGCAGCGGACTGGGATCGGTGACTATGCCGGTGACGCGCACGCCCCGGCCGACGCCGCCTTCGGCCGCCGCCTGGAAAAAGTACTGGAAGGACGTTGCTTCCCGTGGAGCGAACACCGGCAGCCGGCGCCGGTACGGCCCCCCGGCCGCCGTGCGCGTCGTTTCCGCGTTGGCCAGGTTGTTGGCGATGATGTCCAACCGGAGCCGCTGGGCGCTGAGACCGGAAGCGGCGATATCGAGGTCTGCAAACACCGCTAACGCCTCCCTTCACTGATGACATAGCGCAGGCTCGCCAGGTAACCGGCCGCCCGGCTCACCAAGGCGTTGTAGTAGAGCGCGTTCTTGGCCAGCTCCGCCGCCTCCGCTTCAATGTCGACATTGTTGCCGTCGTTACGCAATGTAGTGCCCGTGTCCCGTACTACCACCCAACCTTCTTCGGCCGGGGGCGTCAGGTGCCCCGGCGCCGTGACCGCCAGAGCCAGCGGTCGCCCGCCCCCCGCCTGCGCCCGGCGCAGCGCTTCCGGGAACGCCACGTCCTCCCGCTTGTAACCAGGCGTGTCCACGTTGGCCAGGTTATTGGCGATGGCCCGCTGCCGCAAGGCGGCCCAATCCAGGCCGAGCCCTATCTCTCTGAGCACGCCGCTCGTTACAGGATCCCAGGGCATGCGCCCACCTCCTCGCCCATAAGAAAATACCCCAGCTGGCAGGGCCACTTGGGGGTTCCAGCCAGACGCGCGGCAGCCCGGCTGCCTTGGCTTTAAGCTGTAGGCCCGTGGCTTTGCGTCCCCGGCTTTCGCCAGGTTTGCCTTGTTTCGCTGTCAGCTCGTTCAATTCTTCTTTTAGGTCGTGCCGGATGCACGCCTGAGCTGGTTTTGCTCGCCCTTAATCTTCCTTTTTCGGCACGGTTAGCCAAATTCCTGCCGACCAGTATTATTTTACCAGAAATTAAAGCCCTCTTTTTGGACAAAAAAAAGAGCCCCCTTGTCGAAGGGGGCCGGGGCACCCGGGCTATTTTATCTTCTTGAGTTCGTCCAGCAGGCGGTCGTTCAGCACCTTGATGTAGGTTCCTTTCATGCCGAGGGAGCGCGATTCGATCACGCCCGCGCTTTCGAACTTGCGCAGGGCATTCACGATCACCGAACGCGTAATTCCCACCCGGTCGGCCACCTTGCTGGCCACCAGGAGGCCCTCCGGCCCGTCGAGCTCCTCGAAGATGTGAACCACCGCTTCGAGCTCCGAGTAGGAAAGGGTACCGAGGGCAACCTGCACGGCCGCTTTCTTGCGGGCCTCTTCTTCGATCTCTTCGCTCTTGGCCCGCAGAATCTCCATTCCCACCACCGTGGCGCCGTACTCGGCGAGGATCAGGTCCTCCTCGGTGAAGGCGGCGTCGAACTTGGCCACCAGGAGCGTGCCGAGGCGCTCGCCGGCGCCGTTGATCGGCACAATGGTCAGCTCCTGCGAGGGGAAAAGGCAGCCCACCTCGCTGTCGAAGACGCAGTGCCCGGGTTCCTGCTGCATGGTGGTGGTATCGAGAACCCGGAGCAGGCGGTCGTTGAAGTCGCCAGGCAGCTTTTCCGCCTTGAGGACGTCCGCCTCCATCACATCACAACGGTATCCTTCTTTCAGGGCGTGCCCGAGAATCTTCCCCCGCCGGCTGACCACGTAGACATTGGCTTGGATGAGTTCGCTCAACACGCGGCAGATTTCGTCAAAGTCGACGGGGTGCCCCGCGGACTTTTGTAGCAGGCGGTTGAGGCTACGCGTTTTCTCCAGCAGATTCACTTGAGACTCCTCCTCTTTCACTTTTCCCTACAAAATATACCGGCTCAGGTCGCGGTTCTTAACGATGCTCTCCAGTTGCCGGCGCACGTAAGCCGCATCGATCACCACTTCGCCGGTCACATCTTCCCCGGCCAGGAAGGAAAGGTCCTCCAGCACCTTCTCCAGGATGGTGTGCAGGCGGCGGGCACCGATGTTTTCGGTCTCTTCGTTGACCAGTGTGGCCGTTTTCGCAATTTCGCCTATAGCATCGGCGGAAAATTTGACTTTTATACCTTCGGTTGCCAAAAGCGCCGTATACTGCTTGATGAGCGCATTCTCCGGTTGGGTCAGGATGCGGCGAAAATCCTCCTCGCTCAGGGATTTAAGCTCCACCCGCAAAGGAAAACGTCCCTGCAGCTCGGGAATAAGGTCGGAGGGCTTGGCCACGTGAAAAGCCCCGGCGGCGATGAAGAGGATGTGGTCCGTCTTCACCGGGCCGTACTTGGTCATCACCGTTGAGCCCTCGATGATGGGCAGTATGTCGCGCTGCACGCCTTCGCGGGAGACATCCGGGCCCGCGCCGCCCTCGCGCCCCGCTATCTTGTCGATTTCGTCGATAAAGACGATCCCCGACTGTTCGGCCCGCTGAACGGCGGTTGCCACCACCTCGTCCATGTCGATGAGCTTTTGGGCTTCCTCTTGCGTGAGAATCCGGCGGGCATTCTCCACCGTCACGCGCCGTTTTTTTCGCTTTTTGGGGAACATGTTGCCCAGTACTTCCTGGAGGTTGATTCCCATCTCCTCGACGCCGGCGCCTGAGAAGATCTCCAGCATGGGAGGCGCGTTGTCCTCTACCTCGATCTCCACCAGCTGGTCTTCCAGTTCCCCGGCCGCCAGCTGCTCTTTCAAGCGCGCCCGCCGGGCCTTGACCTCGGATACCCGGGCGCCGTAGCCCTCCTCCTCCGGCTGCTCATGGTCTTCCTTCACGCCAAAGAGCAGGCCGAGGGGGTTCACGGCGCTGTTGCGCCGCTCCGGCAAAGGCGCCAAAAGACCCAACAGGCGCTCCTCGGCCAGCACGCCCGCCTTTGCCTGCACCTCGGCCATGCGCTCGTTCTTCACCATGCGGATGGCCGTCTCCACCAGGTCCCGGATCATGGCATCGACATCCCGGCCGACGTACCCCACCTCAGTGAACTTGGTCGCTTCCACCTTGACCAGGGGAGCATTGACCAGTTTGGCCAGGCGCCGGGCGATTTCGGTTTTGCCCACGCCCGTCGGCCCGATCATCAGGATGTTCTTCGGGATGATCTCGTCCCTGAGCTCCGGCGGGAGCTGGGCCCGCCGGTAGCGGTTGCGCAGCGCGATGGCCACCGTGCGCTTGGCTTCCTCCTGGCCGACGATGTACTTATCGAGCTCCGCCACGATCTGGGTGGGTCGCAGCTCCTCCAGCATAGCCCTACAACTCCTCCACCGTTATCTGGTCGTTGGTATAGACGCAGATACCTGCGGCAATGCGCAAGGCCTCCTCCGCCACCTGGCGCGCACTGAGGGCCGTATGCCTCAGCAGGGCCCGCGCCGCCGCCAGGGCATAGGGGCCACCGGAGCCGACGGCTGCCACCTCATCGTCCGGCTCGATCACCTCGCCGCTGCCGGAAATGATGAGCACTCGCTCGGTGTCGGCCACGATCAGGAGGGCCTCCAAGCGGCGCAGCATGCGGTCCAGCCGCCACTCTTTGGCCAACTCAACGGCCGCGCGCTGCAAATTACCATGGTACTCTTCCAGTTTGGTCTCGAACTTTTCAAAGAGGGTCATGGCGTCAGCCACGGAACCCGCAAACCCGGCCAGCACCTTGCCGCCATGAAGCCCGCGCACCTTGCGCGCCCCCTGCTTCATGATGGTGTTGTTCCCAAAGGTAACCTGACCGTCGCCCGCCAGGGCCACGTGTCCGTCCCGCCGGACCGCGACTACTGTGGTACCGTGAAACACGCTCCCTCCTCCCTTCTCATTCGGCGCGCGGATGGGCCGCCCGGTATTCGCTGTAGAGACGCTGCCGGGTAACGTGCGTGTAAATCTGGGTGGTGGAAAGGCTGGCGTGCCCCAGTAGCTCCTGGACGCTTCGCAGGTCCGCCCCGTGTTCGAGGAGGTGAGTGGCAAAGGTATGGCGCAGAGTATGGGGGCTGATGTGCAGGTTTAACGCCGCCGCCTGGCAGTATTTGTCCACCAGCCGGCGTACGCTTCGGTCCGTCAGGCGCCGGCCCGAGCGGTTTAAGAATACCGCCTGCTCCGCTCTGCCGGCCTTTACCAGAAAGGGCCGCCCGGCTGTCAGGTAGAGCCGGAGCGCGGCCACGGCCCGCCCGCCCAAAAGAACAATCCGTTCGCGCCGGCCTTTGCCCAGCACGCGGGCGCACCCGGCCCCCAGGTTAAGATCGGCCAGGTTCAGGGCCACCAGTTCCCCGACGCGCGCCCCCGTAGCGTAAAGCAGTTCCAAAATGGCGGCATCGCGCTTCCCGAGCGGCGTGACCGCAGCGGGCGCCCGCAGCAGGGCCTCCACCTGCTCCTCCGACAAAAAGGTGGGCAGTTTCCTTCCCAGCTTGGGGCCATGAAGCTGCTCGGCCTGGTTTTCGCCGCTGCGACCCTGGCGCTGGCGGAAGCGGAAAAAGGAGCGCAGGGCCGTGAGGCGGCGGGCGATGGTACGGCGGGCGTAACCCCTTTCGCTGAGGTACGCCAGGTAGGCCCGTAAGAGTCCCCGCGGCGGCTGTAGTGGGTCCACTGCCTGCTCCCGGCAAAAGCAGGCATAATGCTCCAAGTCGTCCTGGTAGGCGGCCACGGTATGCCGCGAGTAGGCGCGGTCCTCTGCCAGGTAGGCCAGAAAATCATCCCGCTCCCTCTCCCAGGCCACCGCTGCCACCTCCCTGGATGCTGGCTTGACACGGCCCTATACTAACACAAAAAGATTATTTTGGCAACACTATAATTCGAAATGTTTCCAATTATTGTCAAACCAGGCCAAGGCCCGCTGCGCCAAGGCCAGGTTTCGCTCGCGGCGCCCGCGGACCCGGGTGCCCAGGGGTGGAAAAAGGCCGAAATTCACGTTCATGGGCTGGAAATTCCCCAGGCCGGCGGTGGTGACGTAGTGCGCCAGCGCCCCGCACGCCGTCTCAGGCGAAAGGACGATAGGGTCCAGCCCCCGGGCCAGGCGGGCCGCATTGATGCCGGCCACCAGCCCCGAGGCCGCCGATTCCACGTAACCCTCCACACCTGTCACCTGGCCGGCAACGAAAAGCCGCGGTGCCGCCTTCAGCTGCCAGGTGGGTGCCAGCACCTTGGGTGAAGCGATAAAGGTGTTGCGGTGCATCACCCCGTAGCGCACAAACTCGGCATTCTCCAGGCCCGGGATCAGGCCGAAGACGCGCTTTTGCTCGCCCCACTTGAGCTGCGTCTGAAAGCCCACCAGGTTGTAGAGTGTCCCTTCCCGGTTATCCTGCCGCAGCTGCACCACGGCGTACGGCTGCCTGCCGGTGTGCGGGTCAACCAGCCCCACCGGTTTCAGGGGCCCGAAGCGCAGGGTTTCCGGCCCCCGCCGGGCCATTTCCTCAACCGGCATGCAGCCTTCGAACACCTTAAGTTCTTCAAACTCCTTCAGCGGGTGCCGCTCGGCCCGCACCAGTTCTTCCCAGAAACGTTCGTACTCCTCCTGGGTCAGCGGGCAGTTCAGGTAGGCCTTTTCGCCCTTCCCGTAGCGGGACCCCCAGAAGCAGCGTTCCAGGTTCACCGATTCCAGCGTGACAATGGGGGCCACCGCGTCGTAAAAATAAAGGTGCTCTGTGCCCGTAAGCTCACCCAGCCGCGCCGCCATGGCGTCCGAGGTTAAGGGGCCGGTGGCGATGATTACGATCCCTTGCGCCGGGATTTCCGTAACCTCACGGCGCTCCACGCTTACCGCCGGGTGCTCCGTGAGGGCGCTCGTTATAAAGTCGGAGAACCGGTCGCGGTCCACGGCCAGAGCGCCGCCGGCCGGCACGCGCGTCGCCTCCGCCGCACGCATGATCAAGGAGTCCAGCCGCCGCATCTCTTCTTTCAGCAGGCCCACCGCGTTCTCGAGCGCGGCGGCCCGCAGCGAGTTGCTGCACACCAGTTCGGCGAACTTGTCGGTATGGTGCGCCGGCGTGAACTTCGCCGGACGCATCTCGATCAGGCGCACCTTGACGCCCCGCTTGGCCAGCTGCCAGGCGGCCTCGCTGCCGGCCAGGCCGGCCCCGATCACCGTAACCGCTTCGGTCATGAACCCACCTTCTTTTGCCGCGCGTTTTCCGGCTCAGCCGGGCTTTTCGCCGGGTCTTCCGTATAGCGGCACTCCTTGTTGCTGCAGGCCAGGTAAGGCTCTCGGCGCCGGCTCTCTTTGCGCACCAGGAGCGAGCCACAGCGCGGGCAGCGCTTTTCCGTGGGGGTATCCCAGGTCACGAACCTGCACTCCGGGTAGTTTTCGCAGCCGTAGAAACGCCGGCCGCGCCGCGATGTCTTTACTAAGATCTCGCCCCCGCACTGGGGACACTTAACGCCCGTCCCTTCGCGCAGCGGCTTCGTGTTGCGGCACGCAGGAAAACCGGGGCAGGCCAAAAACTTGCCGAAGCGCCCCTGCTTGATCACCATGCGGCGGCCGCACAGTTCGCACACTTCGTCGCTCACCTCGTCCGCCACGTGGACTTCCTCCATGTTTTCCTTGGCTGCACGCACCTGCTCGGCAAAGGCGGGGTAAAACTCGCCCACCACTCGCCGCCATTCGGCCTCGCCTTCCTCAATCCGGTCCAGTTTGTCCTCCATCTCCGCCGTAAACTGGACATCGATAATCTCCGGGAAGTAGCGGCTCAAGAGGTCGGTGACCAAAAAACCCAGCTCGGTCGGTTTGAGCTTCTTCTTCTCGCGCGTCACGTAGCCGCGCTTTAAGATGGTCTCCACGGTGGGGGCATAGGTACTGGGGCGCCCGATGCCCTTCTCTTCCAGCGTCTTTACCAACGAGGCCTCGGTGTAAGCCGGCGGCGGCTGGGTGAAGTGCTGCTCGGGCACGGTGCGCACCAGCGTCAGCTTCTCACCGACCACAAGCGGCGGTAGCACCGCCTCTTTTTCCTCGCCCTCACCGTCCCTGGTTTCTTCGTAGACCGCTGTGTAACCGCGGAACTTCACCTCCGAGCCGGTCGCCCGGAGCCGAAGCTCCCCGGCGGCGATCTCGGCCGTCACGCTGTCGTACACCGCAGGCGCCATCTGGCTGGCGAGAAAGCGTTCCCAGATCAGGGTGTAGAGGCGCAGCTGGTCGCGCGTGAGATACGTGGCCAGGTTTTGCGGCAGCCGCGTCACCTGCGTCGGGCGGATGCCTTCATGGGCATCCTGCACCTTGCCGCGGGCGGCGGTGAACACCCCGGCGCCCTTGTAGTCCGCACCATAGGTACGTTCGATGTACTCCACCGCCTCGCGGCGGGCAACAGGTGAGATGCGCGTGGAGTCAGTGCGCATGTAGGTGATGAGCCCGACCCTGCCCTCTTTGCCGACCTCCAAACCCTCGTAAAGCTGCTGCGCCAGCGACATGGTCTTTTTGACGGTGAAACCGAGCCGGCGGGCAGCCTCCTGCTGCAGGGTGCTGGTGGTAAAGGGCGGGTGCGGGTTCTTCCGACGCTCACGGCGGCTGATGTCTGTCACATGCAGTTCTTGCCTTTTGAGCTCGCTGACCAGCGCCTGCGCGCCGGCTTCGTCCTTAATCTCCAGCTTCTCGCCGCCGCGCGCCACCAGGCGGGCGGAGAATTTCTCCCTGGTAGACTTGGCCACCTGGGCCGTGATGGTCCAGTACTCCTCCGGCTGGAAGGCGTCGATCTCACGCTGCCGGTCGCAGATGAGCTTCACGGCCACCGACTGCACCCGCCCGGCCGAAAGGCCGCGCTTAACCTTGTCCCAGAGGAGGGGACTCAAGTTGTACCCCACCAGCCGGTCCAGCACCCGGCGCGCCTGCTGCGCATCGACCCGCTTCTGGTCGATGGCGCGCGGGCTCTTGAGCGAATCGCGCACCGCCTGTTTGGTGATCTCGTTAAACTCCACGCGGCACGGCGCAGAAGGCTCGAGGCCGAGGACATAAGCCAGGTGCCAGGCGATGGCCTCCCCCTCCCGGTCCGGGTCGGCCGCCAGGTACACCTTGTCCGCCTTTTTGGCTGCCTCGCGCAGTTTCTTCAGTATCTCGCCCTTGCCCCGGATGGTTATATACTTGGGGGTAAAATTGTCCTCCACGTCCACCCCGAACTGGCTGCGCGGTAGGTCGCGCACGTGGCCCATGGAGGCCGCCACGGCATAGCCCTTCCCCAGAAATTTCTCGATGGTCTTGGCTTTGGCCGGCGATTCGACGATCAAGAGACACTTTTCCATCCTTACACCCCCGCCGCCGAGCGGCATCCTTTGTTGTTCCTTTTTCCTTCAGTCCGTCCCTCAAGGCACGCGGAAAAACATCTTCCCCGGTAGCTGGCGGACAAGGCCCTTCAGCTCCAGCATCATAAGTATGGCAGTAACTTCCTGCGCTGTCAACCCGGAGCGCCGTACCAGTTCATCAATGTGCAGGCTGCGCTCCGAAAACAAAGAATACACCTTCTCTTCCTGGGAAGTCAAGTCGGGCCGCTCGCACCCTGTCGCAGGCGCCTCGCTCAGTCCCAGCTCCACCAGGACATCGCTCACATCCTGCATTACCTTCGCCCCCTGCTTGAGGAGGTTGTTCGTTCCCCAGCTGAAGGGGCTGGTGACCGGCCCCGGGACGGCAAAGACGTCCCTGCCCTGCTCCAGGGCACAGTCGGCGGTGATGAGCGAGCCGCTGGTCCGGGCAGCCTCCACCACCACCACAGCGCGGGCCAGGCCGCTGATCACCCGGTTGCGCATGGGAAAATGGCCGGCTTCCGGCTGCGCGCCCAGGGGAAACTCGCTCAGGACCGCACCGTGCTCGGCCACCTGCGCATAGAGGCGGGCGTTTTCCGGCGGGTAAATCACATCCAGGCCAGAGCCTAATACGGCCAACGTGCGCCCGCCGCCGGCCAGCGCGCCGCGGTGGGCGGCGGAGTCGATGCCGCGCGCCAGGCCGCTCACCACCGTTACACCCGCACCGGCCAGCTCGCGGGCAAATTTGGTGGCGATTTCCCGGCCGTAGGGAGTAGCGCGGCGCGAGCCCACCATCGCCACGGCCAGGCTGTCCCCGGCCCGGAGATCGCCCCGGTAGTAAAGCACCGGCGGCGGGTCAAAGATGGTCTTTAAATTGTCCGGGTAGGCGGCATCGAGCAGGGTGACAAACTGCACGCCGGCCTGCTCCAGGCGCTTGAGCGCTTCTTCCAGCTTGAACCTGCGCCGCGTCATGAGAAGCGCCTGCACCCGCCGGGCGCCCAGGGGCGCCGCCCGCTCGCGCACTTCCGTCTCTGAAGCTTCCCAGAAAGCGGTCAAGTGCCCAAACAGCTCCAGCAGTTCAAAAAAAGAGCGCGCTCCCACCCCGGGCGTTCCGGCCACCGCCAGCCAGAGGTCACGTTCTGTCAAGTTCTCCGTCCTCTTCCCCTCCCCCGACATCACTACTCAGAACTACTACACACTTTGCTACTTCCCGCCGAATTCCTCCCGACTAATCCCGGCTTTTCAGGGCCTGGATGGCCTGCTGAAGCGCTGCGCCCCCGGCCAGGGCGCTGCGGAAAAGGTCGCCCTCCCGGGCCACCCGCGGGCGAATGCTTTCTATATCAAAGCCCGCCGTGAGGGTGGGCACCTCATCCCAGGTAAGCGGGGTGGAAACCGGCGCCCCCGGCAGCGGCCGGAGGCTGTACGGGGCACAGATGGTCTGACCGCGGATGTTCTGCAGCCAGTCGATGTACACCTTCCCCCGCCGGGCGGCCACCCGGCGCTCCACCGTGGCCAAGGCCGGCAGCTTCCGGGCGACCACACGCGCTACGGCGCCGCAGAATTCGCGCACCTCCTCGTAGGTTTCGGCCCGGGCCAAGGGAACATAAAGGTGCAGCCCGGTGGCCCCCGAGGTTTTAGGAAAAACCTTGAGGCCCAGGCCGCCGAGCAGGCGCCCGAGCACCAGGGCCACCTCCCGGGCCTCGGCCAGACCGCTGGGCGGATCCGGGTCCAGGTCGAACACGGCGAAGTCCGGGTAATCCAGTTTGTCGTACCGTGACAGCCAGGGATGCAGCTCGAGCGCCCCCTGGTTCACCAGCCACACCAGGGTGGGCAAGTCCTGGCAAAGGACAAAATTAATAACCCGTTTCTCCTTTTCGGTCGGAACGGGGCAGGACTTGATCCAGGCCGGCGCATGGGCCGGCAGGTTCTTCTGGTAAAAGGACTTGCCCTGGATACCGTTGGGATACCGGGTGACCACCAGCGGGCGGTCCTTTAGGTGCGGGCTGAGGAAAGGGAACATCTCCACATAGTAAGCCAGGACATCGGCCTTGGTATACCCCCGGTCGGGCCAGAACACCTTGTCCAGGTTGGTTAAAGTAAGCTCGCGCCCGGCGATGGCGACGCGCGTTTCGGCCCGGCGCACCCTCATCCCTCCTCTTACGATTCGGCATCCAGGCGGCACTCCGCAGGCGCCGCCCTGGCAAAGCCGACCAGGCTGGGCGCCCTGAGGTGCAGGTCCTCGGTCCACTCGCTGTACTCCACCCACACCGGCAGCACCGGCTCTACCCAGCGGAAGCTACGGCCGCGCGGCGCCCGGTGGAAAGGGCAGACCGCGGTCGTAAGGTCCCGCAACACCGCGGCCAGCTCCTCCCACTCGCGGGCGCTGAGCCCGGTGCCCACCCGGCCCAGATAGATGAGGTCGGGCCCCTGCCAGGCCCCCAGCAGGAGCGATTTAAGCCGCTTGCCTTCGGTGCTATAACCGCCCACCAGGCAGAGCATGCGGCGGCGCACCTTCACCTTGAGCCAGTCCCGCGATTTGCCCGGTACGTACAGGCTGGCCCGGCGCTTGGCCACTATTCCTTCCAGCCCTTGGGCCTCAACCGCCCGGAAAAGGGCCGTGCCGGAAGAAAAGTTCTCGACGATCTCTACGGCTTCGGGCGCCGGCCTCAGCACCTCCTGCAACCGCTCCTGGCGTTCGCTGAGCGGCCGGTGCAGCAGGGGCTCGCCCTCCAGGTAAAGAAGATCAAACACCAGGTACACTATGGGGACGCGGCGGGCGAGCTCCCGGGCCCGGGCCGGCGAGCCGGCCTGTTCCCGCCTTAGGACCAGGGGAAAAGACGGCTTCCCCCCCTTGAAGGCCACCACTTCGCCATCCAGCACCAGCCCGCTGTGTTTCAGCCGGCCGGGAAGTGTTTCCAGTTCCGGGTAAAAGCCGTCGCGGCGCCGCCGGCGACGGTTCTCCAGGCGCAGGGTACCGGCCTCGCTAAAGCTTAAGAGCCGGACGCCGTCCCACTTCACCTGGAAAACAAACGCCGGGTCGTCAAAGGGGGCGCGCACCAAGGTGGGTTCCATGGGCACGATGCTCTCCGGCAGCATCAGACCGCCGTCTCGGCCCGGGCCTTTTTGCGCCTGGGCTTTCGCTCTTTCTCTTTCTTGGCTTCGCTCAGGCTGGCCCGCAGGGCCTCCATCAGGTCCACCACCTCGGTGCGCGGGGCCGGCTGGACCTCCTTGATCTCGGCGCCGGCGATCTTGGCCTGGATAAGCTCGGAGAGCGCCGTCCGGTACTCGCTGGTGTACTTTTCCGGCGTAAAGCTGGTGCTCAGCTCCTCCACCAGGCGCACGGCCATGGCCAGCTCTTTGTCGCTCACCTTGACCTGTTCCGCTCCCAGGTTGAGTCCCTGCGGCGAGCGCAGTTCGCTCGCATAGAGCATGGTGGCCAGGGCCAGGGCGCCTTCCCGCACGCGGATGGCAGCCAGCGCTTCCTTGGAGCGCAGGGCCACCTTGGCTATGGCCACGCGCTTGGTTTCTTCCATGGCCTTCAGCAGCAGCTGGTAGGCCTTGGCCCCGCCTTCTGCCGGCTCCAGGTAGTAAGTGC